>NZ_JBSFVZ010000001.1:0-300732 GCF_053592575.1 Streptomyces sp. NPDC002640 | reverse complement strand
CACCGCCGCCGACGCCGAGGTGCAGGACAAGCCGGAGGCCGAAACCGACGCTGAGCCCGACACCGACGCCGAAGCCGACGCCCAGGACGAGCCGGCCACCGACACCGCCGCCGACGCCGAGGTGCAGGACAAGCCGGAGGCCGAAACCGACGCTGAGCCCGACACCGACGCCGAAGCCGACGCCCAGGACGAGCCGGCGGCCGAAGCCGACGCGGACACCGAGACCGACGCGGACACCGAAGCCCACGCGGACACCGACACCGACACCGACGCCCCCGCGATCCCCACCCCCCTCGCCCCCGCGTACGCCGCCGCGACCGCCGCGCTGGAGGCCCGCGGGCTCGCGGACACGCGGGCCCGCGTGTACCTCGTGCTGGACCGGTCCGCCTCGATGCGGCCGTACTACAAGGACGGCTCCGCCCAGGCGCTCGGCGAGCAGGCCCTCGCCCTCGCCGCGCTCCTCGCCCCGGAGGGCCCGGAGAAGGCCGCCCTCCCCGTCGTCTTCTTCTCGACGGAGATCGACGGCACCGGCGAGCTCACCCTCACCGCGTTCGAGAACAAGGTCGACGACCTGCACGCGGACCTCGGCCGGATGGGCCGCACCAGCTACCACGCCGCCGTCGCCGAGGTGCTGCGCCTGCACGACACCTCGGGCGACGCGAAGGCCCCCGCCCTGGTCGTCTTCCAGACGGACGGCGCCCCCGACGCCAAGACCCCCGCCACCCAGGCGTTCACCGAGGCCGCCGCCTCGCACCCCGGCGTCTTCTTCTCCCTCGTCGCCTTCGGCGAGCACGACAACAAGGCGTTCGACTACGCCCGCAAGCTGAAGACCGGCAACACCGCGTTCTTCCACGCCGGCCCGACGCCGCTGGAGCTCACCGACCGCGAGCTCTACGACGGCGTCCTCGCCGACTGGCAGCCGGGGTCCCGCAAGGGCTGACGTCCGCCCGGTCCCGCCGCCCCAAGATCAACGGTGCCGCCCCCTCCCACCCACCAAAACGGGAGGCGGGCGGCACCCCCACGTCGGCTACGATTTCACGGTTCGACGACATAGCGACCTGGGAGCAGCCCCGTGGCTCGACACCTCATCACCAGCGCCCTTCCCTACATCAACGGGATCAAGCACCTGGGCAACATGGTGGGGTCCATGCTCCCGGCCGACGTGTACTCCCGCTACCTGCGCCAGCGCGGCCACGACGTGCTGTACATCTGCGCCACCGACGAGCACGGCACTCCGGCCGAGCTCGCCGCGAAGGAGCGGGGCCTGCCGGTCGCCGAGTTCTGCGCCCAGGCCCACGACGCCCAGAAGGCGGTCTACGACGGCTTCGCCCTCGCCTTCGACCACTTCGGCCGCAGCTCCTCGCAGGAGAACGTCGAGATCACCCAGCACTTCGCGCGGAAGCTGAACGAGAACGGCTTCATCGAGGAGCGGGCGATCCGCCAGGTCTACTCCCCGGCCGACGGCCGGTTCCTCCCGGACCGGTACGTCGAGGGCACCTGCCCGCACTGCGGCTACGACAAGGCCCGCGGCGACCAGTGCGAGAACTGCACCCGCGTCCTGGACCCGACCGACCTGCTGAACCCGCGTTCGGCGATCTCCGGCTCCACCGAGCTGGAGGTCCGCGAGACCAAGCACCTCTTTCTCCTGCAGTCCAAGCTCCAGCAGGAGGTCGAGGCGTGGGTGGCGGCCCACGAGGAGCGCTGGCCGCAGCTGTCGTCCTCCATCGCCCGCAAGTGGCTGACCGAGGGCCTGCACGACCGCGCCATCACCCGCGACCTCGACTGGGGCGTGCCGGTGCCGGCCGACACCTGGCCGGAGCTGGCGGCCGAGGGCAAGGTCTTCTACGTCTGGTTCGACGCCCCGATCGAGTACCTGGCCGCCACCAAGGAGTGGGCGGACGCCGAGCCGTCGGCCGACCGCGACTGGAAGTCCTGGTGGTACGAGGCCGACGCCGAGTCCGGCGCCGAGAACCCGGTCACCTACACCCAGTTCATGGCCAAGGACAACGTCCCGTTCCACACGGTGATGTTCCCCGCCACCCAGCTCGGTGTGCGCGAGCCGTGGAAGAAGGTCGACGTCGTCAAGGCGTTCAACTGGCTGACGTACTACGGCGGCAAGTTCTCCACCTCGCAGAAGCGCGGCGTCTTCACCGACCAGGCGCTGGAGATCCTGCCCGCCGACTACTGGCGCTACTTCCTGATCGCCAACGCCCCGGAGTCCGACGACTCGTCGTTCACCTGGGAGCACTTCACGGCGACGGTCAACAAGGACCTGGCCGACACCCTCGGCAACTTCGTCAACCGGGTGCTGTCCTTCTCGAAGAAGCGCTTCGGCGAGGAGGTCCCGGCGGGCGGCGAGCCCGGCGAGGCCGAGGCGCGGCTGGGCGAACAAATCGCCGGGCTGCTGGCCGAGTACGAGACCCAGATGGAGGCCCTCCAGTTCCGCAAGGCCGCGGCCGCGCTGCGCGCGCTGTGGTCGGCGGGCAACTCCTACCTGGAGGAGAAGGCCCCCTGGCTGGAGATCAAGACCGACAAGGACGGCGCGGCGCTGACGCTGCGCACCGCGATGAACCTGATCCACCTGTACGCCGTCGTCTCCGAGCCGTTCATCCCGGCCAGCTGCGAGGCGATGCGCCAGGCGTTCCAGCTCGACGGTGACACGGCCACCTGGGTGTCCGCCGAGGAGGCCCGCGCGCTGAACTCCGTGCCGGTGGGCACCCCGTTCACCGTGCCGCCGGTGCTCTTCGCCAAGCTCACCGAGGACGACCTCGAGGCCTACAAGGAGCGCTTCGGCGGCGAGTGACACCGCCGTCCCCACCAGCGCGTGAGGCCCGGGAACGCAACCGTTCCCGGGCCTCGCGCGTCTCACCGGACACACCGGTCAGGTCTCTGACCGGTGGGAACACCACACGTGGGGGGACCACATGGCACTCTTCGGCAACGCGCACCCGATCGACCCGGCCCAGGCGGCCCAGGACTACGCCCGTCTGCTGGGCCAGGGCGAGCAGGTGCGGGCCGCCTACCTGCTGATCCGCGACACCATCATGCTCACCGACCGCCGCCTGATCCTGGTCGACAAGCAGGGCATCACCGGTAAGAAGACCGAGTACCACTCGATCCCGTACCGCTCGATCACCCACTTCGCCGTCGAGACGGCCGGCACGTTCGACCTGGACGCCGAGCTGAAGATCTGGGTGTCCGGTTCCCAGATGCCGATCACGAAGACCTTCACCAAGGGCGTGGACATCTACGAGGTGCAGGCGATCCTCACCCAGTACGTGGCCCGCTGACACGCCCCCTCTCACGGGGAGCGGGGCCGGGGGCGGGCCAAGGCCAAGGCGGGCCGGCGGGCCGGAGCGGAAGATACGCGCCGTACCGGACGTATCGACCGCCCCGGCTTCGCAACTCGACGCGGCGGCCCTAAGGTTGCCGCTCATGGCAATCCCCCAGGTCATCCCGATCACCCATGAGCCGGACGGCCGTACGGCCACCGTCGGCCGCTACGCCGACGGCCAGTTCCTGGCATCGGTGACGTACGCCTACCCGGTCGGGTACTCCCCCGACGACGGGTGGGAGCAGCACCGGCGGCTCTACGCCGTCCTGCACACCTTCGACGCGGACGGCGTCCACCGCGACACCGAGGTCTGGTGCGGCGGCACCTGGGCCGACCAGCAGCGCGACCCGGCGGTCCTCGGCCAGGCCGAGGCCCACCTGACCAAGCTGCTGGAGACCCTGCCGTCCCGCGCCTACGGCGACATCGCGGTCCGTCCCTTCCGGCGCGTCCTCGACGGCGTCCTCTTCGGCCTCCTCGTCGAGTCCGAGGAGGAGGGCGACGAGTGGGCCGAACTCCACCCCGACCGCCTGGGCTTCGGACCGCCGTGGGACGGCACCCACGACGCCTGACCGTCCCCGGCGATCAGCTCGCCGAGGCGTACGCCACGAAGTCGGCCCAGGCCTCCGGCGCCAGCGCGAGCCGGGGGCCGACGTCGCGGTACTTCGAGTCACGGACGTGGACGGTGCCGGGGGCAGCGGCGATCTCGACGCAGGACTCGCCGTCGGTGCCACCGCTGTAACTGCTCTTGAACCACGCCAGTTCCGAGGCGTCCCCCGCTGCGGCCTTGCGGATCATGTCTCTCCCAGCAGTTGCTCGATGAACTCCAGCGACTCCCTCGATGAAAGAGCCTGCGCCCGGATCGTGCCATACCGCAGCTCAAGAATGTGCAGCTGCTTCGGGTCGGTGATCGGCCGACCGTTGAACGCACCGTCGGAGCGACCGGCCGCAGTGCCGTCCGCGAACTTCAGCAACTCGATCCTGCCGTCCAGGCCGGGATGGGCCTCCGTGTTCGTCGGCATCACCTGAAGCGTGACGTAATGCAACCGTCCGACCTCCAGCAGGCGTTCGAGCTGCTGACGCCACGCTCTCGTGCCTCCGACCTGGCGGCGGAGCGGCGCTTCCTCAAGGACGAAATGGATCGAAGGGGCCGGGTCGCGGTCGAAGACCGACTGCCGGGCCAGCCGCGCGGCGACCATCCGCTCCACGTCGTCGAGCGAGTACGGCGGCTGCGCCGCCCTGATGACCGACCGGGCGTGCTCGGGGGTCTGCAACAACCCGGCGATGATGTTGCACTCGTAGACGCCGATCTCGACCGCTCGCGCCTCCATCTGCGCCAGGTCCCGCACCTTCTTCGGGTAACGGACCTTCGCGACGTCGTCCTTCATCGCCGCGAGCAGCCCGCCCGCGTCCAGCACGTCGTCCGCCCTGTCCAGGTACTCCGGCCGGGGAATCCGCTTGCCGCCCTCGATCTTGTAGACGAGGTCCTCGCCGTACCCCACGGCCTTGCCGAAGTCGCCGGCCCGCATACCCACGGCCTCGCGCCGCAGCTTCAACTGCCGACCCACGGTGGCCACGACGGCAAGTCCCCACTCGTCGTCCGGGTCCACCTCCCACCCCGGCTCGTCGGCCTCGGTCCTCAGCCGCCGAACCTCTTCGTCCACCGACATGCGCGCTCCTCCGTCGTCCCGCCTCGTGCCAGCCAGCCACGCCCTACCCGCACACGACGCCCCGACAAGCCCGGACACCACCGGACAAGCGCCGGACAGTCACCGTACGCAACCGCCGTGTCACTGCCCACGGTAGGCCGGTGCGGCCACGCTGAGTGACATGAACGAGAAACCCCTCCGCGACTTCCGCGTGCTGCTGTCCCCCACTCCGCGTGGCGCCCGCCTCGCTCGTCTGCTCGCCACCGAGCAACTGCGGTCGTGGGGGCTTCCCTTGGACCCGGCGCGGCTCATCGTGGCCGAGCTGGCCAACAACGCGGCCACCCACGGACGCGTCCCCGGCCGGAACTTCCAGCTCCGCCTCCGCGTTCTCGGCGGCACCCTCCGCATCGAGGTCACGGACACGCGCGGTGACCGGTTGCCGCGGCTCCGCGCCGCCCGCACCACCGCCGAGGCCGGCCGTGGCCTGTCCCTCGTGGCCGCCCTCGCCGACCACTGGGGGGTGATCCAGGGACCGCCGCCCCGCAAAACCGTCTGGGTCGAACTCGCTTTCTCCGCGCCGAAAGCACCGGCACCTGGAACGTCAGGACCCGGTACTCCCGGCGCTCCCCAGGAACTACCCACCGAGGAGAAAGCACCCAGCCAGACCCCTCCCCTCCCTCCCGCGGCGGCCGCTCACTCGGCCGAGTGAATATGCCTGGCTGGGCTGGATTCGGGACCGGTCGCCTGCCTTACGCTCAGCGCGACAACTCCAGACATGCGACGGCCCTCGCCGGGACTGGCATCCCGAGGCGAGGGCCTGACCACCGAGGAAGCAGGACCTTCCCGATGGACACCGAAAACCCTAGCGTGCCCCCGCACGCCCAGTCCCGTAACCACGGCACAAACCACCCCGCCGTGCGGCAGTTCGCGGGCGTCGTCCACGAGCACGTGCGCCACCGCGAGAACTTCACCGTGATCGGCAACGACCTGGCCCAGCACCAGGAGCTGTCCCTGCTGGCCATCGGACTGGCCTGCTACATCCAGTCCGTGCGCCCCGGCACCGCCGTCGACATCAAGACGCTCGCCGCCCGCTTCCCCGAGGGCCCCACCCGCATCGCCACGGCCCTGCGGGAGCTGGAAACCCACGGCTACCTGCGCCGCACCCACGTACGGACCGCCGCCGGACGGATCGTCACCCGCACGGTCTCGTGCAACAAACCCGGTCACCGCGCCGCCGCGCGGGAGACGGCCGCCCGCCGGTCCGCCCGGCGCACCGGCCCGGACGAGCCGTCGGCGGGACGGCGCAAGAGCCTCCCCGCCGTGCCCCAGCCCGACCTGTCCGGTGCCAACCTCCTCCAGGCCGCCGTCGACGTCCTGGCCGGCCTGCGCCGTCACGACCCGAGGCTGCTGCTGTCCGCCACCGACGTCGAGCACCTCGCGCCGGGCGTCGCGGCCTGGCTGGAGCGGGACCTCGCCCCCACCGCCGTGCGGCACGCCCTGACCGAGAACCTGCCGAACGAGCCACTGGTCCGCCCGGCCGCCCTGCTCGCGCACCGCCTGGCCGCACAGCTCCCGCCCGTTCCTCCCGTCCGGCCCCCGCGCGGACCCGTGCCCGAGATCCGGCACCCCCTCCAGTCCTGCGACCACTGCGACCGCGCCTTCCGGGCCCCGTCCCCCGGCCACTGCCGCGACTGCCGACACGAGCACGGGTCACCATGAACACAACGCCCCGCAAGGAACGCGAGCTGATCCCCCCGGGCAGCAACTGTCCGGTGTCCTGGACGCGGCGGCAAAGGCTATGTGCTGTCTCCTCTACCTGCTCTGCCCGGGGCCTGTCATGCTGGGAGCAGGGTCAGTGATGGGCGGGGGCGTATGACTGAGCAGCCGGCGGACGAGGTCCAGTTTGCCGTACCGACGTATGAGCCCAATCCGAAGCACAAGCCGATCCCCCAGCCAGGCAGACGTGGTTCAATCTGTCCCCGCGATGCCGATGGTCCAGCCCTGCTCAAGATGAGCGACCAAGTGGGCAGACAGCGGTACGCGACTGATGGAATACAGGCGTTCATGGCCCAGTGCCATGATGCGGTACGAAATCTGTGGCATGGATACCCTGTGAGTTGGGACGAAGTGCCGCCCAGGCTGGTAGCTGAGTGGGTTTCCCAGGCGAAGGTGGATCGAAGGACGGTACGACAGGCGCGGAGGAGGCGAAGTTGACATGCCCGTAACCTGGGAGAGGTTCAGCGGTGCTACGGACGCCTTTGCCGTCCGTATGTCCTTCATGCCTGACCCCGATGGTGGAGCCGCTGCCGAGCCGGAGGAGAGTTCCTCGTGGGGAGCCCTGCAGATCTGGGTCGCCGGCCAGAACCTGTGCGCCCATGTCGACCAGGGAGAGGTACTGCAGAGTTCCCACTGGTACCTGCTTCCCTTCCTTGAGTGGCTTACGGACAACTGGAATCCGCTTTTTCACGAGGAGAAGTTGCCGAACCGGAATGCGGAGGCAACGGCGGTTACGTCGCTGGACCGAACGCGAAATGCGCCACCACTGGCAACCGAAGGCCAAATCCTTTCCTGGGAAGAGGAATGGTACGACTGGCGCTCGCGTCACGCCATGCGTTCCGCAAGGGCAGGCGGACTCTTCCCCAATGTGGTCATCCGCAGGGTTCGTGATCAAATCGAGGTCAGCTGGGACGACGAGCCCCTGGCAGGAACCCAGTCCGACTTCGGATACAGCTTCAACGGGGGCGCGGCTCTTCTACCTCCGCATCAAGTCGCCAACCCGTTGTTCGAAGTGGCGACCGAGGCGATTAGTCACCTGCACTCACAGCATCCTGAAAGCGCCCGAATTCTAAAAGTCAAGTCCGCGCTGGAATCCTTGAGGTCATCCACACAGGATGAAATGCGTTTGAGCTGGCTGGCCGGCTTGCGTTCCTATCGCTTCAGGTCCGGGGTGATCGAGGAAGTCGGCAGCAGAGTCAAAGACTCATGGGAGCAGTTCCGAAAAAGTGTCGGTACTTCTGCAGCCGCCCATGCCGCGCTTTCGGTCGAAGACAGGACCCCGTTGGTGGTGACTGGTTCTTGCCAGGCAGCGCTTCTCTTCGGGAGCGTCTCCCCGACGATCTCCGAGCCGGACGTCGAGAGGCTTGCCAGCCTCCTTGTGGACCAGTATGACGCTTCGGGCAGCGCGCATGCCCGCCTGGAAGAGTACGCCGAGGAAAGCCTGGTTTCGCTGCGCTCGCCGGCATGGGAGCAGGGCTACGAGCTGGCTGAATCCTTGCACGACGAGATTCAGTCAGAGGGCTTTGTGGATGTCGACGCGTTCTTGGACTCGCTGGGTGTCCAGCAAACCTCGATCCGGCTTGAGGACGTGAACATCCGAGCGTGCAGCCTGGTCGGGCCACAACATCTGCCGACGATCGCCCTCAACTCCTCGTACGCTCGCGGGAATTCTCCGCACGTGAACAGGTTTTCCGTCGCCCACGAACTGTGCCACCTCTTGTACGACCGGACTCATGGCAAGCGTCTGGCACTCGCCAGCGGGCCGTGGGCGCCCGTGAGCGTCGAGCGCCGCGCAAATGCTTTCGCTGCGATGTTTTTGATGCCGCCTCATCTCTTGAGAAAAGTGATCTCCGAGAGTCCCGATCCGGTGAATACCCCCGAGGGAGTCTCGTTCGTGGCCAGCCGGCTCCAGGTGGGATTCCACGCCGCAGTCGAACATCTTTACAACCTGACATTTATGACCGAAGAAGAGAAGAAGATCCTTCTGAGGCGCGTGTAGCGCTGGCTCCAGAGATCAGTGTGACGTCCTGCTCTCTTCGTACGCCCGGGCGTTGTCCGACAACATCGAGCTCGGCGTGCTGATCCGTGACCCACAGCTCGTCGAAGGCCTGATCGACCACTTCCGCTGGCTGCTGATGCCGGAGAACGGCGTCATGCGTCGCGCCTGAGCGGGCAGGGTGCCGCCGCAGCTACCCCCCACGCGCTCACGCCCGGGTGCCGCAGTCGTGCCCGGGCTCCCCGCGCAGGCTCACCTTGGCCAGCTCCAGCGCGGGCCCGGCACCGTCGGCGCCGCCCTGTCCGTCGGCCCCGCCCTGTCCGAGGACGGCGAAGACGAACCGCACGCCCGTCCCCGGGACGACGAAGTCCCGCTGGTAGGCACGCAGTGCGGGCCGGTCGTCCGGCTCCCACCCGCATCCGGCCCGCTCCAGCGCGGCCTCCATCTCGGCCCTCCCGATGCCGCCGCCGCGGTAGGTGACCGGCTCACCCGTCACCGCGTCGGGCAGCTCCACCGGATCCCGGGCCGGCTGGAACGTCACCACGTGCACCCACCCGCAGCGGCACACCGCGAACTCCAGGTCCCCGTAGAAGCACCGGTGCGGCCACCGCCGCCGGCCGGTGATCGGCCCGGCGTCCACCGGGTCGCCGAAGACCGCCCGGACGTCGTCCAGCCAGGCCCCGTCCCGCACCGGCCCGTGCCGACCGGTCGCCGCCACCCGCGCCAGCACGTCCGCCAACGTCAACGCCACGGCCCCAACACCCCCCTGGAACGCCGAACGGGCTCCTCCCCGGCCACGACGGCCGGGGAGGAGCCCGTTCGGCACAACAAAGACCTACTTCGGCTGCGGCTTGCGCACCGAGAGGTGCAGCTCGCGCAGACGGGCCTCGTCCAGCTCGGTCGGGGCGCCCATCATCAGGTCCTGGGCGTTGCCGTTGAGCGGGAAGGCGATGGTCTCGCGGATGTTCGGCTCGTCGGCCAGCAGCATCACGATGCGGTCCACGCCCGGGGCGATGCCACCGTGCGGCGGGGCGCCGAAGCGCAGCGCGCGCAGCATGCCGGCGAACTCGCGCTCGACCGTCTCGGCGTCGTAGCCGGCGATCTCGAACGCCTTCAGCATGATCTCCGGCTCGTGGTTCCGGATCGCGCCGGAGGAGAGCTCCACGCCGTTGCAGACGATGTCGTACTGCCAGGCCAGGATGTCCAGCGGGTCCTGGTTCTCCAGCGCGTCCATGCCGCCCTGCGGCATCGAGAACGGGTTGTGCGAGAAGTCGATCCGGCCGGTCTCCTCGTCCTTCTCGTACATCGGGAAGTCGACGATCCAGCAGAACCGGAAGACGCCCTCCTCGAAGTGACCGGCCCGCTTGGCGGCCTCGACGCGGACCGCGCCCATGATCTTGGAGACCTCGTCGAACTCGCCGGCGCCGAAGAAGACCGCGTGACCGGCGGCCAGGCCGAGGCGCTTGGTCAGCTCGGCGACGTTCTCCTCGGTGAGGAACTTGGCGATCGGGCCGGTCAGCGAGCCGTCCTCGGCGACGCGGACCCAGGCCAGGCCCTGCGCACCCAGGTCGACCGCGAACTGGCCGAGCTGGTCGAAGAACTTGCGCGGCTGGGCGGCGACGTCCGGCACCGGCAGGGCGCGGACGTGCTTGCCGGCGAACGCCTTGAAGTCGGAGCCCTCGAACACGTCGGTGATGTCGACGAGCTCCAGCTTGGCGCGCAGGTCCGGCTTGTCGGAGCCGTACTTCAGCATCGACTCGCGGAACGGGATCCGCGGGAACGGCGAGGTGACCTCGCGGCCGTTGCCGAACTCGGTGAAGAGCTCGGTCATCAGCTTCTCGATCGGCTGGAAGACGTCCTCCTGCTCGACGAAGCTCATCTCGACGTCGAGCTGGTAGAACTCGCCCGGCGAACGGTCGGCGCGGGCGTCCTCGTCGCGGAAGCAGGGCGCGATCTGGAAGTAGCGGTCGAAGCCGGAGATCATCAGCAGCTGCTTGAACTGCTGCGGGGCCTGCGGCAGCGCGTAGAACCGGCCCGGGTTGAGGCGCGACGGCACGACGAAGTCGCGGGCGCCCTCGGGGCTGGTCGCGGTGAGGATCGGCGTCGCCATCTCGTTGAAGCCGAGCGCGGTCATCTTGTGCCGGATGGCGGAGATGACGGCGGTGCGCAGCATGATGTTGCGGTGCATGCGCTCGCGGCGCAGGTCGAGGAAGCGGTACTCCAGACGGCGCTCCTCGTTCACCCCGTCCTCGGCGTTGATGGTGAACGGCAGCGGGGCGGCGGCGCCCAGCAGCTCCACCTCGGAGACCTCGACCTCGACCTCGCCGGTCGGCAGGTCGGCGTTCACGTTCTCCTCGCCGCGGGAGACGACCTTGCCGTCCACCCGGACGGTCGACTCCTTGGACATCTTGTCCAGCGCCTCGTACGCGGCGGTGCCGGGACGGGCCACCAGCTGGGTGATGCCGTAGTGGTCGCGCAGATCGATGAAGAGGATGCCGCCCAGGTCGCGCCGATTGTGCAGCCAGCCGCTCAGCCGGACGTCGGTGCCGACGTCAGAGGCGCGGAGCTCGCCGCAGGTGTGGGACCTGTACCGATGCATCGTCGTTCATCCAGTCTTCGTGGAAGCGGGGTCTCCCGGCATGGCTCGGCCGGGCCATCCCAGGGTACCGGTCACCCTGTCGCCCCTTCCCCTTGGTTTCACGCGCCCCGGACGTCCCCGCCGACGACGGCCATTCCCTCGGGCCAGGGGCACCACGGACCGCCCGGGCCGACGATGCCGCCGCTTTCCGAGGTCCTCGCGTTCCCTGGGGCGCCCGTTCGCGCCCTGTTGGCGGACGGCCGTCCGGAACAACCGCCTTCGCCTCGGATGGCAGGCTTGCTCCCCGTCTTCCTACAGTGGAGCAATGCGCCACCACGATCCCCTGCCGGCCGAGAAGGTCACGGAGGTCCTGTCGAGTCTCTCGATCGGCCTCTGGCAGTGGGACACGGCCGCGGACAGGATCGTGGCCGACGCCGAGGCGGCCCGGCTGCTGGGTCTGCCCGCCGAGCCGGTGGTGCTGCGGGAGGCCCAGGTCAGGGCCCGGCTGCACCCCGAGGACTGGAACGAGATGCTGGGCGTCGTCCAGCTGGCGCTGGCCGAGGACACGCTCGCGGAGTCGCGGATCCGGGTGATGGGCAGGCAGGACCGGGTGCTGCGGACCCTGCGCTCCCGCTGCCGTCCGACGTACGACGCGCTCCGCGACTCCTACGAGGTCGTCGGGCTGATCCAGGAGATCGGCGACGCGGGCCAGGGCGCCTCCCAGGGGCCGGTGATCGGTGACTGGCGGCGCAACCGGGAGGCGTTCCTGCTGGACGCGGGCCGGGCACTGGCCGAGGCGCCGTCGACGCAGGAGGTGCTGCGGGTCGCCGCGGGGCTGTCGATGCCGGGGTTCTCCCCGGACGGCCTGGCGGTCTTCGGCGTCGAGGGGGACCGGCTGACGGTGATCGGCCACCACGGCCAGTCCGACGGCGACGAGGCCCCCTTCACCGAGATGTCGGTGGACACGGACTACCCCGCCGCCGAGGTGATCCGCACCGGCCGGGCGGTGTACCTCCGCTCGCCCGAGGAGTATCAGACCCGGTACCCCGGCGGCTGGCCGCTCGCGGCGCAGTTCCACCGGCGGTCCTGGGCGTTCCTGCCGCTCGTGGTGGGCGGCCGGACCATGGGCGCCTGGATGGCCGGCTTCGCGCACCCGGTGAAGTTCACCCCCGACGAGCGCTCCATCCTCACCACCGTCGCCCGGATGCTCGCCCAGGCGCTGGCCCGCGCGGGCACCGCGGAGACCGAGCGCGAGCTCACCCAGGGGCTCCAGGCGTCGATGATGCCGCGGCTGGGCCCGAAGATCCCGGGCCTGGAGATCAGCGGCCGCTACGTGCCGACCGGCGGCGGCCTGCAGGTCGGCGGCGACTGGTTCGACATGATCCCGCTGCCCGGCTCGACCGCCGCCACCGGCCCCGGCGGCCGCTTCGCCCTGGTCATCGGCGACGTCCAGGGACACGACGTGCGGGCGGCGGGCCTGATGGGCCAGCTCCGCATCGCGCTGCGCGCCTACGCCTCCGAGGGGCACCCCCCGGACGCGGTGCTCTCCCGGGCCTCCCGGTTCCTGCACGGCATCAACGACGCCGACGAGCTGGAGGACGACCGCTTCGCCACCTGCCTGTACGTCGAGGTCGATCCCGGCACGGGCCTGCTCACCATGGCCCGGGCGGGCCACCTCGACCCGGCGATCCGGCTCGCCGACGGCACGGTCCTGCTCCGGCCGACCGCCGGCGGGGTGCCGCTGGGCGTCTGGCCCGACCCGGACTACCCCATCACCGAGTTCACGCTGGAGCCCGACCAGACCCTGCTGCTGTGCACCGACGGCCTGGCCGAGACCGGCGGGCACGACCTGCTGACCGGCTGGGTGCGGGTGCGCGACATCCTGGAGTCCGCCGACGACGAGGACATGGAGGACCTGGCCGACACCCTCATCTCCGCGGTGCTGGGCCCCGACTCGTACCACCACCCCGGCCCGCTGCCCGACCGCCGCGAGGACGACATCGCGTTCGTGCTGCTGCACCGGCTGTCCCTCGGCCAGGCGACCCGGGAGCCGTCCCGCCGGATGGCCGCGACGGTCGCCCAGGACGAGCCCGACCGCATCGCGGACGCCCGCGAGGAGCTGCGGCAGCTGCTGCACGACTGGCGGGACCCGGACCAGGTGGACTCCGCGGTGCTGCTGACCTCCGAGATGCTGGCCAACGTCCTGATGCACACCGACCACAATGCCACCCTGCTGGCCCGGGTCAGCGGGACGGCGCCGGGGGCGCGACGGCTGCGGGTGGAGGTCACCGACGCCAGCGACGCGCTGCCGCACCGTCGCGACCCCGGGGAGCTGGCCTCCTCGGGGCGCGGCCTGTTCCTGATCGAGATCCTCGCCAACACCTGGGGCGTCGACCCGCGCGGCTCCGGCAAGACCATCTGGTTCGAACTCCACGAGCCCCCCGGCGCGACCACCGAGGCCAAGGACGTTCCCGAGGCCCCCGGCATCCCCGAGGCCCTCGACCCGCCCGGGACCCCCGGCATCCCCGGGACTCCCGCCCCGCCGACGCCGGGGTCCCCCGGGCCCGAGGCCTGAGGGACCCTTCCGGCGTCCGCGGCGGAGTGCGGCGGGATCAGCCCTGCGGGCCCTCCGCGGTCATCCCGTGCGCCGCCGGGATCTGGCCGAAGCGGCCCTTCTGGAAGTCCTCGAAGGCCTGCGCCAGCTCCTGGCGGGTGTTCATCACGAACGGCCCGTACTGCTGCATCGGCTCCCGGATGGGCTGCCCGCCCAGCAGGACGATCTCCAGGTCGGGGGTGTTCGCGTCCTGCCGCTCGTCCGCCCGGAAGGTCAGCGAGGACCCGTTGCCGTAGACGGCCGCCTGGCCCATGTGCAGCGGCCGCCGCTCCGCGCCCACCGAGCCGCGCCCGGCCAGCACGTAGGCGAGGGCGTTGAAGTCCTCGCGCCACGGCAGCGTGACCTCGGCGCCCGGGGCGACGGTCGCGTGGATCATCGTGATGGGCGTGTGGGTGATGCCCGGGCCGCGGTGGCCGTCCAGCTCGCCGGCGATGACGCGCAGCAGCGCGCCGCCGTCGGGGGTGGTCAGCAGCTTGACCGTGCCGCCGCGGATGTCCTGGTAGCGGGGGGTCATCATCTTGTCCTTGGCCGGCAGGTTCACCCAGAGCTGGAGCCCGTGGAAGAGCCCGCCGGAGACCACCAGCTGCTCCGGCGGCGCCTCGATGTGCAGCAGGCCGCTGCCCGCCGTCATCCACTGGGTGTCGCCGTTGGTGATGGAGCCGCCGCCGCCGTGGGTGTCCTGGTGGTCGAAGGCGCCGTCGATGATGTAGGTGACGGTCTCGAAGCCGCGGTGCGGGTGCCAGGGTGTGCCCTTCGGCTCGCCCGGCGCGTACTCCACCTCACCCATCTGGTCCATCAGGATGAACGGGTCCAGGTGCCGGTACGCGATCCCGGCGAAGGCGCGGCGCACCGGGAAGCCCTCGCCCTCGAAGCCGGTGGGCGCGGTGGTGACGGTCAGCACGGGGCGGGCGGCGGCCTCGGCGGGCGCGGTGACGCGCGGCAGGGCCAGGGTGTTCTCTACGGTCACGGCGGGCATGGCGTGCTACCTCCTGTGCGGCGCGTTCCTCGACGACCTCAGATTAGTTGATCGTTGAACTTTCCGCTAGTTGATTCTTCAACCTTCTTCTCCGGCCCTCCCCCCGGGGCGCGTGACGGCACGCGAAAGGGCCCGGAGGCGGCTGCCTCCGGGCCCTCGCGGTCCGTCCCGGCTCCCTCGCGGATCCACCACGGATCCGCGTGCGTCCGAGCCGTCAGCTGTACATTCGCCGCATCGCGAAATCGACCATCTGTTCCACGGTGTGGGCGTCGAACACCATCCGGTGCTCGCCCTCCATGTCGAGCACGAAGCCGTAGCCCGAGGGCAGCAGATCCAGCACCTCGGACCCGGTGATCACGAAGTACTTGGACTCCTTGCCCGCGTACCGGCGCAGCTCCTTGAGCGAGGTGAACATCGGGATGACCGGCTGCTGGGTGTTGTGCAGCGCCAGGAAGCCCGGGTTGTCACCGCGCGGGCAGTAGACCTTGGAGGTGGCGAAGACCTGGTGGAAGTCCTCGGCCGACATCGCCCCGGTGGTGAAGGCGCGCACCGCGTCCGCCAGCGAGGGCGGGGCGGGCGCGGAGGGCTCGGGATAGAGCGGCTGCTGCGGCTGACCGTAACCGCCGCTCATGCCGCCCATCGGCTGCTGCTGGTGCTGCTGCGGCGGCGGGGCGTACTGCTGCTGGGCGCCGGCGTTCGGGTCGTAGCCGTACATACGACAAAGACTACTGAGTCACAGATGACCCAAGCGGGGTTGCGGCTTATTACCGACGGGTAGCATCATCTTTGTTACTTGCCGGTAGACCGCCGGAATCCGCTACCGATCCCTTACGGAGCCGTCGATGGGGCACTACAAGTCGAACCTCCGCGACATCGAGTTCAACCTCTTCGAGGTGCTCGGGCGCGACAAGCTGTACGGCACCGGCCCGTTCGCGGAGATGGACGTCGACACCGCGCGCAGCATCCTCGAGGAGGTCGCCCGCCTCGCGGAGAACGAGCTGGCCGAGTCCTTCGCCGACGCGGACCGCAACCCGCCGGTGTTCGACCCCGCCACCAACACCGCGCCGGTCCCGGCGTCCTTCAAGAAGAGCTACCAGGCCTTCATGGACTCCGAGTACTGGCGTCTCGGCCTGCCCGAGGAGATCGGCGGCACCCCGGCGCCGCGCTCGCTCATCTGGTCCTACGCGGAGCTGCTGCTCGGCTCGAACCCGGCCATTTGGATGTACTCCTCCGGCCCGGCCTTCGCCGGCGTCCTCTTCGACGAGGGCAACGAGGTCCAGAAGAAGATCGCGCAGATCGCCGTCGAGCGGCAGTGGGGCTCCACCATGGTGCTCACCGAGCCCGACGCGGGCTCCGACGTCGGCGCCGGCCGCACCAAGGCGGTCCAGCAGGAGGACGGCTCCTGGCACATCGAGGGCGTGAAGCGCTTCATCACGTCCGGTGAGCACGACATGTCGGAGAACATCCTCCACTACGTGCTCGCCCGCCCCGAGGGCGCCGGCCCCGGCACCAAGGGCCTGTCCCTCTTCATGGTGCCGAAGTACCAGTTCGACTTCGAGACCGGCGAGCTGGGCGAGCGCAACGGCGTCTACGCCACCAACGTCGAGCACAAGATGGGCCTCAAGGCCTCCAACACCTGCGAGATGACCTTCGGCGACCAGCACCCCGCCAAGGGCTGGCTGGTCGGCGACAAGCACGACGGCATCCGCCAGATGTTCCTCATCATCGAGTTCGCCCGCATGATGGTCGGCACGAAGGCGATCTCCACCCTCTCCACCGGCTACCTGAACGCGCTGGAGTACGCCAAGGAGCGCGTCCAGGGCAACGACCTGGCCGGCGGCAAGGGCTCCCCGAAGGTCACCATCACCCACCACCCCGACGTCCGCCGCTCCCTGCTCACGCAGAAGGCGTACGCCGAGGGCATGCGCGCCCTGGTGATGTACACCGCCTCCGTGCAGGACGCCATCCAGGTCAAGGAGGCGAACGGCGAGGACGCCTCCGCCGAGCACGCCCTCAACGACCTGCTGCTCCCGATCGTCAAGGGCTACGGCTCCGAGAAGGGCTACGAGCAGCTCGCCCAGTCGCTGCAGACCTTCGGCGGCTCCGGCTTCCTGCAGGAGTACCCGATCGAGCAGTACATCCGGGACTCCAAGATCGACACCCTCTACGAGGGCACCACGGCGATCCAGGGCCAGGACTTCTTCTTCCGGAAGATCGTCCGCACCGGCGGCGCCCCGCTGACCGCCATCGCCGAGGACATCAAGTCCTTCGTCGGCCAGAACATCGGCGGCGACGACCTGGCCGCCGCCCGCGAGCAGCTCGGCCGCGCGGCCGGTGAACTCGAGGCGATCGTCGGCCAGATGCTCAACGACCTGATGGCCTCGCAGGAGGACGTCAAGAACATCTACAAGGTCGGCCTGAACACCACCGGCCTGCTGATGGCCGCCGGTGACGTGATCGTCGGTTACCTGCTGCTCAAGGGCGCGGCCGTGGCCGTCGAGAAGCTGCAGACCGCCACCGGCAAGGACGTCGCGTTCTACACCGGCAAGATCGCGGCGGCGAAGTTCTTCGCCAGGACCGTGCTGCCGGGCGTGACCTACGCCCGCAAGGTCGCCCAGAGCGTCGACCTGGACGTCATGGAGCTGCCCGAAGAGGCCTTCTGACCTCCGTACCGGGTCTCCCGGGCGGTCCACGCGTCAGGGGCGGGGCGGTGCCACGGCACCGCCCCGCCCCGCGTCGTTCCCCTGGTTCTAGGCTGACTCCCATGAGCGCAACCATCCGCTTCGACCGCGGGCACACCGACGACCTGATGTCCTACCTGGCGGCCTCCCCGTCGCCGTACCACGCGGTGGCCAACGCCGCCGGGAAGCTGCGGGAGGCAGGCTTCCGGGAGTTGTCGGAGACGGACGCCTGGGACGGGTCGGCCGGTGGCCGCTACGTGATCCGCGGCGGCGCGCTGATCGCCTGGTACGTGCCGGAGGGCGCGGCCCCGCACACCCCCTTCCGCATCGTCGGCGCCCACACCGACTCCCCCAACCTGCGGGTCAAGCCGCTCCCGGACTCCGGGGCGCACGGCTGGCGCCAGGTGGCCGTGGAGATCTACGGCGGGCCGCTGCTCAACTCCTGGCTCGACCGCGACCTGGGCCTGGCCGGCCGGCTGACCCTGCGCGACGGCTCCACCCGCCTGGTGAACGTGGACCGCCCGCTGCTGCGC
This sequence comes from Streptomyces sp. NPDC002640, assembly GCF_053592575.1. Lineage (NCBI taxonomy): Bacteria > Bacillati > Actinomycetota > Actinomycetes > Kitasatosporales > Streptomycetaceae > Streptomyces > Streptomyces sp. NPDC002640. The sequence goes on along the minus strand of NZ_JBSFVZ010000001.1, from coordinate 282,598 downwards.
GTGCCGCAGCTCGCCGTCCACATGGACCGCTCGGTGCACACCGAGGGCCTCAAGCTGGACCAGCAGCGCCACATGCAGCCCGTCTGGGGCCTGGGCGACGACGTCGCCGAGGGCGACCTGATCTCCTTCCTGGAGCAGGAGGCCGGCCTGGAGAGCGGTTCCACCGTCGGGTGGGACCTGATGACGCACTCGGTGGAGGCGCCCGCCTACCTGGGCCGCGACCGCGAACTCGTCGCCGGCCCGCGCATGGACAACCTGCTCTCGGTGCACGCGGGGACGGCCGCGCTGGCCGCCGTGGCCGGTCTCGACGACCTGCCGTACATCCCGGTGCTGGCCGCCTTCGACCACGAGGAGACCGGCTCCCAGTCCGACACCGGCGCCGACGGCCCGCTGCTGGGCACGGTGCTGGAGCGCACCGTGCTGGCCCGCGGCGGCACCGTGGAGGACCGGGCGCGCGCCCTCGCCGGCACCGTCTGCCTCTCCTCCGACACCGGTCACGCGGTGCACCCCAACTACGCGGAGCGGCACGACCCGACGCACCACCCGCGCGCGGGCGGCGGTCCGATCCTCAAGGTGAACGTCAACAACCGCTACGCGACCGACGGTTCGGGCCGCGCGGTGTTCGTGGACGCCTGCGAGAGGGGCGAAGTGCCCTACCAGTCCTTCGTGTCCAACAACTCGATGCCGTGCGGCACCACCATCGGCCCGATCACCGCGGCCCGGCACGGCATCCGCACCGTCGACATCGGCGTGGCCATTCTGTCGATGCACAGCGCGCGCGAACTGTGCGCCGCCGACGACCCGTTCCTGCTCGCCAACGCGCTGGCGGCGTTCCTGCGGGGGTAGGGCCTGCCCGGCGGAAGCCTTGTGACACATGGGCGACAGCCGCCCGGGTATCCGGAGTTGACACGGATCCTCACGAAGGAGACACACCTCATGGGACTCGGCGGCTGCATCGTCCTGATCGCGGTGGGAGCGATTCTCACCTTCGCCACCGACTGGGAGATGAGCGGGGTCAACGTCGACCTCGTCGGCATCATCCTCATGCTGGTCGGCCTGATCGGCGTGGCGACGTTCACCAGCATCGCGCGGCGCCGGCGCGTGGTCATGCCCCCCACCGCCCCGGTGGTCGAGGAGGAGCCCCGCCGTCACTACTGACGGGGCTCCCGCTCGCCTCACGCGTCCGTGACCTCGCGCCCGACGCGTCCTCGCGTCCGACGTGCGTCCTGACGCGTCCTTACGCGTCCAGCCCGGCCAGCACCAGCGGCAGGCGGGTCGCCCCGTCGGCCGTGAGGCGCACCGGGACACCCCAGTCCTGCTGGTGCACGTGGCAGGCGGGGTACTCGTTCTCCGGGTCGTCGTCGCAGGAGGCGGCCATCGCGGAGACGTGGAGCACGCCCTCCGTGACGGCGGGGTTCAGCTCCAGGACCCGGCCCAGGTCGGTGTCCGCGCCCTCGCCCGCGAGCAGCAGCTCCGGCGGGGTCGAGGAGACCAGCAGCCGGGTGGACGGCCCGTAGCGGGTGTCCAGCTTCTGGCCGGCGGGCGCCTGGAAGATCACGTCCAGTTCCAGCTTGCCCGGGGCCACCTCGGTCGCCGCGCGCTGCGTGCGGTGCGCGACCGACTCCACCCGCACCGCCTCCTCGGGCAGCCGCAGCCGGGTCAGCCGGTGCCGGGCCGACTCCACGACCACGATGTCCTCGCCCACCAGGACGGCGTCGCTGGGCTCGCGCAGATCGGTGGCGAGCGTGGTGACCTCGCCGGAGGCGGGGTCGAAGCGGCGCAGCGCGTGGTTGTAGGTGTCGCTGACCGCCACCGAGCCGTCGGGCAGCGGGGTCACGCCCAGCGGATGCTGGAGGAGCGCCTGCCCCGCCTCCCCGTCACGGTGGCCGAAGTCGAACAGGCCGGTGCCGACCGCCGTGTGCACGGCGCCCTCGGCGTCCACCCACCGCAGCGCGCTGGTCTCGGAGTCCGCCAGCCACAGCCGCTCGCCGTCCACGGAGACCGCCAGTCCGGAGGGCTGCGCGAACCACGCCTCACGACCGGGTCCGTCGACCAGGCCCTCGTTGGTGGTGCCCGCGGTCACCTCGACCGTGCCCGTCGCCGGGTCCCAGGCCCACAGCTGGTGGACACCGGCCATGGCGATCCACACCCGGCCGCGCCAGTGGGCGACGTCCCACGGCGAGGAGAGGCTGACCTCGCGGGCGGACCCGGAGGTCGGCTCGCCCTGCATCCACTGCCGGCCCGTGCCGGCGACCGTGGTGACCTCGCCGGTGGTGAGGTCCAGGCGCCGCAGCGCGTGGTTGACGGTGTCCGCGACGACCACGGTGGTGTCGTCCAGCAGGGCCAGGCCCTGCGGCTCGTTGAACCGGGCGGTGGCGGCGTCGCCGTCGGCCAGGCCGCGGTCACCGGCGCCGATCACCCGCACGACCGTCTCGCCGTCCGCCTCGAGCTCCACGAGCCGGTGCCGGGTGGTGTCGCTGACCAGCAGGTTGCCGGTGGGCAGCAGCAGGGCCTTGCCGGGGAAGCGGAGGGTGGTCGGCTCGGGCTCCGGCGGCACGTAGGGGCCGTCGCCGCGGCGCAGGGTGCCCTTGGCCTCGTGCTCGGCCTCCAGCTCCTCCACCAGCTTCTCGATGGCGTGGGCGTGGCCCTCGCCGGCGTGCTGGGCGACGATGTAGCCCTCGGGGTCGACGACGACCAGCGTCGGCCAGGCGCGGACCGCGTACTGCTTCCAGGTGGCCAGCTCCGGGTCGTCCAGCACCGGGTGCTCGACGTGGTAGCGCTCGACGGCGTCGACGACCGCCTGGTGCTCCGCCTCGTGGACGAACTTCGGCGAGTGCACGCCGATGATCACCACGGTGTCGCGGTGTTTCTCCTCCAGCTCCCGCAGCTCGTCCAGGACGTGCAGGCAGTTGATGCAGCAGAACGTCCAGAAGTCGAGGACGACGATGCGTCCTCGCAGGTCGGAGAGGGAGTACTGCGTGCCGCCCGTGTTCAGCCAGCCGCCCTTGCCGATCAGCTCGGGGGCGCGAACGCGGGCGCGACGGGGCGCGGAGTCGTTCATCCCTCCAGGGTGCCACGCGGCGCCGACGGCCCCGCGCGAGGTCCCGCCCCGCCCCCGTCACGCCGCCGCTCCGCCCCTGCCTCCCGGACGCCCTCCGCGTCGCGGGATCGCGCGGCGGACGGCTGGGACCGTGAGGCCGTTCGGACGACCCGCCGCGTCCTCGGCCCGCGCACGGGGAACCCCCTGTGACATGAGACTCGTGGTGCGTGAACGCATGGTCGCCGTGGGCGACGACTACTGGATCGAGGACGAGCACGGCAACAAGGTCTACCTGGTCGACGGCAAGGCGATGCGACTGCGGGCGACCTTCGAGCTGAAGCACGGCCGCACCGGTCAGGTGCTGTACCGGATCCACCGCAAGATGGTCGCCCTGCGCGGGACGATGGTGATCGAGCGCGAGGGCGAGACCCTGGCCACCGTCCGCAAGAAGTCGCTGTCGCTGCTGCGGAACCACTACAAGGTCACCCTGACCGACGGCACCGAGATGGACGTCAGCGGCAGGATCGCGGACCGCGAGTTCGTCGTGGAGCACCGCGGCGAGATGCTCGCGGTGATCTCCCGCCGCTGGCTCACCCTGCGGGACACCTACGGCATCGACGTCGTCCGCGAGGACGCCGATCCGGCGCTGCTGTCCGCGGTCGCCATCTGCGTGATCCAGCTGGCGGAGAAGGAGCGTGCGGACGGTTAGGAGATTCTGAGGGGAAACCCTGTGGGTGGTTGTCGCAGCCACGACATATGCTGCCCCCGGCAGTCGCGCCCCGCGTGCACCACGCGCCAGTCGATGGCGCTGTCACGCGTGTGTTCCCGCGCGCTCCTCGTGCCCGGCGATCACCGGGGCCCTTGGGGGGTACACCACCTGTGCGTAGGCGCAGCATCTCCACCGCGACGGCTCTGGCCGTCCTCTTCAGCTCGGCGGCACTGACCGTCACCGCGGCCGGCACCGCCTCGGCCGCCGCATCCGTCACCTCTCCCGGCGGCATGGTGGCCCACGCGGGCCTCCAGCGCGTCTTCCTCGCCGACCGCAGCAGCGGCACCATCACCGTCGCCGACTGGTCCGGCGCCACGATCAAGAAGGTCTCGGGCGTCCCCGACGTCACCGGCCTCGTCCTGTCCGACGACGGTTCGACGCTGTACGCGGCGGCCGGCGGCAGCCACGAGATCGTGGCCTTCGACGCCGGCACGCTCACCGTCAAGAACCGCTGGGCGGTCGACACCACCGAGGGCCCGCGGCACATCGCCTTCACCGCGGGCAAGGTCTGGTTCAGCTACGGCGACCAGTGGGACGGCAACCTCGGGTCGGTCGACCCGAACTGGACCCCGCCGGTCGAGCCCACCGAGCCTCCCGTCGACCCGACCGAGCCTCCGGTCGAGCCCACGGAGCCTCCCGTGGAGCCCACCGAGCCCCCGGTCGAGCCCACGGAGCCTCCCGTGGAGCCCACCGAGCCCCCGGTCGAGCCCACGGAGCCTCCCGTGGAGCCGACCGAGCCTCCCGTCGAGCCCACGGAGCCCCCGGTCGACCCGACCGAGCCTCCCGTCGAGCCGACCGAGCCCCCGGTCGAGCCCACCGAGCCGCCCGCGGAGCCCACCGAGCCCACCGAGCCCGCCCCGGCGGACCTCTCCGCGGCGGACCTCTCCGCGGCGGCGGAGGCCGACGGCCCGGTCAGGATGGGACTCATCCCCTCCGGTCAGCTGCACGGCGCGGCCCTGCTGGACACCGACCCGTCCTCCCCCGGCCTCCTGGCCATGGGCTCGACCACCACCAGCGGCAGCCACACCCTCGTCCTGGACGTCACCTCCGGTACGCCGGTGGTGCTGGCCAGTGGCAGCGGCAAGCCGTGGGGCGAATTCCTCAACGACGTGGACGTGGCTCCCGGCGGCGAGCTGCTGGTCGACGGCACCCGGCGCCTGACCTACGCGGGCGGCACGTTCTCCGTCGCCGGCGAGTACCCGTCGGACGCGTACTACGGCGCCCGCGCGGAGATCCACGCGGACGGCACCGTCGCCGCCTTCGACCCCTACGGCAGCGGGACGATCTCCGTCTTCGCCCCCAAGAGCACCAAGCCACTGCGCACCCTCTCGGCCGGCGGCAACACCGCCGACGTCGAGTGGGCGCCGGACTCCTCCCGGCTCTTCGCGCTCGTCGCGTCGAACGGGACGTACGTCCTGAAGTCCTTCAGCGGCCCGAAGCTCAACGTCCCGACGCTGACGGTCAGCGCGCCCTCCCAGGGCAAGATCGGCACCAAGCTCACCGTCACCGGCAAGATCACGGCCACGGTCCCGCTGCCGGCCGGGGTGAAGCTGTCGGTCGCCCGCATCGACGTGGCCAGCCCCAGCGGCAAGGCGCTGCCGAGCGTGACGGCCAAGGCGGACGGCACGTTCAGCTTCAGCGACACCCCGCCGGCCGGCGGCAACGTCGTCTACCGGGTGACGTACGCGGGCGACGCCAAGCACACCTCGGCGGTCAAGTCGGACACCGTGTCCATCCCGCGCACGGCCACCTCGCTGACCCTGAACAACAACGGCAAGGTGTACTCGTACGGCAAGGACGTCACGTTCACCGCCCACCTGGGCAAGACGTACTCCAACCGCACGGTCGAGATCTGGGCCAACCCGTACGGCTCCGACAAGCCGAACAAGCTGATCAAGACCGGCAAGGTCAACTCCAGCGGCAACATCTCGGCCGTCGTGGACATGAAGCGCGACACCACGGTGACCGCCGTGTTCAAGGGCGACGCCAAGTACGCCGGCAAGACGGTCACGTCGGTCGGCTACGCCAAGGTCAGCCTCTCCAACTCGGTCTCCGGCCACTACAAGACCGGTTACGTCGGCTCGACGAACTACTACTGGTTCCGGAAGACCAAGGACGTGCTCGTCGGCACCACGATGAGCTACTACCCGGGCCGGTCGGTGCGGTACGAGGTGCAGATGTACTACAACGGCGCCTGGCGCAGCGGCGTCTCGGAGTACTTCCGGATCCCCAGCACCGGCAAGGTGACGGTGAACCTGGGCGCCTCCGGTCAGGCCGGCGTCAAGTTCCGTGTCCGCACGAGCTACATCAACAAGTCGTCCGGCGACAACGTCAACTCCACGACGCACGGCTCCTGGAAGTACCTGTACTTCACCAACTGACGCCCGCGTCACAGCTCTACGAGACAACGCGGTACGAGACGACGCCGTGTCCCGGACTCCGGGGCACGGCGTCGTGCCGTTCGCGGCGCGGCGGGCAGGGGCGCCGTCAGACCACCGGTCGGGGCGGCTTCGGCAGGCCCAGCAGGCGGTCCTTGAGCACGGGGAACTTCTCGCGGGTGTCGGCGACGGTCCCCGCCGGGTCGAACTCCACGGTCAGGACCTCCTCGTCGGCGCCCGCCTCGGCGAGGACCTCGCCCCACGGATCCACCACGACCGAGTGCCCCGCCTGCGGAACCCCCGCGTGCGTCCCCGCCGTTCCACAGGCGAGGACGAAGCACTGGTTCTCCACCGCCCGCGCCCGGGCGAGCAACGTCCAGTGCGCGCGGCGCCGTTCCGGCCACCCCGCCGGCACGACCAGCGTCTGCGCGCCCGCGTCGACGAGCCCGCGGAAGAGTTCCGGGAAACGGAGGTCGTAACAGGTGGCCAGCCCCAGCGTGGTCTCCGGCAGCTCCACGGTGACCAGGTCACCGCCCGCGCCCATCAGCACGGCCTCGCCCCGGTCGAAGCCGAAGCGGTGGATCTTCCGGTAGGAGGCGGCGAGTTCGCCGGTGGGCGCGAAGACCAGGGCGGTGTTGTACAGCGTCCCGTCCTCGGCGCGCTCCGGGACCGACCCGGCGTGCAGCCAGACCCCGGCCTCGCGGGCGGCCCGCGCCATGACCTCGTGGGTGGGACCCCGCAGCGGCTCGGCGTGGGCGTCGAACTCCTCGAAGGCGAACGCCCCGGTGGTCCACAGCTCCGGCAGCACGACCAGGTCCGCCCCGGCCTGCTCCCGCACCAGCGCGGAGGCGCGCACCCGGCGCTCCTCGGCCGACTCGCTCCCGTCCACACGCATCTGGAGAAGAGAGGCGCGCACCGTACCACCGTCCTGGCCGTCGAGTTGTCCGCCCGGCTCTACGATCGTCACACGAAACATCTGCCGGGGCACCTCCCCGCAGCGTAACTTAGCTCTCCAAGACGCTGGCACTGCCCGAGTACCAACCGCCCGAGGGGTCCCGTTCCGTGAGTCTGCATCCTGCCCTTCAGCCCTACGCCGACGCCTGGACTCACTCGATCGAGGCGATATCCGCGCTGGTGCAGTCCCTCCCGGAGCCCGAGTGGAACCGGCGGACGCCGTGCCCGGGCTGGTCCGTCCGCGACATCGTCTCCCACGTCATCGGGCTGGACTGCGAGATGCTCGGCGACCCCCGTCCGATCCACTCCCTGCCGCGCGACCTGTACCACGTGACCACCGACCACCAGCGGTACGTGGAGATGCAGGTCGACGTCCGGCGCCACCACACGGCGCCGGAGATGACCTCCGAGCTGGAGTACACGGTCATCCGGCGCAACCGGCAGCTGCGCAACGAGTCCCGGCAGCCGGACACGGTGGTGCGCGGCCCCATGGGCCGCGAGATCACGCTGGAGGAGTCGATGCGCCGCCACGCCTTCGACGTCTGGGTCCACGAGCAGGACCTGCGGGCCGCGCTCGGGGTGCCGGGGAACCTCGACTCGCCGGGCGCCCTGGTCGCCCGCGACCACCTGCTGGACGCGCTGCCCGAGGTCGTCGCCGAGCGGGCGGGCGCCCCGCGGAGCTCGGCCGTGGTCTTCGACGTCCACGGCCCCGTGGAGTTCCTGCGCACGGTGCGGGTCGACATCCGCGGCCGCGGCACCGTCGAGACCGCCCCGGCGCTGGGCCCGGCGGCCACCCTCACCCTCGACTGGGAGACCTACGTGCTCCTCGCCTGCGGCCGCGTGAAGCCGGCCGCGGTCGCCGACCACGTCAAGCAGGAGGGCGACCTCGACCTGGCGTCCGCCATCCTCCGCGAATTCCCGGTCACGCTGTAGGTCCGGCCTCCGGCGGGGTCCCGGCACGGACGGTGCCCACGCGACGGCGGGCCCCACGAGGCGGCGCGACGGGCAGCGCGGGGCCACGAGGCGGCGCGACGGGCAGCGCGAGGCCACGAGGCGGCGCGACGGGCAGCGCGAGGCCACGAGGCGGCGCGACGGGCAGCGCGGCGCCGTGGGGCCCGGCCCGGCCCCGCGCGGGCGGATCGCGGGAAGGCCCCCGCGCACCCAGGTGCGGCACCGGCCCCGCACCGCGACCTGGCGGCGCCCCCGTCGCCCCCGCCCCCGTCGCCCCCGCGCGGCTACGGCTTGTGCATCGCCGCGACGCGCCCCGCGCCGAGCCGTTCCCGCTCGCGCCGGGCCGCCGCGCCGCCCAGCCGCAGCATCTGCGAGACCCCCACCGCCTGGATCAGGAACACCACGCAGAACGCCACCCGGTAGTCGTCCCCCGTGAGGTCCAGCAGCACCCCGACGGCCAGCAGCGTGGTCATCGACGCGGTGAAGCCCCCGATGTTGGTGATGCCCGACGCCGTCCCCTGCCGCTCCGCGGGATTCGCCGGCCGGGAGAAGTCGAACCCGATCATCGACGCGGGGCCGCACGCCCCCAGCACCAGGCACAGCAGCACGAACACGGCGACCGGCGCCCGCCCCGGCCAGGCCAGCAGCACCGCCCACACCACCGCCGTGGACCCGATCGTGCCCAGTGCCAGCGGCATCCGCGCCCCGTGGCGGCGGGCGATGAGCTGTCCGTAGAGCACGCCGACGGCCATGTTGCACAGCACGATCACCGTCAGCAGCGTGCCGGCCCGGGCCCGGTCCATGCCCTGGTCCTCGACCAGGAACGGCATGCCCCACAGCAGCAGGAACACCATCGCCGGGAACTGCGTCGTGAAGTGCGTCCACATCCCCAGCCGCGTCCCCGGCTCCCGCCAGGACTCCGCGATCTGCCGCCGCACGTACGCCACGCCCCGGTGGCCGCCCCGTTCGGTGCCGTAGCCGTCCGGGTGGTCCTTCAGGAAGAGCAGGGTCAGCACCAGCACCACCACGCCGCACAACGCGCTGCCGACGAACGAGGCCGTCCACCCGAACTCGGTCAGCGCCCGGGAGAGCACCAGCGTGGAGACCACGTTGCCGCCCTGGCCGATCAGACCGGCGAGCTGGCCGATCAGCGGCCCGCGCCGCGCGGGGAACCAGCGCGCCCCCAGCCGGAGCACGCTGAGGAAGGTGAGCGCGTCGCCGCAGCCCAGCAGCGCGCGGGAGACCAGCGCCATGCCGTACGAGGGCGCCAGGGCGAAGCCGAGCTGCCCCAGGGTGAACAGCACACAGCCCGCCACCAGCACCTTCTTGGTGCCGTACCGGTCCACCAGCAGGCCCACCGGGATCTGCATCGCGGCGTAGACGAGCAGCTGCAGCATCGAGAACGTGGACAGCGCGGAGGCGCTGACGTGGAACCGCTCGACCGCGTCGAGGCCGGCCACGCCGAGCGAGGTCCGGAAGAGGACGGCCACGAAGTAGACCGAGATGCCCACCGACCACACGGCCACGGCCCGCCCGCCGCCCGGCGGGTCCGGCGGCGGGGCGTGCGGCCCGACACGCTCGGCGCCGGTGGCCCGCGCCGGGGATCCGTCGCTCATCGGGCCTCTCCCCGCGCCAGGTGGGAGAACCAGCCCACGTGCCCGTGCACGGCGGCGACCGCCCGGTCGGCGTCACCGGCCCGCAGCGCCTCGAGGATCTCCCCGTGCTCGACCAGGGTCTTGGCGACCCGGTCGGGGTGCGAGTGCATCACCGCGGCGCCCATCCGCAGCTGCCGGTCGCGGAGCTGGTCGTAGAGGTGGGAGAGGATCGCGTTCCCTCCGCTGCGGACGATCTCGGCGTGGAAGCAGCGGTCGGTCACCGAGGCCGCGGCGTAGTCACCGGCGGCCGCCTGCTCCCGCTGCCGCTCCAGCAGTTCCTCCAGGCGGGCGATCAGCCGCGGCGAGGCGGGCACCGCCTTGCGGGCCGCGTGCTCCTCCACCAGCAGCCGGGTCTCCACCACGTCCGCGATCTCCTGCGCGGTGACGGGCAGCACCAGCGCGCCCTTCTTCGGGTAGAGCCTCAGCAGCCCCTCGGCCTCCAGCCGCAGCAGGGCCTCCCGCACCGGCGTCCGGGACACGCCCACGGCCTCCGCGAGCTCGCCCTCGGTGAGCAGGCTGCCTCCCTCGTACCTCCGGTCGAGGACGGCCTGCTTGACGTGGCTGTAGACCCGCTCGGCGGCGGGTGGCTGCTTCGGCGGGGAGGTCATGCGGACAGGATAGATACAACACGTGCGCAAGCCGTGCCCGCTTCCGGCATGTGGACGATCCGGTCCCACCGCCCGTGACCGCCGGAACCGGGGAAAGTCCCCCGCCTTTCCGCACAACCAAAGGCCGCCCACAGTCGTCGGACATCACGCACCGCCGTATCCCGCGGCGGCGCCCTGCCCCGGGGACTGTTCGGGGGCACATCACATCCGGGGGTTCCCCACGTGAAGACCGGCATCGGCAGAGGTCGCCTGCGCACCGCGGCGGTCTCCCTCGTCACCGGCGCGACGCTCCTCGGCGGGACGCTCGCCGCTGCGCCCGCGCACGCCCGGACCGGGGCGACCGGCACCGCGGTCGCGCCGCCGCTGAAGAGCGTGACCGCGCCCAGCATCGTCGCCAAGGGCGGCTTCGTGATGGAGGGCCTGCAGGGCAGGACCACCTTCAGCAAGGGCGGCGACACCCGGCGGCCCACCGGCTCGACCACCAAGATCATGACGGCCAAGGTGGTGCTCAGCCAGCCGAACCTGAACCTCGACGCCAAGGTGACCATCCAGCAGGACTACCGCGACTACGTGGTCCGCAAGGGCGCCTCCTCGGCCAACCTGGTCGTCGGCGACAAGGTCACCGTCCGCCAGCTCCTCTACGGGCTGATGCTGCCCTCCGGCTGCGACGCGGCCTACGCCCTCGCCGACAAGTTCGGCACCGGCAGCTCGCGGTCGGCGCGCGTGAAGTCGTTCATCGGCAAGATGAACTCCACCGCGAAGAGCCTCGGCATGACCAACACGCACTTCGACTCGTTCGACGGCATCAGCAACGGCTCCAACTACTCGACGCCGCGCGACCTCACCAAGCTGGCCCGCAACGCGCTGGGCAACAGCACCTTCAAGACCGTCGTGAAGACCACGTCGTACACCGCGAAGACCACCACCAGGAGCGGCACCACCCGCACCATGGGCGCCTGGAAGAACACCAACCCGCTGCTCGGCAGCTACAGCGGGACGATCGGTGTGAAGACGGGCTCGGGCCAGGTCGCCGGCTACTGCCTGGTGTTCGCGGCCACCCGGAACGGCAAGACGGTGATCGGCACGGTGCTGGCCTCGACCTCGTCGGCGCAGCGCACCACCGACGCGACCCGGCTGCTGAACCACGGCTTCGCCCGCCTGGGCTGAGGCCCCCGGCGAACGGGCACGGGGCCCGCCACGCGTGTGCGTGGCGGGCCCCGTGTCGTTCTCGGGCCGCGGTGGGCCGTCAGGCCCAGGTCCGGTCCGTCAGGCCCAGGTCCGGTCCGTCAGGCCCAGGTGATCAGCCGCTTGGGGTGCTCCAGCACCGCCGCGACGTCGGCCAGCACCTTGGAGCCCAGCTCGCCGTCGACCAGCCGGTGGTCGAAGGAGAGCGCCAGGGTGGTGACCTGCCGCGGCCTGACCTTGCCCTTGTGGACCCACGGCTGGAGCTTGACCGCGCCGAAGGCGAGGATCGCCGCCTCGCCCGGGTTCAGGATCGGCGTACCGGTGTCGACGCCGAAGACGCCGACGTTGGTGATGGTGACGGTGCCGCCCTGCATGTCGGCCGGGGCGGTACGGCCCTCGCGGGCCGTGCCGACCAGCTCGCCCAGCGCCTTCGCCAGCTCCGGCAGCGTCTTCGCGTGCGCGTCCTTGATGTTCGGCACGATCAGACCGCGCGGCGTCGCCGCGGCGATGCCCAGGTTGACGTAGTGCTTCTCGACGATCTCCTGGTTGGCCTCGTCCCAGGACGCGTTGATCGACGGGTTGCGCCGGATCGCCACCAGCAGCGCCTTGGCGACCAGCAGCAGCGGGTTGACCCGCAGCCCCGCCATGTCCGGGTCCTGCTTCAGCTCCTGGACCAGCTTCATCGTGCGCGTCACGTCGACCGTGACGAACTCGGTGACGTGCGGGGCGGTGAAGGCGGAGCCGACCATCGCCTGCGCGGTGGCCTTGCGGACGCCCTTGACCGGGATCCGGGTCTCCCGCGCGCCGTCGAAGGACGCGGCGGGCGCCGCGGCCGTGACGGGAGCGGCCGGAGCGGCCTGCGGGGACTCCACCGGGACCGGCGCCTGCACCTCGGGCACGGCGGCGGCCGCGGCGGCCTGGACGTCGGCGCGGGTGATGACGCCGTCGGGGCCGGTCGGCTTCACCGACCACAGGTCGACCCCGAGGTCCTTCGCCAGCTTCCGCACCGGCGGCTTGGCCAGCGGCCGCTCCGGGGCGCCGGGGACGGCCACCTGGGCGGCGCTGCCGTTGAGCGCGGCCGGAGCCGCGGGCGCGGCGGCCGGCGCGGCGACGGCGGGTGCGGAACCGTTCTTCCGGGGGCGGCGGCGGGTGGAGGACTCCACCACGCCGTACCCGACCAGCACCGGCTGCCGGCCCTGCGGCTTGGCCTCCTCGGCCGGAGCCGCCGGAGCGGCGGGGGCCGCCGGGGCCGCCGCGGGCTGCTCGGCGGCGGGCGCCGCCCCGGGCTCGGCGGGGGCGCCGCCGGCCACGTCCACGGCGATGATCGAGGTGCCCACGTCGACCGTGGTGCCCTCGGGGAAGTGCAGGGCGCGCACCACCCCGTCGTACGGGATGGGCAGTTCCACGGCCGCCTTGGCGGTCTCGACCTCGCAGACGACCTGGCCGTCGGTGACGGTGTCACCGGGCTGGACGTACCACTTGAGGATCTCGGCCTCGGTGAGGCCCTCGCCCACGTCGGGCATCTTGAACTCACGCACGGAGGTGCTCATGTTCCGGCTCCCCTCAGTACGCGAGCGCGCGGTCGACGGCGTCGAGCACCCGGTCCAGGCTGGGCAGGTACTCCTCCTCCAGCCGGGCCGGCGGGTACGGGGCGTGGTAGCCGCCGACCCGCAGCACGGGGGACTCCAGGTGGTAGAAGCACCGCTCGGTGATCCGGGCGGCGATCTCCGCGCCGGAGCCGAAGAAGACCGGCGCCTCGTGGACCACGACCAGGCGGCCGGTGCGCTCCACCGAGGCCTGGACGGCGTCGAAGTCGAGCGGGGAGACGGACCGCAGGTCCAGGACCTCCAGCGAGCGCCCCTCCTCGGCTGCCACGTCGGCGGCCTCCTGGCAGAGCTTGACCATCGGACCGTACGCGGCGAGCGTCAGGTCGGTGCCCTGGCGGACGACCCGGGCCTTGTGCAGCGGACCCGGGATGGCCTCGGTGTCGACCTGGCCCTTGTCCCAGTAGCGGCGCTTGGGCTCGAAGAAGATCACCGGGTCGTCGCACTCGATCGCCTGCTGCATCATCCAGTAGGCGTCCGACGCGTTCGACGGCGTCACGATCTTCAGGCCCGCGACGTGCGCGAACAGCGCCTCGGGGGACTCGCTGTGGTGCTCGACCGCGCCGATGCCGCCGCCGTAGGGGATGCGGACGACGACCGGCATCTTGACCTTGCCCAGCGACCGCGCGTGCATCTTGGCGAGCTGGGTGACGATCTGGTCGTACGCGGGGAAGACGAACCCGTCGAACTGGATCTCCACGACCGGCCGGTAGCCGCGCAGCGCCATGCCGATGGCCGTGCCGACGATGCCGGACTCGGCGAGCGGGGTGTCGATGACCCGCTCCTCCCCGAAGTCCTTCTGCAGGCCGTCGGTGACCCGGAAGACGCCGCCGAGCTTGCCGACGTCCTCGCCCATGACGATGACCTTGGGGTCCGTCTCCAGGGCCTTGCGCAGCGACTCGTTGATCGCCTTGGCGATCGGCAGGTTCTTCGCGCCGGACGCCGGCGCCGTGCTGGAAGCCACGGTGTTCACAGCCATGGTCAGACCTCCTCACCGTCGGAGAACGACGCCTGGTAGGCGGCGAACTCGGCCCGCTCCTCGTCGACGAGCGCGTGTCCGTCGGCGTAGGTGTGCTCGAACATGGCGAACTTGTCCGGCTCGGGCATCGCCCGGACCGCTTCGCGCACCCGCTTGCCCAACGCTTCGCTCTCGGTCTCGAGTTCCTCGAAGAATCCCTCGTTCGTGTCCGTTTCGGCGAGGAGGTAGGCGCGCAGGCGGGCGATCGGGTCCTTGGCCTCCCAGGCGGCCCGCTCGTCGTCACCGCGGTAGCGGGTCGGGTCGTCGGAGGTGGTGTGGGCGCCCATGCGGTAGGTGAAGGCCTCGACCAGGGTCGGGCCCTCGCCGCGCCGGGCGCGCTCCAGGGCCTGCTTGGTCACCGCGAGGCAGGCCAGCACGTCGTTGCCGTCGACGCGGACGCCGGGGAAGCCGTAGCCCTGGGCGCGCTGGTACAGCGGCACCCGGGTCTGGCGGTGGGTCGGCTCCGAGATGGCCCACTGGTTGTTCTGGCAGAAGAACACCACCGGCGCGTTGTAGACGGCCGAGAAGGTGAAGGCCTCCGCCACGTCGCCCTGGCTGGAGGCGCCGTCGCCGAAGTAGGCGATGACCGCGCTCTCCGCGCCGTCCTTGGCCACGCCCATCGCGTAGCCGGTGGCGTGCAGGGCCTGCGAGCCGATGACGATCGTGTACAGGTGGAAGTTGTTGCTGTTGGGGTCCCAGCCGCCGTGGTTCACGCCGCGGAACATGCCCAGCAGGTTGGTGGGGTCGACCCCGCGGCACCAGGCGACGCCGTGCTCGCGGTAGGTCGGGAAGACGTAGTCGTCGTCGTCCAGGGCCCGGCCGGAACCGATCTGCGCGGCCTCCTGGCCGAGCAGCGACGCCCACAGGCCCAGCTCGCCCTGGCGCTGCAGGGCGGTGGCCTCGGCGTCGAAACGGCGGGTCAGCACCATGTCCCGGTACAGGCCGCGCAGCTCCTCCGGGGTGATCGAGGCGACGTACGCGTCGTACTCCGGGTGGCTCACCCGCTGCCCCTCGGGAGTCAGCAGCTGTACGAGCTCCGGCTCCGCCGCGGCGGGGCCGGCCCCCTTGGCGGACTTCTTGGCCGCCGTACGGCCACGGGACGCCCCGGCCGCCTTGCCCGATGCGGCGCTGCGTCGCTGGGTGCGCGCGGCAGTGCTCTCCACGGTCACGTTGCTCCTCCGTCGTCCGGTCCCCGGGGTTGCCGGGTGACCTGGGGATGCCCCCCTCGCCCTTTGGGGCGCGGGGGAACGGCTCGCCCGGCCCCGGCAGCGGCGCGGGGTGGGTGCCCTCGACCGGGATCAGGCGTGACAGTGCCCCGGCGAGAGCCCTGCGAGAAATCACGTTACCCGCGGTTCCGCAATTCTGTGAAACCACGCCTGACCTGCGATGTTGATTGGATATCCAAGTAAAAAAGCTCGGAAGTCCGACCACATCGCGAATGCCGGGAAGAACCGCTGGTGGCAGCCTTGGAACGGACCCGCAGGGGGCCGGAACATCGCGCACCGTATAACGGACACGGGTTCTGCGGAAGACTCCGTACGGACTCTTTTTCTCCTCTTCGTGCACCCCTTTCCCGGAGCGCGCGAAGGGCCCCACGAAAACGGCGGAGGGCGGAGGGGACGCCTCGTCCCCTCCGCCCTCCCGCGGACCCGCCGGTCGTCCGTCAGCCGCCGCCACCGGTCATCGACCCGAGCTGGCCCTGGAGGGCCCCCTCGGTCGTGCCCTCGGTCTGGCCGCCCTCGGTCGCGCCCTCGGTGGCGCCCTCCGTCGTGCCCTCGGTCGTCCCCTCGGTGGCGCCCTCGGTCTCGCCGCCGTCGGTGCCGCCGTCGGTGCCGCCGGAGGTGTCGGTGTTGCCGCCGGATCCCGTGTTCCCGCCGGTGCCGCTGCCCCCCGGGGCCGGGGACTCCGGCGTCACGCTGGGCAGCGGCGACTCCTCCTGGGGCGGGTAGTCGTCCCACTCGCCGCCGGTGCCGCTGTCCGTGGTGTCCTCCTCGGTGGGGGTCTCCTCCGGGGCCTTGGACTCCTCCTCCGGCTCGCTGGACCGGCTGGTGGCCGTGGGCTTCGGGTCCTGCTTGCCCTTGGTGTCGTCGCCGTTCACCGTGTTCATCGCCAGCGCGACACCCGCCACGACGGCGATCAGCGCCAGCGCGGCGAGCAGCAGCAGCTTGCCCCGGCCGCCGGACCCGCCCTGGCCGCCGGTGTAGCCGCCGTCGTCGTGGGGGTCGTACGCCGGGATCATCGGCTGCGGGATCTGCGCGGTCGACGATCCGCCGCGGCCGCCGCCCTGCGGCAGCATGGCTGTCGCCGCGGCCGTGCCCGCGCCGACGCCCGCGCCGCCCCGGGGGCCGCCGTTGGCGAGGACCGGGCCGGTGTTCCAGGTGCCGGTGTGACCGCCCTGCTCGTAGAGCATCTCCAGCGCGTACTGGACCAGCCCGCGCATCTCCTCCGCCGTCTGGAACCGGTCGTCCGGGTCCTTGGCGAGGGAGCGCATCACCAGGCCGTCGAGCTCCGGCGGCACCTCGGAGCTCGTGTCGGACGGCGGCCGCGGGATGTCCTGGACGTGCTGGTAGACCACCGACAGCGGGGTCTCGCCCGTGAACGGGGGCCGCAGCGCCAGCAGCTCGTAGAGCAGGCAGCCCGTGGCGTACAGGTCGGACCGGTGGTCGACCGCCTTGCCGAGCGCCTGCTCCGGGGACAGGTACTGGGGGGTGCCCATCACCATGCCGGTCTGCGTCATGGTCGACTGCGCGCCGTGCAGGGCCCGCGCGATGCCGAAGTCCATGACCTTCACCGCGCCGTTGTGCGTGATGATCACGTTGGCCGGCTTGATGTCGCGGTGCACGATGCCGTGCTGGTGCGAGTAGGCCAGGGCCTCGAGGACGCCCGAGACGATGATCAGCGCCTGCTCCGGCCCCGGGGCCTCGGACTCGATCAGGAGCTCGCGGATGGTGCGGCCCTCGACCAGCTCCATCACGATGTACGGCACCGAGGAACCGTCGGCGACCCGGTCCTCGCCGGAGTCGTACACGGCGACGATCGCGTGGTGGTTGAGCCCGGCCACCGACTGGGCCTCGCGGGTGAAGCGCGCCTTGGACACCGGGTCCTCGGCGAGATCGGCGCGGAGCAGCTTCACCGCCACGGTCCGCCCCAGACGGACGTCCTCGGCCGCGAACACCTCGGCCATGCCGCCCCGCCCGAGTCTGCGGGTCAGCCGGTACCGTCCGTCGCCTACCAGTCCGCCGTTGCCCCAATTATCCGGCGCGTCAGACATGCCGCCGCCGGCCGCCTCGGGATCGGACGGGCCCTGAGCGGGATGCTGCTGTGCCATCAGTCCTCGCCGTCTTTCTGCCCGCGGTGCGCGGCAGTGTTGTTGCGGTCTCCGTCAGCCACGCTACAGCCTTCCCGCACCCCTCCGTCCGGGGTCGGACCCAGGTCCCGGTCGGGGAGACACCCCGCCGGCCCGGCTGGAGACGGACCGGTCATCAAACCCGGTGGCATGCCTGACATGCAAATTCCCGGTGACCGTGGAGGGGATCGCGTAACGCTTCCGCGACGCTTCCTTCGCGTACGGTCACGGAACGGGCACCACGCTTGACGTGTCTGTGACCTACGGCAGACTTGGCCGGGAAACATACGGTCGATCACGGTCGACACCCACTCGCGGGAGGGCCCCGGCCGCTGCCGCCGTGCCGAAGCCGATGGGGGAAGCACACAAATGAGCCAGGACGGCGCACAGAGCCATGGCCGGTACGCGGGACAGTCGCTCGCGGGCGGGCGCTACCAGCTGCGCGACCTCCTCGGCCAGGGCGGCATGGCCTCCGTCCACCTCGCCTACGACGCGGTGCTCGACCGCCAGGTCGCCGTCAAGACGCTACACACCGAGCTGGGCCGCGAGCAGGCGTTCCGCGAGCGGTTCCGCCGCGAGGCCCAGTCCGTCGCCAAGCTGGCGCACACCAACATCGTCTCGGTCTTCGACACCGGCGAGGACGTCCTCGGCGAGCTGACCACCCCCTACATCGTCATGGAGTACGTCGAGGGCCGCCCGCTCGGCTCCGTGCTCCAGGCCGACATCGACCAGTACGGCGCCATGCCCGCCGACAAGGCGCTCAAGGTCACCGCCGACGTCCTGGCCGCGCTGGAGATCAGCCACGAGGAGGGCCTGGTCCACCGGGACATCAAGCCCGGCAACGTGATGATCACCAAGCGCGGCGTGGTCAAGGTGATGGACTTCGGCATCGCCCGCGCCATGCAGTCCGGCGTCACCTCGATGACCCAGACCGGCATGGTGGTCGGCACCCCGCAGTACCTGTCGCCCGAGCAGGCGCTGGGCCGCGGCGTGGACGCGCGCTCCGACCTGTACTCGGTCGGCATCATGCTCTTCCAGCTGGTGACCGGCCGGCTGCCGTTCGACGCCGACTCGCCCCTGGCCATCGCCTACGCGCACGTCCAGGAGGAACCGGCCGCGCCCTCCTCGATCAACCGGTCGCTGCCGCCGGCGGTGGACGCGCTGGTCGCCCGGGCGCTGCGCAAGAACCCCAACGAGCGCTTCCCGAGCGCCGTCGCCATGCGCGACGAGTGCCTGCGGGTGATGCAGTCCCTCCAGCAGGTGGCGCCCAGCATCGTGCCGGGCACGCAGGCCCAGAGCGGGGCGGGCGTCGGATCGGCGGTGTTCCCGCCGGTGGGCCAGCAGACCCCGCCGCCCGCGGGCGTGCACACCCCGTACCAGCCGCCGACACCCACGCCCGGCCCGTACGCGACGCCGCAGCCGGCCTACGGCTACCCGCACTCCGGCGGCTACCAGCACCCGCAGCAGGGCTACCCGACCCCGATGGCCACCGGCCCGGGCGGCCCGGGTTACGCCACGGGCCCCGCGGGCACGCCGGGCGGCGGCGCGGCCGCCGGCCGGGGCGGCAGGAACCGCTCCGTGCTCATCGGCGCGGCCGTGGCCGCGGTGCTGGTGGCCGGCGGCGTGATCGCCGCGCTGAACCTCCCGGGCGAGGACGACAAGAAGGTCACCGGCGGCGGCTCCACCGCGTCCGCGTCCGCCGACCCGGCCGGCGAGTACAAGGGGCCGGAGAAGGAGAAGACCATCGACTCCGAGGAGTGCAGCGAACCGGACGAGGCGTACGACGACGAGGACAAGATCGTCGTGCCCGACTTCCGGTACAAGTACTGGCCCTCGGTCCAGGCCTGCTTCCAGGCGGGCGGCTGGCACTACGACGACAAGGACGTCCCGGACGCCACGTGGGGCGAGGACATGGTCGTCCGGCAGTTCCCGGCCCCGGGCACCGAGGTCGACGAGAACGATGTCGAGATCGAGGTGGAGGTCTCGACCGGGCGCCCCGAGTAGCTCCTCGCGGCTGCCCGGGGGCTCTGGCGGCTCCGGCGGCTCCGGCGGCTCCGACGGATCGGCTGCCCTGGTGACTCGGGCGACTTCCGCGGCACAGGCGGAACCGGCGGCACAGGCGGCTCGGCTGCCCAGGCGGCTCTGGTTACTCCGGCGGCTCGGCTGCCCTGGTGACTCGGCCGGCTTCCGCGGCACAGGCGGCTCCGGCGGCCAAGGCGGCTCTGGTTACTCCGGCGGATCGGCTGCCCTGGTGACTCGGGCGGCTTCCGCGGCAGAGGCGGATCGGCGGCCCAGGCGGCTCTGGTTACTCCGGCGGCTCGGCTACTCAGGCGGCACGCGGCTTGCGGCTCGGGCGGCACGCAGCACGCGGCACGCGGCGGACGAGAACCCCGGTGGACGGGAACCCCGGTGGACGGCGGCGGGCCGGGATCCGCGCGCGAGGCGCGGGTCCCGGCCCGCCGTGTTCCTGTCGTGTGGCCGTCGTTGCTCCCGCCGGGACGCCCCGTCAGGGCGTCACGGTCACAGGTAGGGGCCGCCCGTGCGGCCGGCGCCGGGCCCGTCGTCGCCGTCACCGCCGACACCCGGCGGCAGGGCGCGGCGCATCTGCTCCAGCTGGGCCCGCGCGGCCATCTGCTGGGCGAACAGCGTCGTCTGGATCCCGTGGAACAGCCCTTCCAGCCAGCCCACGAGCTGGGCCTGGGCGATCCGCAGTTCCGCGTCGCTCGGCGTGCCCTCGTCGGTGAACGGGAGCGAGAGCCGCTCCAGCTCCTCCACGAGTTGCGGGGCCAGGCCGTCCTCCAGCTCCTTCACGGAGCTGGCGTGGATCTCCTTCAGGCGCACGCGGCTGGCCTCGTCGAGAGGCGCCGCCCGCACCTCCTCCAGCAGCTGCTTGATCATGCTGCCGATCCGCATGACCTTCGCAGGCTGTTCCACCTGCTCGGTCACCGGGGTTTCGCGGGACTCGTCGTCCCCGCCGCCTCCGAGAGCCATACCGTCCTGGCCGACGACCAGGATCTGCGGGTTCTCGGGCGACCTCTCGTTCCTCGGCATCTCCATGCCGCCATTGTCTCGCACCTGTTGTCCCCACACGGTCAATACCGTCCTTGCCCAACGCGTCGCTTGATCCACCGTCCGGATCACCCAGCATGCCGTGACCATGGCCGCGTGTGACGCTGGGGCTGTCGCTCTCGGGCTCCGTACCAGCAGGGGGGCATCGCCATGGCCACCCACGGCCGACGGGCACTCGCGGCCGCACTGCTCCTGCCCGGTCTTCTCCTTCCCATGCCGGCCGCCGCGGCCGGGCCGCCGGGCCCGCCCGCTCCCTCGGCGGCGGAGCCGTCACGGGCGGGCAGCGTGGCCGGTGAGGGGCAGGAACGGCCTGGCCGGAAGGGTCCGCCGCCGTCGCCGACCCCTGCCCCGTCCGGCCTGCCGTCGGGCTCTCCCACGGGTGCGGTTCCGGGCTTTCCCTCCGGCTCCTCCTCCGGCCCGCCCGGCGGGTCGGCGGGGCCGTCCGGGGCCGCGGAGGCGTCCGCCCTGCCGTCCGCGCCGCCGGGGACGGTCCCAGGGCCGTCCGGCCCGCCCGAGGCGTCTGCGGCGCCCTCGGTGCCCTCGGTGCCGTCCGCACCGTCGGCCTCCGCGGGGGCGCCCTCGGGTCCGTCCGGGTCCGACCACGGTCCGGACGCGCCGCCGCACCACTTCCCCGTGCCGAGCGTCCCGCCCGGGGACTTCGCGCCGCCGTCCGTCCCCCCGGACACCGCCGACCAGGGCCCCCACGGCGACGCGGCCTCCACGCCCCGCACCCGCGAGCACCCGCGCAGCACGGCACCGCTCGGCATCGGCCTGATCCTCACCGGCCTCGCCTTCGCCCTCACCTGCCAGGCCCTCCGCCTCCGCCGCGACTGAGGGCGGTGCCGGAGGACCCGCTGCCCCCGCGCCGGGGCCGTGAGGTCAGGGGGGCGTCACGACGCGTCGGGACCCGCAGGCGGGGCGATCAGCAGGACCTTGCCCACGTGACCGCTGGCCTCCAGCACCCGGTGTCCCTCGGCCGCGTCGGCCAGCGGCAGCTCGCGGTCGATCACCGGCCGCACGTGCCCGTCGGCCACCAGCGGCCACACGTGCTCCCGCACCGCCGCCACGATCGCCGCCTTCTCCTGCAGCGGCCGGGCCCGCAACGACGTCGCGCTGACCGCCGCCCGCTTGCTCAGCAGCGTGCCGATGTTCAGCTCGCCCTTGACGCCACCCTGCATCCCGATGATCGCCAGGCGTCCGTTGACCGCGAGCGCCCTGACGTTGCGGTCCAGGTACTTCGCCCCCATGTTGTCGAGGATGACGTCCGCCCCGGCGCCGTCCGTCGCCTTGGAGATCTCCTCGACGAAGTCCTGCTCGCGGTAGTTGATCAGGATGTCCGCGCCGAGCTCCGCGCAGCGGTCCAGCTTCTCCTGGCTGCCCGCGGTCACCGCCACCTTCGCCCCGACCGCCTTGGCGAGCTGGATGGCCATGGTCCCGATGCCGCTGGAGCCGCCGTGGACCAGCAGCGTCTCGCCCGGCCGCAGGTGGGCGACCATGAAGACGTTCGACCAGACGGTGCAGGTCACCTCGGGAAGCGCCGCCGCCTCCGTGAGGGAGAGCCCCGCGGGCACCGGCAGCAGCTGACCGGCCGGAACCGCCACCTTCTCGGCGTAGCCGCCCCCGGACAGCAGGGCGGCCACCTCGTCGCCGACGCTCCAGCCGGACACCCCCGGGCCCACGGCCGCGACCCGGCCGGAGCACTCCAGCCCGGGATACGGCGAGGCGCCCGGCGGCGGGTCGTAGAACCCCTGCCGCTGCATCACGTCGGCGCGGTTCACAGCCGCCGCCGCCACCTCGACCAGGACCTCGCCCTCTCCGGGCACCGGGTCCGGCACCTCGGCCCAGACCAGGACCTCGGGACCACCCGCCTCGGGAATCGTGATCGCATGCATGGAAGCGACGCTACTCCTTCGGCCGGTGATCCCCCAGACCGACGTGTCACGGACGGTCGATGGTGCCCGTCTGCCGGTCCGGGTACGGCAGCGGCCGCTGGTCGGGAGCGACCTGAGCCCCCTGGGAGGACCGCACGATGGTGATGATGCGGTCCGCGATCTGCAGCGTGCCGATCGAGTCGTCGTCGTAGCCGAGGACCCGGTGACCGCGCAGCACGCTGATCACCATCTCGTCGAGTTCCCTGAGCGTCTTGCCCACCTCGGCCTTTATGACCGGCCGTTCCACGATGTCCAGCCCGCTGCCCTGCTGGATGAGGTCCTCCATCACCATGCCCGCCGCCGGGCTCAGCACCGAGAGTCCCAGCAGGCGGCCGGCCGCACTGGCGCTGGTGATGACGGCGTCGGCGCCCGACTGCCTCAGCAGCGGCGCGTTCTCCTCCTCGCGGACGGCGGCCACGATCTTGGCGCCGCGGTTCATCTGCCGGGCGGTCAGCGTGACCAGCACCGCCGTGTCGTCGCGCTGGGTGGCGATGATGATCTGACGTGCCCGCTGGGCTTCGGCGCGCATCAGCACGTCGCTGCGGGTGGCGTCGCCGGCCACGCCCGCGTACCCCTCGGCGGCGGCGGAGTCGACCACCTTGCTGCTGGCGTCCACCACCACGATCTGCTCCTTGGGCACGCCGGAGGCAGTGACCGTCTGCAGGGCCGACCGGCCCTTGGTACCGAAGCCGACGACGACGGTGTGGTCCCGCAAGGTGTGCCTCCAGCGGTTCAGGCGCAGTTCTTCCCGCGTGCGTTCGGTGAGCGCCTCGAGGGTGGTGCCGACGAGGATGATCAGGAACAGCACGCGCAGGGGGGTGATGACGAGGATGTTGGTCAGCCGCGCGGTCTCGCTGGCGGGGGTGATGTCGCCGTAACCCGTGGTCGAGAGGGTGACGGTCGCGTAGTAGAAGCTGTCGAGCAGGGTCAGCCCGCCGCCGGCGTTGTCGTTGTAACCGTCACGGTCCAGGTACACGATGAACGCGGTCAGTACCAGCACGAACAGCGCCATGGACAGTCGTTTGCTGACCTGGCGCAGGGGGTGCGGCACTTCCTTCTGCGGAAGTTTCACCCGGTGGGTGACCAGACGTTCGCCCGCCTGTCGGGCGATGACGTCCTGTCCCGGCAGTTTCACGTGAAACACACTCCAGTTCCGGCGAGCGTCCAGGGGAGATCCAGGAGTTCGCTGTCCTCTCCCGCCCGCAACCCGCCCGGCGGGATCACGGCGAGAGCGTCGGCCGCCGCCATACCGCGGAGCATGGCGGGGCCTGTGTAGTGCAAGGGCTGGGCCCGGTCCGCACGGATGACCACCGGAACCAGCCGGGTGTCGTGCGGATGCCCCTGGACGCCTTCGGCCAGGGGCAGCGCGTAGGGCTCCGGCGCCGGGTGCTCACCCAGGGCGCGGAGCAAGGGCTGGGCGAGGGTGAGCAGGCCCGAGACGGCGGCCAGGGGGTTCCCCGGCAGCCCGACGAGGAGACGCCCGTCCTGGAGACGGGCCAGCAGCATGGGATGGCCGGGGCGCACCTGGACGCCGTCGACCAGCAGCTCGGCCCCGGCCTCGCGCAGGATCGGGTGGACGTGGTCGACCGGTCCCGAGGCGGTGCCGCCGGTGGTGACGATCAGGTCGGCCTCGCTGCCGACCACCGCGCGACGCAGCGCCTCGGCGTCGTCGCCCAGGCGGCGGACAGCGGTCACCTCGGCGCCGAGCACCCGCAGCCAGGGCGGCAGCATGGGGCCGAGGGCATCGCGGATCAGACCGTCCCGGGGGCGGCCCTCGGTGAGCAGTTCGTCGCCCAGCACCAGGATCTCGGCACGGGGCCTGGGGCTGACGCCGAGCGTGTCGTAGCCGGCCGCGGCGGCGAGGC
Source organism: Streptomyces sp. NPDC002640 (assembly GCF_053592575.1). Lineage (NCBI taxonomy): Bacteria > Bacillati > Actinomycetota > Actinomycetes > Kitasatosporales > Streptomycetaceae > Streptomyces > Streptomyces sp. NPDC002640. Next base: position 258,225 of record NZ_JBSFVZ010000001.1, on the reverse strand, counting down.
CGAGGACGGGCGGGGTGACCGGGGTGCCGCCGGGCAGCAACTGGTCACCGCTACGGCACTCCTGGCCGCGGGGGCGGATGTCCTGGCCGTGGCCGGTGTCCCGCTGAGCGTGCAGCCGCCCCGAGGGGTCGAGGCGGCCGTGCTCGCTGCGCAGGACCGCGGTGGTGTCCCGGGGGACACGGGCGCCGGTGGCGATGGGGGCCGCCTCGCCGTCGGCCAGCGGGGCGGGTTCGGCGTCCCCGGCCAGCACGCCGTCCTCCCGCACCTGCCAGGGGCCGGGGCCGGCCACCGCCCAGCCGTCCATGGCGGAGGTGTCGAACGGCGGCAGGTCGGTCAGCGCGGTCAGCGGGGCGGCCAGCACCAGGCCGAGGGCCTCGTCCAGCGGGACCTGTGCGGGAGGGCGGTTGCGGTGGCGTGCGGCACGGGAGGCGTGACCGGCCCGGTCGGCGACGGCGCGGGCCTGGCGCCATGGGAGCCCACCGGAGTGCCGGTGACCGGCCTCCGCGGGCGGCGCGGACGCGGGGGACGGCGCGGACGGGGTGGACGGGGTGGACGGGGTGGACGGTGCGGAGGCCCCGGACGGTGCGGGCGGCGCGGGCGGTGTCGACGCCCCGGACGGTGCGGGCGCCTGGGGACCGCCGGGGGCGGGTACGGCCGCGGGCACGGACGTGCTCCTGGCCGCCTCGTTGACCAGGCTCAGGGCCTCCTGCACCCCCAGCTCGTCCAGCTCCCCGCCGTCGAGGGGCGGCCGGGCGGCCGGATTGCCGGGGGCTGTCATCCCGCGTCCGTGGTCTTCACGGCGGCGCTCTCCTGGGCCTCGCTCTCCTCGGCCCACCGCTGGGCGAGGGCGACGGCCTTGCGGACCGTCTCGGCGACCGCCTCGGGGCCACCGCCCGCGCGACCGGCCGCGTAACCCACCAGGAAGGTGGTCAGCGGCGCCGCGGGACGGGCCACGCCGTGCGCGGCGTCCCGGGCGAGATCGAGGAGCAGGGCGGTGTCGACGTCCAGGTCGATGCCCAGTTCGTCCTTGGCTGCGGTGATCCATTCATCCAACACGTGCTCATGCTCCCTGATACGCGCGCGGGCGGTGTCGATGTCTTCCCAGGTGTCGCAGTCGAAGGACGCGGCCGGGTCCCTGACGAGTGTGACCCGAAGCGCCTCGGTCAGTCGCCGCAGGGGCAGGCCGGTGAGGCCACCGTGCGTCCGGGCCACCTCGGCGAGCACCCGCCGCAACGACGCGGTCCGGTACGCGGCCACCAACGGCTGCCGCCGCCCCTCCCCGTCGACGACCAGCACAGCCTCCGCCCGGTCCCCCGCGACAGCCCCGGGATCAGCCGGTACGGCAACGGCAGCGGTCCCCGGCGCGGAATCCGCGGCGGCGGGAACGATGGTCGCGGCGTCCGGCGCGGCGACGGGACCGGCGGTTGCGGCGCTCGGCGCGGGGGCGGCCGGGGCGGAGGGCTCGGCGGTGCCGGTGAGTGCGGTCCGGGGGGAGTCCAGCACGGCGTCCGGCGCGGGGTCCGGCTCGGGGGAGGGAGCGACGGCTGGGACGGCTGGGGCAGGGGCCGTCGCCAGGGTGGTCACCAGGTGGTGGACCGTGTCGCGGCCCAGGAAGGGGAGGTCGGCGGAGAGGACCACGACCACCTCGGCGGCGGTCTGCTCGAGGCCCGCCGCCAACGCGGCGAGCGGCCCACCACCGGGCGGCTCCTCGCGGGCCCACCGCACCGGCCGCACGGTGGGGCGCGGACCGGCCACCACGACCGTACGACCGGCGTCCTCGCACGCGGCCAGGACCCGGTCGAGCAGCGCCCTGCCGCCCACCCGCACGCCGGGCTTGTCCGCGCCGCCCAGCCTGCGGGCGGCGCCGCCCGCGAGCACCACGGCGTCGTAGCCGTGGTGCTCGTCGCCCCGCGTCGCGGGGGAACTCTCGTGGTCGGTCACCCCACGAGTATGGAGGGATCCCCGATCACAAGGAACGGAGGAGTACCGCCGGCTGCTCGACGCAGTCGGCCACATGGCGGAGGAACCCGCCCGCCGTGCCGCCGTCGCAGACCCGGTGGTCGAAGGTGAGCGACAACTGCGTGACCTGACGCACCGCCAACTCGCCCTGGTGGACCCAGGGCTTGGGGGTTATCCGCCCCACGCCCAGCATCGCCGCCTCGGGGTGGTTGAGGATCGGTGTCGAACCGTCGACGCCGAACACCCCGTAGTTGTTGAGGGTGAAGGTCGAGCCGGTGAGCTCGGCCGGCCGCAGCCCGCCGCCGCGCGCGGCCTCGGTGAGCCGGGCGAACTCCGCGCTCAGCGACTCCGCGTTGCGCCGGTGGGCGTCGCGGACCACCGGCACCACCAGGCCCCGCTCGGTCTGCGCGGCGAAGCCGATGTGCACCTCCTCGAACCGCACGATCTCCCGGGCCGCGGTGTCGACCGTGGCGTTCAGTTCCGGGAAGCGGTCGAGGGCGGCGACACAGATCCTCGCCAGCAGCGCGATCAGCGAGATCTTCGGACCGGACCCCGCGTTCATGGCCGCGCGGGCGTTCAGCAACTCCGTGGCGTCGGCGTCCACCCAGCACGTGGCGTCCGGGATCTCGCTCCGGCTCCGGGTGAACTTGTCGGCCGCCGCGCCCAGCAGGCCCCGCAGCGGAATCCTGCCGGCGACCGCCGAGGCCGCGGCACCCGCACCGACGCCCGCACCCGCCGGACGGACGGCGGACGGTGCGGCGGCCGTCGGCGCCGTCTCCTGGACCTGCTCCCGCGACGCCGCGGCACGCAGCGCGTACTCGACGTCGGCGCGCAGGATCAGGCCGTCGGGCCCGGATCCGGTGATCTCCCGCAGGTCCAGCCCGTTGTCCCGGGCGAGACGGCGCACCAGCGGGGAGATGACCGGGACCGGACCGTCCTGCGCGGACGGGACGCCGGCATGGTCGGACCCGGACCGCGCGGCGCGCGCCCGGGACGGCGTCGCCTCCGCGGCCGGCTCCGGCGCCGGTCGGGGCGCCTCGGGCTGCGGCCGGGCCCGCACCGGGGACGACGGAGGGACCCGCCGGCGCCGGGCCGGCGGCGCCGAGGTGCCGTAGCCGACCAGGACGTTCCCCGAGCTCTCGGCGCCCCCCTCGACGGCCGTGCCGTTCACCGTGCCGACGGCCGCGCCGGAGGACGCGGCCGGGGCGTCGCCCGGGTCGGCGCCGACGGCGACCGTCAGCAGCGGCGCGCCCACCGGCAGCGAACCGCCCTCCTCGCCGTACCGCGCGGTGACCACACCGCCGTACGGGCAGGGCACCTCCACCATCGCCTTGGCCGTCTCGACCTCGACCACGGGCTGGTCGACGACGACCACGTCGCCGACCTCGACCATCCAGTGCACGATCTGCGCCTCGGTCAGACCTTCGCCCAGGTCGGGCAGCTTGAACTCGAGTACCTCGGCCATCAGTCGCCCGCCTCCCACTGCAGCCGCCCCACCGCGTCCAGAATCCGGTCCACGCCGGGCAGATGATGCCGCTCCGCCATCGGCGGAGGATACGGGATGTCGAATCCGGCGACCCGCAGAACGGGGGCCTCCAGGTGGTGGAAGCAGCGCTCGGTGATCCGCGCCGCCATCTCCCCGCCCGGCCCGCCGAAGCCGCCCGACTCGTGCACCACCACCGCGCGCCCGGTGCGCCGGACCTCGGCGCAGACCGTCTCGTCGTCGAACGGCACCAGCGACCGCAGGTCGACCACGCCCAGGTCCCAGCCCTCCGCCCGGGCCGCGTCGGCGGCCTCCAGGCAGACCGGCAGCGACGGCCCGTAGGTGACCAGCGTGGCGCTGCGCCCGCTCCGGCGGACCACGGCCCTGCCGATCGGCTCGACCTCCGTGGGGGCCTCCGGGTCCCAGGCGTCCTTGCCCCAGTACAGCCGCTTGGGCTCGAGGAAGACCACCGGGTCGTCGGAGGCGATGGCCTGCCGCAGCATGCCGTAGGCGTCGGCGACCGTGGCCGGCGTGACCACGTGGAGACCCGGGGTCGCCATGTAGTAGGCCTCGGAGGAGTCGCTGTGGTGCTCCACGCCACCGATGCCGCCGCCGTACGGCACGCGCACGGTGATCGGCAGCGGCATCGCGCCGCGGGTGCGGTTGCGCATCTTCGCGACGTGCGAGAGGAGCTGCTCGAACGCCGGATAGGCGAAGGCGTCGAACTGCATCTCGACCACCGGCCGCAGCCCGTACATCGCCATGCCGACGGCCGAGCCGAGGATGCCCGCCTCGGCGAGCGGGGTGTCCGTGCAGCGGTGGTCGCCGAACTCGGCGGCGAGACCGTCGGTGATCCGGAAGACGCCGCCCAGGGTTCCCACGTCCTCGCCGAGGACGTGGACCGACGGGTCCTCGGCCATGGAGTCGCGCAGGGCGCGGTTGAGCGCCTGCGCCATGGGCGTCTGCTTGACCGCGACGGCGGTGTCGACGGTGGTCATCGGGCCGTGTCCTCCCGCTTCGCGTGCGCCTCGGCGTCCAGCTCGGCCCGCAGCGTCGCCTGCTGCTCCAGCAGCTGCGGCGTGGGCTCGGCGTAGACGTGCGCGAACAGTTCCATGGGGTCGATCTCGGGGTCCTGGTTTATCCGGGCCCGCAGGTCGGCGGCCATCGCCTCGGCATCGTCGCGGACCGCGCGGATCGCGTCCTCGTCCAGCACGCCGCGGGCGGTGAGCTCCCGCTCCAGCAGCGGCACCGGGTCGTGGTCGCGCCAGGCGTCGACCTCGGCCGCGTCCCGGTAGCGGGTGGCGTCGTCGGCGTTGGTGTGGGCGTCCAGGCGGTAGGTGATGGCCTCGACCAGGACAGGGCCGCCGCCCTCGCGGGCGTGCCGGACGGCCTCGCCCAGCACCTGGTGCACGGCGACGGCGTCGTTGCCGTCCACCAGCCGCCCCGGTATGCCGTACCCGACGGCCTTGTGGGCCAGGGAGGGCGCGGCGGACTGCTTGGCGAGCGGCACCGAGATGGCGAAGCCGTTGTTCTGCACCAGGAAGACCACGGGGGCCTGCCAGACGGCGGCGAAGTTGAGGGCCTCGTGGAAGTCGCCCTCGCTGGTCCCGCCGTCGCCGATCATCGCCAGGGCCACCACGTCGTCGCCCTTGAGGCGGGCGGCGTGGGCGAGCCCCACGGCGTGCGGGAGCTGGGTGGCCAGCGGCGTGCTCAGCGGGGCGACGCGGTGCGCGTACGGGTCGTAGCCGGTGTGCCGGTCACCGCGCAGCAGCGTCAGCGCCTCCACCGGGTCCACGCCGCGGGTGACCACGGCGAGGGTGTCCCGGTAGCTGGGGAAGAGCCAGTCCTGGTCGGCGAGCACCATCGCGGCGGCCACCTCGCAGGCCTCCTGCCCGGTGCTGGACGGATAGACCGCGAGACGGCCCTGCTTGGTCAGTGCCGTCGCCTGGGCGTTGTAGCGGCGGCCGCGCACCACCTCGGCGTACAGGCGGCGCAGCAGGCCGGGATCGGCCTCGGCGACCTCGTCGGCCGCCGGTGTGCCCAGGACGCGGAAGGGCTCGGCGTCGGGCAGCAGGGGCGTCGGATCCGTACGCGGCTTCCAGGCGGGCGGCGGAGCGGGCCGGTAGGTGTCCCGCTGCTCCATCACCGTCATGACGGCACCTCCTCGTGGGAGTGGCTGACGAGGCCCGCCGGGTGTGACGCACCTCACCTACCGATTGTTCGGTCGTCGGCGCATTTTGGCTACAGGCGGCTTCAGCCTGTGGACAAACGGTTCTCCACAGCCTGAGATGGAGGCACGGTGTCCAGGGGAGGGAGTCGGCGAACCATGCGACCTGAACAAATGGCCGACGGCCCACAGGAGGCGGTCCTGCCGGCACCCGCCGGACCGCCGCGCCCCCTGCCGCCCAGAAGGGCCCTGGACGCCATCGATCAGGACATTCTTCGGATGCTCCAGAAGGACGGGCGTGCCTCCATACGGTCGGTCGCCGAGCGGGTGCACGTCTCCCGCGCCAATGCCTACGCCCGGATCAACCGGCTGATCGAGGACGGGGTGATCCGCGGCTTCGGCGCCCGGATCGATCACGAACGGGCCGGTCAGGGCACCTCCGCCTACATCACGCTGAAGATCGTGCAGAACTCCTGGCGCACCGTGCGGGAGCGGCTGCGTTCCCTGCCGGGGGCGTCGCACCTGGCCCTGGTGGGCGGCGACTTCGACGTGCTGATGCTGGTGCACGCCCCCGACAACCGGACGCTGCGGGAACTGGTCCTCACCCGGCTGCACTCCATGCCCGAGGTGCTCTCCACGCGGACCCTGCTGGTCTTCGAGGTCGAGGACCTCGAGAGCACAGCAGGCTCCGCGGACACGGAGCGGACAACGGGCGCGCCGGCCCCGGCGAACGCCGCGGGCACGCCGCCGGAGGCCTGAGAGACCCCGCCCGCCCGGCCTGAGCTCCCCGTCAGCCGCCCGTCAGCCGCGCAGGCCGGTGAGGACGAGCTGCACCACCGCGTCGGCGATCTCCCGGCGGGCGCCGGTGCGCCCGTCGGGGCGGTACCACTCGACGATCGAGTTGATCATGCCGAAGACCAGCCGGGTGGCCAGCCGCACCTCGATGTCGCCCCGGACGTCGCCCTCCGCGGCGGCGTTCTTCAGCAGCTCCGCCACCCGGTGGTCGAACTCGCGCCGCCGCTCCAGCGCCCACCGCTCGGTCCCGGTGTTGCCGCGCACCCGCAGCAGCAGCGTCACGTAGGGAAGCTCGGCGATCAGCACCTCGACCATCCGCCGGACCACGTACTCCAGGCGGTCGGCGGCCCTCCCCTCCTGGGCCCGAGGCTCGTCGAGGATGCCGAAGAGCCCCTCCAGCGCCCGGCTCACCGCCCGCCGGAGCAGCTCCTCCTTGCCGGAGACGTGGTGGTAGATCGACGACTTGGAGATCCCGGCCGCCTTGGCCAGGTGCTCCATGGACGTGCCGTCGTACCCGCGGTCGTTGAACACCTGGACGGCCACCTGGAGCAGCGAGTCCGGCGTGTAGGTGTCGCGCTTGGGCGTGGTCATGGCAGGGCCTCCGTCACTTCGCCGCGGCGAACGCGTGCCGCAGCGACGCGAGGGACGGGGCGCAGCGACCGGACGGTTCCCGCTCGTGCACCGCGTCCAGGACCCCGTAGGCCCAGTCGTGGCCGAGCCGGCGGCTCCACTCGAAGGGGCCGAGCGGGTAGTTGACGCCCAGCCGCATGGCGGTGTCGACGTCCTCCTCCGCGGCCACGCCACGGGCCACCGCGTCGAAGGCGAGGTCGATGATCCGGGCGACCGTGCGGGCGACGATCATGCCGGGCACGTCGCCGATCACGCTGACCTTCTTGCCCAGCGCCTGGAAGAGCCCGACCGCCTCGGCGAGGGTGTCCGGCGCGGTGACCGGGGCCGCGGCCAGGGCGATCCGGGTGGCCGCCCGGTAGTCCAGGGCGAGGTCGAAGGAGACCAGGTCGGGGCCGTACTCGCCGACCGTCTCACCGTCGGCGAGGACCAGGGTGCCGCCGCCGGGGAGCACCAGGCGGCCCTTCTCCTCCTCGGCGAAGCTGTCGTCCTCGGTGCGGACCTCGATGCCGGCCTCGCGGATCAGGTCGACGAGCCCGACTGCCGGGCCGAGCTCACCCAGGAGGGTGACGTGGCCGGGCGCCTCCTCGGGACCGGCCGTGCGCGGCTCGGGCCGCTCGGCCCCGTCGGCGTAGGGGTACCAGCCGCGCCCGGACTTGCGTCCCAGGCGGCCGGACTCGACCAGGCGGCGCTGGGCGAGCGAGGGGCGGAAGCGGACGTCCTGGAAGAAGGACTCCCACACCGAACGGGTGACGGCCTCGTTGACGTCCTGGCCGATCAGGTCGGTGAGCTCGAAGGCGCCCATCCGGAAGCCGCCGCTCTCGCGCAGCACCGCGTCGATGGTCGCCGGGTCGGCGGCGCCCGTCTCGTACAGCTCGAAGGCCTCGGCATAGAAGGGCCGGGCGATCCGGTTGACGACGAATCCGGGCTGGTCGGCGCAGGAGACCGGGCTCTTTCCCCAGGCCCGGGCGGTCTCCAGGGCCCGTCCGGCGGCCTCGGCGTCGGTCGCGAAGCCCGACACCACCTCGACCAGCGGCATCAGCGGGGCCGGGTTGAAGAAGTGCAGCCCGACGAAGCGGCCGGGCCGGCGCAGCGCGCCGCCGATGGCCGTGACAGACAGGGACGAGGTGTTGGTGGCCAACAGGCACTCCTCGCCGACCACCTCCTCGAGGTCCCGGAAGAGCTGCTGCTTGACATCGAGGCGCTCCAGGATCGCCTCGACCACCAGACCGCATCCGGCCAGGTCGGACAGGGTGCCGGCCGGTGTCAGCCGATCCCGGGCGGCGTCCCGGTCGGCTGCGGGGAGACGGCCCTTCTCGACGAGCCGGTCCAGGCGGGACACGATCGCCGCCGCTGCCTCGGCGGCCCGGCCGGGGGCGGCGTCGAAGAGCCGTACGGGGTGTCCGGCGACCAGTGCGACCTGGGCGATGCCCTGGCCCATGGTGCCGGTACCGACTACTGCCACGGGGCTGTTCAGGTCGAGTGCTGTCATGGGCGCGATCCTCCCGCACGGGGTTTTCCACAGCCGCGGCGGACCCCCTTGTCCCGACCGATCGTTCGGTTACTCTAGCCCTGTCCTTCTGTTCCTGCCCAGCGCGCCGGTTCGAAGAGGAGCCGGTCCGAGGAGGAGGTGGGTCCACCCATGGCCACCGCACCGACCGCGCACGTCCCCGCCGCGTCCCCGTCCACCGACGACGGCCTGACCGCCGCCGAGCTGACGGCCCGCCACCAGACCACGCTCGACCAGGCCCTGAAGGCGATCCGGACCCGCGCCTACTGGTCCCCCCATCCCGAACACCCCAAGGCGTACGGCGAGAACGGCACCCTGTCCGCCGAGGAGGGCCAGGCCGCCTTCCAGGCGCTGCTGGGCCACCGCTTCGAGCTCGACCAGCCCGGCACCGACGACTGGGTGGGCGGCGAGACCTCCCCCTACGGCCTCGAGCTGGGCGTGACCTACCCGCACCCGGACGTGGACGTGCTGCTGCCGGCCATGCGGGCGGGGATGCGCGGCTGGCGCGAGGCCGGTCCGCGGGTGCGCGCCCTGGTCTGCCTGGAGATCATCCGGCGGATCAACGCCCGCACCCACGAGTTCGCGCACGCGGTGATGCACACCAGCGGCCAGGCCTTCGTAATGGCCCTGCAGGCCGGCGGCCCGCACGCGCAGGACCGCGGCCTCGAGGCGGTCGCCTACGCCTACCAGGAGCAGACCCGGGTGCCGGGCTCGGCGGACTGGAGCAAGCCGCAGGGCAAGCGCGACCCGCTCCACCTGATCAAGGAGTTCACGGCCGTGCCGCGCGGTGTCGCGCTGATGATCGGCTGCAACACCTTCCCCACCTGGAACGGCTTCCCCGGCTTCTTCGCCTCGCTGGCCACCGGCAACCCGGTGCTCGTCAAGCCGCACCCGCGGGCCGTGCTCCCGCTGGCGCTGACGGTGCGCATCGCGCGCGAGGTGCTCGCCGAGGCCGGCTTCGAGCCGAACCTGGTCGCGCTGGCGGCCGAGCGGCCCGGCGAGGGACTGGCCAAGACGCTGGCGGTCCGCCCGGAGATCCGCCTCATCGACTACACCGGTTCCACCGCCTTCGGCGACTGGCTGGAGACCACGGCCCGCCAGGCACAGGTCTACACGGAGAAGGCCGGCGTCAACACGGTGCTGATCGAATCGGCCGCCGACTACCGGGGGATGCTCTCCAACCTCGCCTTCTCCCTGTCCCTCTACAGCGGCCAGATGTGCACCACCCCGCAGAACCTGCTGATCCCGCGGGACGGCATCGGGACCGACCAGGGCCACCGCTCCTTCGAGGAGGTGACGGCCGACCTGGCCGCCGCCGTCTCCAAGCTACTGGGCGACGACGCCCGCGCGGCCGGGCTGCTCGGCGCGATCGTCAATCCGGACGTGCAGGCTCGGCTGGAGGCCGCCGCCGACCTGGGCGAGGTCGTGCTCCCCTCGCGCGAGGTGCCCCACCCGGAGTTCCCCGACGCGGTCGTGCGCACGCCGGTGATGGTCCGCCTGGACGCCGCCAAGTCCGACGAGGACCCCGCCTACCTGGAGGAGTGCTTCGGCCCCGTCTCCTTCGCCGTGGCCGTGGACTCCGTGGACGCCGCCGTGGAGCTGCTGCGCCGCACGGTCCGCGAGAAGGGCGCGATGACGGTCGCCGCCTACACCACCTCCGCCGAGGTGGAGCGCGCCGTCGAGGAGGTCTGCCTGGAGGAGTGCGCCCAGCTCTCCCTGAACCTCACCGGCGGCGTCTTCGTCAACCAGACGGCCGCGTTCTCCGACTTCCACGGCTCGGGCGGCAACCCGGCGGCCAACGCGGCCCTGTGCGACGCCGCGTTCGTGGCCAACCGCTTCCGCACGGTGGAGGTCCGCCGCGAGGCGTAGCCTCCCGCCGCCGCCCGCGGGGGCTCCCGCCGGTGCCCCGCGGGCGGCCCCGTCACGTCCGGGGCGGTCCCGCGGGGGACTGCGCACTCCAGTGGTACAGGGTCATCGCCACACTGGTGGCCAGGTTGTAGCTGGACACCTGGGGCCGCATCGGCAGCGACAGCAGCCGGTCGGCCCGGGCCCGCAGCTCCGGCGTGAGACCGCTGCGCTCGGATCCGAAGGCCAGGACCGCGTCGTCCGGCAGCCGGACGTCCCGGAGGTCCTCCCCCTCGGCGTCCAGCGCGAACAGCGGTCCGGCCGGCAGTTCCTCGACGTCCAGCCGTTCCACGACGGTGGCGAAGTGCAGCCCCGCGCCGCCGCGCACCACGGTGGGGTGCCACGGGTCGAGGGGCCCGGTGGTGACGACACCGGTCGCGCCGAAACCGGCGGCCAGCCGGACCACGGCACCCGCGTTGCCGAGGTTCCGGGGCTGGTCCAGCACCACGACGGGCGCGGTGCGGGGGAGCGTGCCCAGGGTGCGCAGTCCCGCCGCACGGTCCGGTCGCTCGGCCAGCGCCGCCACGCCCGTGGGGTGGGGCCGGGGCACCAGGTTCCGGTAGACCGTCTCGTCCACCTCGGTCAGCAGCGCCTCGAGTGCGTCCCTGACGTCCGGGGCGAGGTCGTCGGCGAGAGCCAGCGCCGCGGCCCGGTCGGTCGCGACGGCCATCGGCACGGCGGCCCCGAAGCGGAGGGCGTGCTTGAGCGCGTGGAAGCCGTCGAGGAGCACCAGGTCCTCGGCGGCACGGTGCCAGGCGCGCGGGATGTCGGGGAGGGCGGTCACGACCCGAAAGCCTAGGCGCACCACCCCGGGCCCAGCCTCCGTCCCACGGCGGACGGGGCGACAGGCAGAGGCGACAAGTGGCGGGCGGCTGACGGTGGACGGCTGGCAGCGGGCGGCCGGCGTAGGACAGCCGGCGATGTATGGCTCGCGTGGAAAGCCGGCGGCGGGCAGCTTGCACCGCCGTGCCGGGGCGTTCCCGTCAGTTCCGTGCGGCGGTGTCCCTCGGCGGCTCGGCGGCGTCGCCCGCCCCTGGCGCCCCGGGGTCCTCGCCGGTCCCCTCCGGGCCACGGCCCTGCGCGGGCACCGTGACGGTCGCGCCCGGCGCGGCGGTGGCCGGCTCGGAACCGGACCAGGCTCCCTGGGCCCCCGCCTTCCCCTTGCCCTCGCCCTTCGGCCGGAGGCGGTCGGTCATGCGCCCCGCCGCCCGGCCGATACGCCGCAGAAACGTCGTGGGCAGGAACACGGAGTCGGCCACGATCATCGCCAGCGAGAAGAACGGCAGCCCCAGGACCACCGCGATCGCCACGTGCTCCGTGATCATCAGCGCGAGCAGGACGTTCTTGACCCGGCGGTTGAACAGGGTGAACGGGAACGCGACCTGCACCGCCACCGTGCCGTAGGTGATCAGCATCACCATCGTGCCGTTGGACGCGAGCAGTTCGGCCAGCGCCGGCCAGGGCGAGAAGTAGTCGAGGTGGAGCGGATAGTGCAGGGCGGTGCCGTCCTGCCAACGCGAACCCTGGATCTTGTACCAGCCGGCCGTGGCGTAGATCAGGCATGCCTCCGCCATGATCACCAGCAGGGCCGTGTTGTGGACGACGTTGCCCACCACGTCGGTGAGGATCCGCGCCTGGGACCGCGGAGCCCGCCGCTCGACGACCCACCGCACGGCGAGCGCGATCCACATCAGCCACAGCACCCGGGGGACGAACGGATCACCGTCGAAGGCGTCCAGCAGCGTCGCCGGCACCAGCACCAGCCCGGACAGCGTCCACAGCAGGGGCCCGACCCGGTCGGCACGCGGCCGGCCGGCACCCTCCACCCGGTCCGCACGCTCCGGACCTGCGTCCGCCTCCTCGCCCGGGTCCACCACCGCGCCCGCCGCCGCGTCCGGGGCCGCCCCCGGCGCACCGCGCCGGTCGCGTCGCGCCCGGCGCGCGTCCAGGGACCAGACCTGCCCGCACCGGGTGAAGACCAGGTAGACGGCCATCAGGTGGAGGACGTTGTCCCCGCCGTCGCCCATGAAGACGCTGCGGTTCTGCAGCGAGAGCACGCCCACCATGAAGAGGACCGACATCGTCCGGGTCCGCCAGCCCAGCGCCAGCAGCAGGCTCGCCAGGATCGCGAAGAGGTAGACGGCCTCGAACCAGAGCTCCGAGCGGGTCCACAGCAGCACGGTGAACGCGCCGTTGTCCGCGACCAGCCGTTCCCCGAGCTCCCAGCTCCACGGGCTGTCCGGCCCGTACAGCTCGTGCCGGTGCGGGAACTCGCGCAGCAGGAAGAGCAGCCAGGTGGCGGCGAAGCCTATGCGTATGACCGCGCTCTGGTACGGGCCGAGCGCGCTGTCGGTGACCCGGGAGACCAGCTTTCCGAAGGCGAGGGCCGGACGGTTCACTGGGTGCCTCCCGGGGTGTCGTCCGCGATCACGTTCCACCAGGGCAGCACCCGGTACCGCGGCTCCGTCTCGGCGGTCTCACCGCTCCAGGACGGCGGCGGCACCTGCAGGGTCCGGGACCGTATCTGTATCCGCTCGACCTCCGCCCCGTGGGTCCGGGTCAGGCGCATCACCACGATGCGCCGCAGGTACTCCTCGGCGAGGCGGCCCCGCGAGCCGACCGCGCGGTTCTCGTCGTCGTGCGAGGAGACGTAGAAGTCCCACGCGCGGCGCAGCTCGTTCTGCTGGGTGTGGCTGGGTGCCGGGTTGCCGTCGATGGCGCGCCCGTCCTCAGCGGAGAGGTCGGTCCAGCCGACCTGCCGGGGCTCCCCGCCCTCGGGCCGCACCTCCGCGCGGACCTGCACGGCGATGTTCTGCTGGAGCGGGTTGGGGGCGAAGAGCTTCCAGTTCTGTTCGAACTCGGGGTAGACCCAGTCGTCCACCGTCTCCGCGTGCCGCTTGCTGAGCGTGTTCGACGGCGCCACGTGGAGGAAGACCATGCCCAGGTGCACGCAGGCGAGGCCCGCCACCGCCGCCAGCGCCACCGCGGCGGCGATCCGGTAGGGCAGGCGCAGCGACGCCACTCCGGCCGGGGGATGCGTCTCCTCGGGAGGAGAACCGCCCTCGTGTGCTTCCATCCGCGCCCCGTCTCCCCCGTTCCGGTGGTTCGCACGCACCGTACTGAGTCCCAGCGACCCCGGGACACCCCTGTGGACAACAGGATGCCGGGGTTTTCCACAGCGGTTGACACCTTACGGCGTACCGACCCACCATTGAATCGAACTAACCGAACGATCGGTCGGGAGGCCGGTCGGGCGGTATCCGCAGACGTCCCGGAACGTATCCGAGGGGGATCCATGGCGACAGCAGCCGTTCGGGTGGCCGACGGTCCCGCACCGCCCGAAGAACTGGAGGCCGCGTTCGAGGCGGCGGTCGCCGCGGAGGAGCGCATCGAGCCGCGCGACTGGATGCCCGACGCCTACCGGGCGACGCTGGTCCGCCAGATCGCCCAGCACGCGCACTCCGAGATCATCGGCATGCAGCCGGAGGCCAACTGGATCACCCGCGCGCCCTCGCTGCGCCGCAAGGCGATCCTGATGGCGAAGGTGCAGGACGAGGCGGGCCACGGCCTGTACCTCTACAGCGCGGCCGAGACCCTCGGCGTCAGCCGGGAGGAGCTGCTGGACAAGCTTCACAGCGGCCGCCAGAAGTACTCCTCGATCTTCAACTACCCGACGCTGACCTGGGCCGACGTCGGCGCCATCGGTTGGCTGGTGGACGGCGCGGCGATCACCAACCAGGTCCCGCTGTGCCGCTGCTCGTACGGCCCCTACGCGCGGGCGATGATCCGCATCTGCAAGGAGGAGTCCTTCCACCAGCGCCAGGGCTACGAGCTGCTGCTGGCCCTGAGCCGGGGCACCCCCGAGCAGCACGAGATGGCCCAGGACGCGGTGAACCGCTGGTGGTGGCCGTCGCTGATGATGTTCGGCCCGCCCGACGCGGAGTCGGCGCACTCGGCGCAGTCCATGGACTGGCGGATCAAGCGGTTCTCCAACGACGAGCTGCGCCAGCGCTTCGTGGACATCTGCGTCCCGCAGGCCGAGTCCCTGGGCCTGACGCTCCCCGACCCCGACCTGCGGTGGAACGAGGAGCGCGGGCAGCACGACTTCGGGGCCATCGACTGGTCCGAGTTCCAGCAGGTCCTCAAGGGCAACGGCCCGTGCAACGACCAGCGCATCGGTCAGCGCCGCCGGGCCCACGAGGAAGGCGCCTGGGTCCGCGAGGCCGCCGCCGCCCACGCCCGCAAGCACGTCGCCCGGCACACCCCGCAGCACGTCCCGAAGGACACCCCGCGGGCCTCGAGCCCGGGCACGGAAAAGGAGACCGACCGATGAGCACCAGCGAGTGGCCGCTGTGGGAGGTCTTCGTCCGCTCCCGCCGAGGGCTGTCGCACACCCACGCCGGCAGCCTGCACGCCCCGGACGCCGAGCTCGCCCTGCGCAACGCCCGGGACCTCTACACCCGGCGCAACGAGGGCGTCTCCCTCTGGGTCGTGCCCTCCTCGGCGATCACGGCCTCCTCGCCCGACGAGAAGGACCCCTTCTTCCAGCCCTCCGCCGACAAGCCCTACCGGCACCCCACCTTCTACGAGATCCCGGAAGGGGTGCGGCACCTGTGACCACCGCTCCCACGGTCCCCCTGACGGCGGCGCTGGCCCTCGCCGACGACGCCCTGGTGCTCTCCCACCGCCTCGGCGAGTGGGCTGGGCACGCCCCCGTCCTGGAGGAGGAGGTCGCCCTCGCCAACATCGCCCTCGACCTGCTGGGCCAGGCCCGGCTGCTGCTGTCGATGGTGGGCGACGAGGACGAGCTCGCCTTCCTCCGTGACGAGCGGGCATTCCGGAACACCCAGCTCGCCGAGCAGCCCAACGGCGACTTCGCCCGCACCATCGCCCGCCAGCTCTACTTCTCCACCTACCAGCACCTGCTCCACGGTCAGCTGGCCGAGGGCACCGGCCCCTTCGCGGAGCTGGCGGCCAAGGCGGTCAAGGAGTCGGCCTACCACCGCGACCACGCCGAGCAGTGGGCGCTGCGCCTGGGCGACGGCACCGAGGAGAGCCACCGGCGGATGGCCGACGCCTGCGACGGCCTCTGGCGGTACACCGGCGAGCTGTTCCAGCCCGTGGAGGGCCTGGAGGTGGACCTGGACCGCCTGGAGTCCGAGTGGCTCACCTCCGTCGGCGCCGTGCTCCACCAGGCCACCCTGACCCTTCCCGAGGGCCCCCGGTCCCCGGTCTGGTCGGCGGGCCTGGGCCGGCAGGGCGTGCACACCGAGCCGTTCGGCCGGATGCTCGCCGAGATGCAGCACCTGCACCGCAGCCATCCGGGGGCGACATGGTGACCGACCCGTCACCGCTCACCGCCGCCGAGGAGGAACTGCTGGAGCTCGCCGGATCGGTCCCGGACCCGGAGCTGCCCATGCTCACCCTGGCCGAGCTGGGCGTCGTCCGCGCCCTGCGGACGCTGGCCGCCGAGGACGGCCGCCCCCGTGCGGTGGAGGTCGACCTGACGCCCACCTACACGGGCTGCCCCGCCGTGCAGACCATGGCCGCGGACATAGAGCGCGTACTGCGCGAGCGCGGCGTGCCCGAGGTCTCGGTGCGGACGGTGCTCGGCCCGGCCTGGTCCACGGACGACATCACCGCCGAGGGACGCCGCAAGCTGCACGCCGCCGGCATCGCGCCGCCCCGTTCCACCGGCGGCCGCGGTGCCGGGCCGGTGCCCGTCTCCCTCGGCCCCACGCGGGCGGCCGGCGGCGAGCAGTCCGGGGACGACCCGGTGCGCTGCCCGCTCTGCGGCTCGGCGGACACCGAACTGCTCAGCCGCTTCTCGTCCACGGCCTGCAAGGCGCTCCGCCGCTGCCTGGCCTGCCGGGAACCGTTCGACCACTTCAAGGAGTTGTGATGGCGCGTCCGTCCCGCTTCCACGCCCTTCGGGTGACCGGGGCCGACCGGCTCACCGACGACTCCGTCGCGCTCACCCTGGCGGTACCCGCGGAACTCCGCGAGCTCTACCGCTTCACGCCCGGCCAGCACATCCCGGTGCGCCACCTCGCCGACGGCCGCGAGATACGCCGCACCTACTCGATCTGCTCCCCCGCCCCGGCCGCCGGCTCCGACGGCCCCCGCGAGGTGCGTATCGGCATCCGCCTGGTCGCCGACGGCGTCTTCTCCACCCACGCGTTCAAGGAGATCAACCTCGGGGACACCCTGGAGGTCGGCACCCCCACCGGCCGCTTCACGCTGGAGCCGGCGCCCGGCCGGTACGCGGCCGTGGTGGGCGGCAGCGGGATCACCCCCGTGCTCTCCATCGCCGCCACCCTGCTGGAGCGGGAGCCCGATGCCCGGTTCTGCCTGGTGCGCGGCGACCGGACGGCGGCGTCGACGATGTTCCTCGAGGAGGTCGCCGACCTCAAGGACCGCTACCCGGACCGCTTCCAGCTGGTCACGGCGCTCTCCCGCGAGGAGCAGGAGGCGGGCCTCCCCTCGGGCCGTCTCGACCGGGAACGGCTGACGTCACTCCTGCCGGCGCTGCTGCCGGTCGACGACGTGGCGGGCTGGTACCTCTGCGGCCCCTTCGGCCTGGTGCGGGAGGCGGAGAGCGCGCTGCACGAACTCGGCGTGCCGAGGGCGCGGGTCCACGAGGAGATCTTCCACGTGGACGACGCCGGGACGGACGACGCCGGGGGAGGGGCGACGGACGCGGCGGCGAGGCCGGCAACGGCGGGCGGCGCTGTGGCAGGGCCCGCCCGGGCCTCGGTCACCGCCCGGCTGGACGGCCGCAGCGGCACCTGGGCCGTGGACGAGCGGGAGTCGCTGCTGGAGGCGGTGCTGCGCAACCGCCCGGACGCCCCGTACGCCTGCAAGGGCGGCGTCTGCGGCACCTGCCGGGCCTTCCTGGTCTCCGGCGAGGTGCGGATGGACCGCAACTACGCCCTGGAGCCGGAGGAGACGGAGGCGGGATACGTCCTGGCCTGCCAGTCGCACCCGGTGACGGAGCGGGTGGAGCTCGACTTCGACCGATAGGGGCGGCCGCCTCCCGCTCGGGCGGTGGGAGGCCGGGCCACGCGGCGGCCGGGCCACGGGGCGGCGTGGTCCGGACGGACACATCCGGCCACCCGCCCGAGCCGATCCCCACCGGGTCGAGCCGCCCGGTCGGGCCGGGTCAGATCACCTGGCCCGGCTTGCCCTCGTCGTCGACGACCGGCCGGCCCGAGGCGGCCCACGCGCCCATGCCGCCGCCCACGTTCGCGGCGTCGATGCCCTGCTGCGTCAGGTACATGGTGACCTGGGCGGAGCGCGCGCCGGAGCGACAGATCACGTTCACCCGGCCGTCCTGCGGCGCGGCCTCGGTGAGCTCGCCGTAGCGGGCCACGAACTCGCTCATGGGGATGTGCAGCGCCCCGGCGGCGTGACCGGCACGCCACTCGTCGTCCTCGCGGACGTCCAGCAGGAAGTCGCCGTCCTTCAGGTCCGTGACCTGCACCGTGGGCACACCAGCTCCAAAGTTCATACGCCCGACGCTACCCGACCTCCCCCGGCGGACCGGGCTACGCCTGCCGCAGCGCCACCAGCTCGGCCTCGCGCTCGGCGATCTCGCCGTTGAGCCGCTGGGCGATGTCGTCCAGCAGCGCGTCCGGATCGTCCGGCGCCAGCCGCAGCATGGAGGCGATGGCGCTCTCCTCCAGCTTCCCCGCCAGCTCGGACAGCAGTTCCTTGCGGGCCGCGAGCCACTCGAGGCGGGCGTACAGCTCGTCCGCGGGAGTGGCACGGCGCTCCTGTACCGGCCCT
This sequence comes from Streptomyces sp. NPDC002640, assembly GCF_053592575.1. Classification (NCBI taxonomy): domain Bacteria; kingdom Bacillati; phylum Actinomycetota; class Actinomycetes; order Kitasatosporales; family Streptomycetaceae; genus Streptomyces; species Streptomyces sp. NPDC002640. Next base: position 239,991 of record NZ_JBSFVZ010000001.1, on the reverse strand, counting down.
GCCGCCCACTCCTCCTGCAGGGCGAGCAGCGCCCCCTCGTCACCACGGGCGTAGGCGGCGTTCACCCGGGAGATGAACTCGTCACGCCGCGCGCGCTCGCCCTCGTCCTGGGCCAGGTCCGGGTGCGCCTTGCGGACCAGCTCGCGGTAGAGGCGGCGCGCCTCCTCCCCCGGCCGGACCCGCGGCGGAGGCTGCACGCTCCGGTCGGTGAGCATGGCCACCGACTCGGGGAACAGGCCCTGGCCGTCCATCCAGCCGTGCAGCAGGTCCTCCACGCCGGGGATGGGCGCCAGGCGGGCCCGCGCCTCCTGGGCCAGGCGCAGGTCCTCCGGGTCACCGGTGCGGACCGCGCGGGCCTCGGCGATCAGGGCGTCCAGCTCCTCCAGCCGCGCGTACAGCGGGCCGAGCCGCTGCTCGTGCAGGCGGGAGAAGTTCTCGATCTCGACGCGGAAGGTCTCCACGGCGATCTCGTAGTCGATCAGCGCCTTCTCCGCGGCCATGACGGCGCGCTCCAGACGCTCCTCGGGACGGGGAGCCGCTTCGGCGGCTCCCTCCGAGTGCTCGGGAGTCCGATCAGCTTCCTCGGTGGTCATCCGACCAGCGTAGGCCACCCGCCAAGTGCCGTGCCCCACAAGCCGATCAAGGACCGCCACCCCCACCGCGCCGACCCCACCGCGCCGACCGCCCGAGCCCTGCCGGTCCCCCGTGCGCCGCCCACGCCCTGCCGGTACCCCGTGCACCGCCGGCGCCCTGCCGGTCCCCGTGCGCCGCCCACGCCGCCACACCGAGCACACCAAGCCGCCCGCCGCACCGACCCCGCGGTGCCGCCCGCGCCACCGCCCCTGCCGCGTCGCCCGGTGCGGACCACCGAAGCCCGAGCGGAACCGAGGCCCCGCCACCACGCCCGCACCCACGCCCGAACCCCCGGTCCAGGAAGAACCGAGCCCCCCCCTACGCCCCCGTCTCCGCCGCGATCCGTCCCGCCCGCACCGCGGCCACCAGATCCGCGTGGTCGGCCTCCATACGGTCGGCGTAGGCCACCGCGAAGGAGGCCACCGCCTCGTCCAGCTCCGTGTTCTTGCCGCAGTAGCCGGCCAGCAGCCGCGGGTCGGCGCTGTGGCTGTGGGCCCGGGCCAGCAGGGCCCCCGTCATCCGCGCGTAGTCGTCGACCTGGTCGGCGGCGAGCGCGGCGGGGTCCACGCTGCCCTTGCGGTTGCGGAACTGGCGCACCTGGTAGTGCCGGCCCTCCACCGTGGTCCAGCCGAGCAGGACGTCGCTGACCACCTGCATGTGCCGCTGCCCCAGCACCACCCGGCGGCCCTCGTGCTCCACCGGCGGCGTGCCGATCCCGGCGGTCGCCAGGTGCGGCACCAGCGCCGAGGGCCGGGCCTCCTTCACCTGCAGGACCAGCGGCTCGCCGCGGTGGTCCAGCAGCAGCACCACGTAGGAGCGCGTGCCGACGCTCCCGGTGCCCACCACGCGGAACGCCACGTCGTGCACCGCGTACCGGGCGAGCAGCGGCAGCCGGTCCTCGGACAGGGTCTCCGCGTAGCCCTCCAGCGCGAGCGCCACCGCCGCGGCCTCGGCGTCCGGCACCCGTCGCAGCACCGGCAGCGCCTCCACGAACCGCCGTCCGCCGTCCGGGGCCTCCTCGGTGGACTTGGCGGCGAACCGGCCGCTGGTGTTGGACCTCGCCTTCTCGGACACCGCCTCCAGCGTTCCGAGCAGGTCACGGGCGTCGGCGTGGGAGACCAGCCGCTCGTCGGCGATGGCGTTCCAGGCCTCCGCGGCGGGCATCTTGGCCAGCAGCCGCAGGGTGCGCCGGTAGGACCCGGCCACGTCCCCGGCGGCCTCCCGGCAGCCCTCCTCGCCCAGGCCCGCCTCCCGGCCGGCCAGCACCAGCGAGGTGGCGAGCCGTTTCAGGTCCCATTCCCAGGGGCCGCGCACCGTCTCGTCGAAGTCGTTGAGGTCCATCACCAGGCCGCCGCGGGCGTCGCCGTAGAGGCCGAAGTTCGCGGCGTGGGCGTCGCCGCAGATCTGCGCGGTGACACCGGTCACAGGGGTGCGGGCCAGGTCGTACGCCATCAGGCCGGCCGTGCCGCGCAGGAAGGCGAACGGTCCGGCGGCCATGCGTCCCACCCGCAGCGGGGTCAGCTCGGGTATGCGGCCACGGCCGGACTCCTCGACCGCCGCGACCGCGTCGGGCCGCCCGGGGTCGAGCTCGAGGCGCGCGTGCTCGGCCCGCGGCGTCGAGCGGCGCAGCGCCTTGCCCCGCGCCTTCGCCCCGCCCTCGCCACCGGGCGCCGACCGGGGAGCGAACCCGCGCACCACCGGCACCCGCGGAAGGCCACCGCCCGCCGCGCCACCGGCCACACCCCCACCGCCGCCCGCCGCACCGCCACCCGCCGGGTCACCGTCCGCCGCACCGCCCTGCCCCCGCGCGGGCGGCACCGCCGCACGCGTGCCCGCGCCCGGCTCGGTCCCCGTCCCCGTCCCCGTCTGCGTTCCCCTCTCCGTCCCGGTTCCGGTCACCGGACCGCCTCCCCACGCGCCGCCGAACAAGCGAATGGCGCGACGCTACCGCCGTGGCATTCCCCACAACAGAGCCGGGTCCGGGCAACGCGAAACGGCCGCCATCGTTTCCGATGACGACCGTTTCGTCGTGGTGCGCGAGGGGGGAGTTGAACCCCCACGCCCTTGCGGGCACTGGAACCTGAATCCAGCGCGTCTGCCTATTCCGCCACCCGCGCATTGGGTGTTGCCTTCCGGCTTCGGCTCCATTTCGGTGCCGCGGCCTTCCGACATGCAGAACATTAGCACGCCCCGCGGGGTGGATTCACATCGCTTTCCGTCCATGATCGAAAACCCCACCGGCACCCACCGGCACCCCACCGGCACCCCTCCGCCCCTCCCGCCCCGACCGCCCGGTGCCACCCCCGCCCACCGGGTCGAGGCCCTCGCCCTCCAGGCGTACAGGCTGGTTTACGTATCAACCCTGTACCGGTCGGCCCCTCCTCCCCGCAGAGGAGACCGCTCCGTCCACAGGTGCGGGACACTGGTCGGGGGCCGCCCGTACGATCCAGGGGCGGTACCCGGCAGTAGCGGTTGAAGAGCAGGACACGGCAAGACCCGCCGAGCAAGTTCGAAGGCGGACTTCGCAGGGAACCTTCGCAGTCAGCGCAGTCGGTCCGAGCGGCCGGGAGCGAGGGCAGCACGGAGCCGGACTTGGGCCGACAGGGGGAACCAGGCGATTCACTGCCGCGTGGATACGATCAGTAAGCAGTACCGGAAGCAGGACCGGAAGCAGGACAGGCCGTACGGCGAGCACGCCGACGACTGGGACGGAGGAGGTGCCCCATGGGAGTCCTGAAGAAGTTCGAGCAGCGTCTCGAAGGTCTGGTCAACGGCACCTTCGCCAAGGTGTTCAAGGCCGAGGTCCAGCCCGTGGAGATCGCCGGAGCGCTGCAGCGCGAGTGCGACAACAACGCCACGATCTGGAACCGGGACCGCACCGTCGTCCCGAACGACTTCGTCGTGGAACTCAGCACACCCGACTACGAGCGGCTCAGCCCGTACTCGGGCCAGCTGGGCGACGAGCTGGCCGGCATGGTCCGCGACTACGCCAAGCACCAGCGGTACACGTTCATGGGCCCCATCAAGGTGCACCTGTCCAAGGCCGACGACCTGGACACCGGCCTGTACCGCGTCCGCAGCCGCACCCTCGCCGGGACCACGGACCAGCAGGGCCCCGGCGCCCCGGCGCACCCGAACCCGGCGGGCGGCGCGGCCCCCGGCGGCTACGGCTACCCCGGTCCGGCGGGCCGGCCGGGAGCGGCCGTTCCGCCGCCCCCGATGCCCTCCACGCCGCCCGGCATGGGTGCCCCCGGCGCCCCCGGCGGCTACGGCTACCCGCCCGCGGCCGCCCGTCCGGCGGCCGTCCCCGGCGCCGGCGCGCGCACCCGCTTCTGGATCGAGGTCAACGGCAACCGCCACCAGATCTCGCGCCCGTCGCTGGTCCTCGGCCGGTCCACCGAGGCGGACGTGCGCATCGACGACCCGGGCGTCTCGCGGCGGCACTGCGAGATCCACACCGGGAACCCGTCCGTGATCCAGGACCTGGGGTCCACCAACGGCATCGTGGTGGACGGACAGCACACCACCCGCGCTACGCTCCGCGACGGCTCGCGGATCGTCGTGGGCAGCACCACCATCATTTACCGGCAAGCCGAAGGGTGAAGCGGGGGCAATGTCAGAGCTGACCCTCACGGTCATGCGGCTGGGTTTTCTGGCCGTCCTGTGGCTGTTCGTGATCGTGGCCGTGCAGGTCATCCGCAGTGACCTGTTCGGCGTGCGGGTCACCCAGCGCGGCGCCCGCAGGGAGGCCGCACGGCCCGCCGAGCGGCCCGGCCGCCAGGCGGCGGCGCCCGCTCCGCAGGGCCGCCAGGCCGCCGCGGGAGGCCGCCGCGGACGCAACACCCCGACCAAGCTGGTGGTGACCGAGGGCACCCTGACCGGTACCACCGTCGCCCTGCAGGGGCAGACCATCACGCTCGGCCGCGCGCACGACAGCACGATCGTGCTGGACGACGACTACGCGTCCAGCCGTCATGCCAGGATCTACCCGGACCGCGACGGCCAGTGGATCGTCGAGGACCTCGGATCCACCAACGGCACGTTCATGAACCGGAACCGGCTGACGACCCCCGTGCCGATCCCGCTGGGCGCGCCGATCCGCATCGGCAAGACCGTCATCGAGCTGCGGAAGTAGTACGAGAATGAGCGAGCGGAGCGAGCACGCGGCACCAGTCCCCACCCAGGACGCCGGCGCGCTCCCAACCGGAGGGTGGGCAGGGTGGCTCGACACGACCGGCTGCGGCTTTCCCAGCAGCAGCCGACCGGGCAGCAGCCGACGGGGCAACAGCCGACGGGCGAGGTGCGCATGAGTCTGTCACTGCGCTTCGCCGCCGGATCCCACAAGGGCATGATCCGGGAGGGGAACGAGGACTCCGGCTACGCCGGTCCCCGCCTGCTCGCCATCGCCGACGGCATGGGCGGCCAGGCCGCCGGTGAGGTGGCCTCCTCCGAGGTGATCTCCACCATCGTCGCCCTGGACGACGACGTGCCCGGCTCCGACATCCTCACCTCCCTCGGCACGGCCGTGCAGCGCGCCAACGAGCAGCTGCGGATCATGGTCGAGGAGGACCCCCGCCTCGAGGGCATGGGCACCACGCTCACCGCCCTGCTGTGGACGGGCCAGCGCCTCGGCCTGGTGCACGTCGGCGACTCCCGCGCCTACCTCCTGCGGGACGGCGTCCTCACCCAGATCACCCAGGACCACACCTGGGTGCAGCGTCTGGTGGACGAGGGCCGGATCACCGAGGAGGAGGCCACCACCCACCCGCAGCGCTCCCTGCTGATGCGCGCGCTGGGCAGCGGCGACCACGTCGAGCCCGACCTGTCGATCCGCGAGGTGCGGGCCGGCGACCGGTACCTGATCTGCTCCGACGGCCTGAGCGGCGTGGTGTCCCACCAGACCCTGGAGGACACCCTCGCCAGCTACCAGGGCCCCGAGGAGACCGTCCAGGAGCTGATCCAGCTCGCCCTGCGCGGCGGCGGCCCGGACAACATCACCGTGATCGTCGCCGACGTCCTGGACCTGGACACCGGCGAGACCCTCGCCGGGGCGCGCCTGTCGGACACCCCCGTGGTGGTCGGCGCGGTCGCCGAGAACCAGGTCAGCAACGACAACGGCGCCATGCAGACGCCCGCCGGCCGCGCGGCCGGCCTGGGGCGCCAGGTGCCCGCCCAGGGCGGCGAGGGCGGCCAGTTCGGCCCGCCCGGCAGCGGGGACAACGGCTACCTGCCCTCCGGCGACGCGAACTTCGGCGACTGGACGGACGAGGACGTCACCAAGCCCCGCAAGGGACGCCGCTGGCTGAAGAGAAGCTTCTACACGGTGCTGGCCCTCGGTGTGATCGGCGGCGGCCTCTACGGCGGCTGGCGCTGGACGCAGACGCAGTTCTACATCGGCACCAACGACGAGCACGTGGCGCTCTACCGGGGCATCAACCAGACCCTGGGACCGGTCTCGCTCTCGAAGGTGGAGAAGGACCACCCCGAGATCGAACTCAAGTACCTGCCCGCCTACCAGCAGAAGAAGGTCGAGGCGACCATCGCCGAGGGCGGCCGGGACGAGGCGGTCGAGAAGCTCGAGGAGCTGAAGACCCAGGCCACCGCCTGCCGCAAGAACGCGGAGCAGCAGGCGGCCGAGGAGCAGAACCCCGCGCCGAAGAAGCCCGAGGAGAACGCCGAGGCCACCAACCCGGACGCGGTGGGCGCCAGCCCTTCGCCGTCCAAGAACACGACGTCCGCTCCCAGCCCCGGCCCCAGCCTCTCCGAGGAGGAGAAGAAGCTGGTCTCGCTGTGCGGCGATCAGTAGGCAAGCCGTGAGGGGCCCTGGAACACGATGAGCAGTAGTAGTACCCATCAGACGTCCACCATCGGCGCGGTCGGCGCGCCCAGCCGGCGCAACACCGAGCTGGCGCTGCTGGTGTTCGCCGTCGTCATCCCGGTCTTCGCCTACATCAACGTGGGCCTGGCGATGGACGGTTCGATCCCGGCGGGACTGGCCACCTACGGGCTGAGCCTCGGCGCCATGGCCGGCCTCGGCCACCTCGCGGTGCGCAAGCTGGCGCCCTACGCCGACCCGCTGCTGCTGCCGCTGGCCACCCTGCTGAACGGGCTGGGGCTGGTCGCCATCTGGCGGCTGGACCAGTCCGAGCGGCTGCAGGCGCGCTCCGGTTTCGTCGAGGCCGCGACCAACCAGCTGATCTACTCCGGCCTCGGCATCGTGCTGTTCGCGATCGTGCTGTTCCTGCTCAAGGACCACCGCGTGCTGCAGCGCTACACCTACATCTCCATGCTGGGGGCCCTGGTCCTCCTGCTGCTGCCGCTGGTCCCGGGGCTCGGCAAGAACCTCTACGGCGCCAAGATCTGGATCAGCGTCGCCGGTTTCACCATCCAGCCCGCGGAGTTCGCCAAGATCGTCATCGCGGTCTTCTTCGCCGGCTACCTGATGGTGAAGCGGGACGCGCTGGCCCTGGCCAGCCGCCGCTTCCTGGGGCTCTACCTGCCGCGCGGCCGCGACCTCGGCCCCATCCTGGTGGTCTGGGCGGTCTCGATCCTGATCCTGGTCTTCGAGACGGACCTCGGTACCTCGCTGCTGTTCTTCGGCATGTTCGTGATCATGCTGTACGTGGCGACGGAGCGGACCAGCTGGATCGTCTTCGGTCTGCTGATGTCCGCGGTCGGCGCGGTGACGGTGGCCAGCTTCGAGTCCCACGTCCAGCAGCGTGTGCAGGCCTGGCTCGACCCGATGCGCGAGTGGCAGCTCAGCCGCCAGGGCGTGGCCGGGCACACCGAGCAGTCGCAGGAAGCCCTGTGGGCCTTCGGTTCGGGCGGCACCCTGGGCAGCGGCTGGGGCCAGGGCCACTCCGACCTGATCGGCTTCGCCGCCAACTCCGACTTCATCCTCGCGACCTTCGCCGAGGAGATCGGGCTCACCGGCGTGATGGCGATCCTGCTGCTGTACGTGCTCATCGTGCAGCGCGGCATCCGCACCGCCCTGGCCGCCCGTGACCCGTTCGGCAAGCTGCTGGCGGTGGGCCTGTCCGGCGCCTTCGCGCTGCAGGTCTTCGTGGTCGCCGGCGGTGTGATGGGCCTCATCCCGCTGACCGGCATGACCCTGCCGTTCGTGGCCTCCGGTGGTTCGTCCGTCATCGCCAACTGGGCGCTGATCGGCGTGCTGCTGAGGATCAGCGACACGGCGCGGCGGCCCGCTCCCGCCCCGGCCCCCAACCCCGACGCCGAGATGACCCAGGTGGTCCGACCGTGAACAAGCCCCTGCGCCGGATCGCGATCTTCTGCGGGCTGCTCATGCTGGCCCTGCTGCTCCGCGACAACTGGCTCCAGTACGCCCAGGCGGACGCGCTGCGCACCGACCCGGACAACCGCCGGGTGCGGATCGAGCGCTACTCGGTGCCGCGCGGCGACATCATCGTCGACGGCAAGGCCGTCACCGGGTCGACGCCCACCGACGGCGAGTTCCAGTTCAAGCGGACCTGGAAGAACGGCCCGATGTGGGCGCCGGTCACCGGCTACTCCTCGCAGGCCTTCGGCTCCAACCAGCTGGAGTCCCTGCAGGACGGCATCCTCACCGGCAACGACGACCGGCTCTTCTTCCGCAACACCCTGGACATGCTCACCGGCAAGGAGCGCCAGGGCGGCAACGTCGTCACCACGCTGAGCGGCGCCGCCCAGAAGGCCGCCTACGAGGGTCTCAAGGGCAAGAAGGGCGCGGTCGCCGCGCTGGACCCGGCGACCGGCAAGATCCTCGCCCTGGTCTCCGCGCCCTCCTACGACCCGTCGAAGTTCGCCGGCACCTCGGACAAGGACTCCGAGGCGTGGAACTCGCTGCAGAAGAAGAACAACCCGGACGACCCGATGCTCAACCGGGCGCTGCGCGAGACCTACCCGCCCGGCTCCACCTTCAAGGTCGTCACCGCGGCCGCGGCGCTGGAGGAGGGGCTGATCGACGACATCGACGCCTCCACCGACAGCCCGGACCCGTTCCCGCTGCCGCAGTCGTCGACGGAGCTCACCAACGACCACGGCGTCTGCAAGAACGTGAGCCTGCGCGAGGCGATGCGGATCTCCTGCAACACGGTCTTCGGCAAGATCAGCGACGAGCTCGGCAACGAGAAGATGATCGAGCACTCGGACAAGTTCGGCTTCAACGAGGAGCAGTTCACGCCGGTCCGCGTCTCCGAGAGCGTGTACCCCAAGGACGTCCCGCCGCAGAACGCCATGGCCGGCATCGGTCAGGCGTCCAACCGGGCCACCCCGCTGCAGATGGCCATGGTGGCCGCCGCGGTCGCCAACGACGGCAAGCTGATGAAGCCGTACATGGTCGACCAGCTGCGGTCCGCCAACCTCGACGTCATCGACGAGACCGAGCCGGAGGAGCTCTCCCAGTCGGTCTCGCCGGAGAACGCCCAGAAGCTCCAGGAGATGATGGAGACGGTCGTCGAGGAGGGCACCGGCACCACCGCGAAGATCCCCGGTCTCACCGTGGGCGGCAAGACCGGTACGGCCCAGCACGGCGAGAACAACGAGAAGAACCCGTACGCGTGGTTCATCTCCTACGCCAAGGACTCCAACGGCAAGTCCGTCGCGGTCGCCGTGGTCGTCGAGGACGGCTCCGCGGTCCGCGAGAACATCTCCGGTGGCGGCCTCGCGGCGCCCATCGCCAAGAGCGTCATGGAGGCCGCGCTCGGCAGGTGACGAGCACGGGGGAACTGACATCCGCCGCCTTTCCGTCACGGACCGCGACGCCCGCCCGGGCCGTCCATACCGGTCGTGTATCGGGTGACGGGCGTGGCCCGGCGGGACACCGCGATCCGGGTACGGTATGCCCGGACGGCACACCTGCCGAATCCATGAAGGGTGCGGTCGGTACCGACGGAGAGGGCTGGTAGGTAGCTATGGAAGAGCCGCGTCGCCTCGGCGGCCGGTACGAGCTGGGCCATGTGCTCGGCCGTGGTGGCATGGCCGAGGTCTACCTCGCGCAGGACACCCGGCTCGGCCGCACCGTGGCGGTGAAGACGCTGCGGGCGGACCTCGCACGCGACCCGTCGTTCCAGGCCCGCTTCCGCCGGGAGGCCCAGTCGGCCGCCTCGCTCAACCATCCCGCGATCGTCGCGGTCTACGACACGGGCGAGGACTACATCGACGGGGTCTCCATCCCGTACATCGTCATGGAGTACGTCGACGGCTCGACGCTCCGTGAACTCCTCCACAGCGGTCGCAAGCTGCTGCCGGAGCGGTCCATGGAGATGACCATCGGGATCCTCCAGGCCCTGGAGTACTCGCACCGCGCCGGCATCGTCCACCGTGACATCAAGCCGGCGAACGTCATGCTGACGCGCAACGGCCAGGTCAAGGTGATGGACTTCGGCATCGCCCGCGCCATGGGCGACTCCGGCATGACGATGACCCAGACCGCCGCCGTGATCGGCACCGCCCAGTACCTCTCCCCGGAGCAGGCCAAGGGCGAGCAGGTCGACGCGCGGTCCGACCTGTACTCCACGGGCTGCCTGCTCTACGAACTCCTCACGGTCCGTCCCCCGTTCGTGGGAGACTCGCCGGTCGCCGTCGCCTACCAGCACGTGCGCGAGGAGGCCCAGCCGCCGAGCGTCTTCGACCCCGAGATCACGCCCGAGATGGACGCGATCGTGCTGAAGGCGCTCGTCAAGGACCCGAACTACCGCTACCAGTCGGCCGACGAGATGCGGGCCGACATCGAGGCCTGCCTCGACGGCCAGCCGGTGGCGGCCGCCGCGGCCATGGGCTCGGTCGGGTACGGCGCCGGCTACGGCGGCTACAACCAGGGCTACGGCGACGACCAGCCCACCACCGCGATGTCCCCGGCGGGCGGCGCCACCTCGATGCTGCCGCCGATGAACCCGGACGACGGCGGCTACGGCTACGGCGACGACCGTCCCGACCGGCGGCGCCAGAAGAAGAACCAGCAGTCGACGATCCTGCTGATCGCGGCGGCGGTGCTGGTGCTGATCGGCGCGATCCTGATCGGCCGCTGGATCGCCACCGGCGACGACACCCCGGCCCAGGCCGCGGTCCCCTCCTTCGTGGGCGACACCAAGGCGGAGGCGCGGGAACGCGCGGGCAACGTGGGTCTCGAGGTCACCTTCACCGAACGCGAGTGCGAGGACCAGCCCAAGAACCGGGTCTGCTCGCAGAACCCGGACAAGGGCACCAAGCTCGACAAGGGCGAGTCCGTCGCGCTGGTCGTCTCCACCGGTGCGCCCAAGGCCGAGGTCCCTGACGTGGTCGGCATGACCGAGGACGAGGCCACCGAGAAGCTGGAGGCGGAGGGCTTCGAGGTCGCCGTCGAGAACGAGGTCAACGGCCAGCAGGAGGCGGGCACGGTCCTCGACCAGGACCCGGGCGACGGCGTCGAGCGGGAGAAGGGCACCGAGATCACCATCACGGTGGCCCAGGCTCCGCAGCAGGTGAACGTGCCCGAGGTCCGCGGCAGGAGCTGCGAGGAGGCCAAGCAGGCCCTCTCGCAGGACGGTCTCACCGGCGAGTGCGCGGGCGAGGTCGAGACGACCGACCCGAACCTCGACGGCAAGGTCGCGGAGATGTCGCTCGCGCCGGGCCAGAAGGTCGACCTCGGCACCAAGATCACCCTGAAGACCGGCAAGCTGAAGGCGGAGCAGAAGCCGGTCCCGGACGTGCAGGGCAAGAAGCTGCAGGAAGCCCGGAAGATGCTGGAGGACGCCGGGTACCGCAACATCCAGGTGACCGGCAGGGACGAGCCGAACGCCACGGTGGCCGTCCAGGTGACGCCGCCGAACAGCACTCCGGACCCGAACCAGCCGATCATGCTGATCTGCTCGTGACCGCGTGACCGCGTGACCGCGTGACCGCTTGGCCGTGTCACCTTTCGGCCGCGGTCGACAGGACGCAGCGAGAGGGCCCGCTCACCCCACGGTGAGCGGGCCCTCTCGCGTATCCACGACGTGCGGGCCTGCGGGCCCCTCGTCAGCCGTCAGCCGTCAGCCGTCGGCCGGCGACTTCCGGGCCGACTCGGGTATCGGCTGGTCGTTGCGGAGCGCGTCCCACACCTTGTCGGCCAGCGGCTGCGCCGGCACCACCCGGTTGGGGTCGGCCGGGTCGTACTTCACCGGCAGCATCACGGTGTCCAGGGCCGCCGGGTCGATCCCCTGCAGCGACTGCCCGAAGTCGGCCAGCGAGGTCAGCGAGGCCAGCTCCGAGTCGGTGGTCAGCGCGCCGGTCAGCGAGTCGGCGATCTTGTACGTCTTGAGCGGGTCGCCCAGCAGGTCCTGCCGCCTCACCTCGCCGATCAGCGCGACCAGGAACTGCTGCTGGAGGCCGATCCGGCCCAGGTCACTGCCGTCCTTGTAGCCGTAGCGGGTGCGGACGAACGCCAGCGACTGGGTGCCGTCGAGGCGGTGCTGTCCGGGCTCCAGGCTGAGGCCGCCCTTGGCGTTCCTGATGGGCTCGTCGACGGTGACCGTGACCCCGCCCAGCTCGTCCACCAGCGACTTGAAGCCCGCGAAGTCGATCTCCATCAGGTGGTCGATCCGGACCCCCGACATCGTCTCCACGGTCTTCAGCGTGCAGGCGGAACCGGCCTCGGAGTAGACCGAGTTGAACATCACCCGCTTCGCGGGGCCCACCTCGGTGCCGTCGGCGCGCACGCAGGCCGGCCGGTCGACCAGGGTGTCGCGGGGGATCGAGACGGCGACGGCCTCACTGCGGCCCTGGGCCACGTGCACCACCAGAGCGGTGTCGGAGCGGGCACCGCCCACCTTGGCGCCGTCCAGCTCGGCGTTGTCACCGGCGCGGGAGTCGGAACCCAGCACCAGGATGTTCAGCGCCTCGGTGGTGCCCGGCTCCTTGGTGGGCCGGTCGTCGCCCAGTGCCTTGTCGAGGTCGACGGAGGCGATGTTGCCGTCCAGGTCCTCGTACAGCCACCAGGCCGTGCCGCCCGCGGCCAGTGCCAGCACGGCACAGCCGATCAGGACGTTCCGCAGGCCCCTGCGTCGTGGACGACGGCGGCCCGCGGCCCTGCGGCCCCCGGCTCCACGGCCCCCGGCTCTGCGGCCCTCGGTTCTGTGGCCCTCGTCGGACCGGTCGTCGGGGCACGCGGGCCCCTCGTTCGCGGCGTGTGTCATCGCCGAGCTCTCCCCAGTTCCTGCCCCGACCCCCTGGCCGGGCGCGCGGCATCGGGGTGCGTGTGGAGTGGCGCTCGGCAACGTTCCGGCCGGAGCCGTCATCGAACTATAGAGGGAATGCTGTTCGAACAGGGGAGTGAGGAACAGCACCGGGCCCCACCCGCCTCACCGAGGTGAGGACCGGACGGGGCCCGACGGTGTGATGTTCCACGTGAAACATCACGGTGTCACGGTGCGGCAGACGTCAGCGGCGCTCCTCGTCCTCCGACGAGGCCGGGGTGTTCTGCTCGCCGACCGTCGACGGCCCGGTGGTTTCGTCGGTACGGGCGTTCTCCGGGGTGGGAGCGATCGGACCGCTGGTGTCGTCCTCCGACGTGAGGCTGCTCGCGTCGTCCGGGACCTCGGTGGCCTCCGGCGGCTCCACCAGCCAGTCGGGGTTGGCCTGCTCGTCCCACCACTTCCAGGCGGCGAACGCGGCCGCGCCCACCAGGCTCAGCACGAACGTCTTCTTGGCGAAACGGCCCATCGCGGACCGGCGACGGCGCTTCTTCACCAGGCGCTGGATGTCCTTGGCGGACACCTGGCCGCGCAGCGCGGCCACCGCGGCGGCGCTCCGTGCGGCGGCCTCCTCCTTGACCGGGCCGGCGTTGGCCCGGGCCTGCTCGATCACCGGCCGGGAGTACTCGACGGCCTGCTGAGCCGCCAGCCGCGTGCGCAGCGCCGCCTCCCGGGCGGCCGTATCGACCTTGGCCGGCACATACGTGGATGCCTGTGCCAGTCGCGGGGCCACATGGGCTCCGTACTGGGCGCGGGCCTGCCCGGCGGCCTGGGTCACCACGGGCGCGAGCCGTACGCGCGCCTCGTTGGCGTACTGCGCGGCCCTGACCCTGGCCGTGTCGGCGTAGGGCGCCAGCGCCTGACCGGCGTGCAGCACGCTGTCCTTCGCCGAACCGGACCGGGCGCGCGCGCAATCTTTGCGGGTCACGGGTTCCTCCTCCTCGGTGGCGTACGGTTTCCATCGGCTTTCCACCCTTTGTCGGATCATGCCTCTGGGCGCGTTATCGGGCATGCCGCGGCGGGCATCCGGGTCACGATCCGGGTCATAGGCGGCCGAAAGAGACCGCTTCCGCGACGAGTCGGTCCGGCGGGCGCAACCGAAACCCACCGATCCGCTCCGGACGGCGACCGGTGCCCGCCTCCCACCACGGGGCGTGGGAGGATCGGAGAGTCACAGACGACAACGGAAGGCAGATCGTGGCCGAGCAGCTCTACGCCACCCTGAAGACCAACCACGGCGACATCGAGATCCGGCTCTTCCCGGACCACGCGCCCAAGACGGTCAAGAACTTCGTCGAGCTCGCCAAGGGCGAGCGCGAGTGGGTCAACCCCGCCACCGGCCAGAAGACGACCGACAAGCTCTACGACGGCACCGTCTTCCACCGGGTGATCAGCGGCTTCATGCTCCAGGGCGGTGACCCGCTCGGCAACGGCACCGGCGGTCCCGGTTACCAGTTCGAGGACGAGTTCCACCCGGACCTGTCCTTCGACAAGCCCTACCTGCTGGCCATGGCCAACGCCGGTCCGGGCACCAACGGCTCGCAGTTCTTCATCACCGTCGCGCCGACGGCCTGGCTGAACCGCAAGCACACCATCTTCGGCGAGGTCACCAACGGCCAGAACGTCGTGGACGCCATCGCGGAGGTCGAGACCAACCGCTCCGACCGCCCCGCGAAGGACGTGGTCATCGAGTCGGTCGTCATCGAGTCCCGCTGACGCAGACCGTCGAGGGAACCTTTCGCCCCGCTCGCCCGTAGAGGCGGGCGGGGCGGGACGTCTTTCCGCCCGCGGCCGCTGGACGCGCCGCCGCCGGGAGCGAGGGGATCGGTATGGACGCGGGGAACGGCCAGGGGAACGGTCCGGGACAGCAGGAGCAGGCCCACGCCCTGCCCGGGTGCTACCGCCATCCCGACCGTGAGACCGGCATACGGTGCACCCGCTGCGACCGTCCCATCTGCACCGACTGCATGATCAACGCCTCCGTCGGGTTCCAGTGCCCGGAGTGCGTGCGCGACGGCGCGAAGAGCGGCTCGTCGGCCCCTCGGACGCTGGCCGGAGCGCCGGTGGTGGCGGACACCCGGCTGGTCACCAAGATCCTGATCGGGGTCAACCTCGCGGTCTTCCTGGCCCTCATGATCGTGCCGGACCTGTCCCGGGACCTGGTGATGTGGCCGGCGGGCATCGCCTACCTGGGCGACTGGTACCGGATGATCACCCCGGTCTTCAGTCACCTGGAGGTCTGGCACCTCGCGCTGAACATACTGAGCCTCTGGCTGGTGGGCGGCCCGCTCGAGGAGATGCTGGGCCGCGTCCGGTACCTGGCGCTCTATCTGATCTCGGGGCTGGCGGGAAGTGCGCTCGGTTACCTGCTGATGGACCCGGCGGGCACCGCGCTGGGCGCCTCGGGAGCGGTCTTCGGCCTCTTCGGCGCCACGATCGCGCTGCAGCGCCGGCTCAAGCGCGACCAGGGCCCCATGCTGGTCCTCCTGGTGCTCAACCTGGCGCTGCCGTTCCTCCCCGGCTCCTCGATCGGCTGGCAGGCCCACATCGGCGGACTCGTCGCGGGCGGAGTGATGGGTTTCGCGATGCTGACGGCCCGCGGTCCCCGGCGGACGCTGATCCAGTACGGAAGCTGCGCCCTGGTGCTGCTCGTGGTGGTCGTCGGCACTCTGTTGAGAACTGCACAGCTCACCTGAGTCATCGCCCAGCGTCACAGCTTTGTCCACAGGTTTGGGGTGCTGCCCCGCCCACCTGGGGAAATACCGAACCCCCTGCGCTCGACCGCGATTTCCGCAGGTCAGAACCAGGGGGAACAGGTATTCGAGCAGTGAGGGATCGATCACATCCGGATCGGAGTCCGGCGGTTATCCACAGATCGTCTTTTCTTTTCCACCTGTGGATAACTCCTGTGGATAACTCCCCCGTGCCGCGTGCGACGACGAGGCTCGGTGAGGATCGGGGCCTCTACTTCCACTGCGTGGAGACCGCGAAGCCCGCCGCGATGAAGCCGAAGCCCACCACGATGTTCCAGTTGCCGAGGGCCTCCAGCGGCAGCGAGCCGTCCGTCACGTAGAAGACGACGATCCAGGCCAGACCGATGAGGAAAAGCGCCAGCATCACCGGCGCGACCCAGGCGCGGTTGGTCAGCTTGATCGCCGTCGGCTGCGTCCTGGTCGCGGGCGGCGTGTAGTCGGCCTTCTTGCGAATACGTGACTTCGGCACGAGGGTCTCTCCTGTCGATGCGCTGCGTGCCGCGCTGGAACGGTGCACGCTCCGGGGCAGCTGCGTAGGGATGTTCAGATGTACAACAAGGGACGACTGAGCACTCCCCCGGGCGTCGGTTAGCGTAGTGCTTCCGCGGCGCCGAAGGAGACAAGGGTACGTTGAGCAATTCTGCCGACTCCCCCGGGACGGGCACCAGCCCCGGCCGCTCCCGGTTCCGTCCGGTCAAGGGGCTGACACTGGCCGTGTTCGCCTTGGCCGGCCTGCTCTTCGCGACCAGCTTCCACACCGCCAAGGGCACCAACCTCCGCACCGACGACTCCCTGCTGCGGCTCTCGGACCTGATCCAGGAGCGCAGCCGCGAGAACGCCGCGCTGCAGGAGTCCAACGCCGGCCTGCGCGAGGAGGTCGACGGACTCGCCGCCCGCGAGCACGGCGCCACCGAGGCCGAGGACGCCGAACTGAAGGAGCTGGAGCGGGCCGCCGGCACCGAGCCGGTCAAGGGCGAGGCGGTCACCGTCACGCTCAACGACGCCCCGCCGGACGCCACCGCGAAGCTGCCCGGCTACCCCGAGCCGGAACCGGACTACCTGGTCATCCACCAGCAGGACCTGCAGGCCGTGGTGAACGCGCTCTGGAAGGGCGGCGCCGAGGGCATCCGCGTCATGGACCAGCGGCTGATCTCCACCAGCGCGGTGCGCTGCGTGGGCAACACCCTGATCCTCCAGGGCCGGGTCTACTCCCCTCCCTACAAGGTCACCGCCGTCGGCGACCCGGAGCGGCTGCAGAAGGCCCTCGCCAAGTCGCCGGCCGTCCAGAACTACATGGTCTACGTGAACGTCTACGGCCTGGGCTGGAAGGTCGAGGAGGAGGGCGTGCGCACCCTGCCCGGCTACACCGGCGCCGTCGACCTCCAGTACGCCAAGCCCGCCGGAAACGCCTCCGAAAGGCCCTAGTCTGGTTGCTGTACGGCTCCGTGACGCACGGCGGCGTACCGCGGCTGGCGCGATGCGATGGTGACGATGGGGAGGGGCTGGGACCCGTGTACGGCTGGATCTGGCGGCATCTGCCGGGCAACACCTGGGTGAAGGCCCTGCTCGCGCTGCTTCTCGTGCTGGCCACGGTGTACGTGCTCTTCCAGTACGTCTTCCCGTGGGCCGAGCCGCTCCTTCCCTTCGGCGATGTGACGGTGGACGAACAGTGAGCGCGCGGATCCTGGTTGTCGACAACTACGACAGCTTCGTCTTCAACCTCGTGCAGTACCTGTACCAGCTCGGCGCCGAGTGCGAGGTGCTGCGCAACGACGAGGTGTCCCTCTCCCACGCCGAGCAGGGCTTCGACGGCGTGCTCCTGTCGCCCGGCCCGGGCTCGCCCGAGGAGGCCGGGGTCTGCGTCGACATGGTGCGGCACTGCGCCGCGGCCGGCATCCCGGTCTTCGGCGTGTGCCTCGGCATGCAGTCGATGCAGGTGGCGTACGGCGGCGTGGTGAACCGCGCGCCGGAGCTGCTGCACGGCAAGACCTCGCCGGTGGAGCACGAGGGCAGGGGCGTCTTCGCCGGCCTGCCCTCGCCGTTCACCGCCACCCGCTACCACTCGCTGGCCGCCGACCCGGTGACCGTGCCGGAGGAGCTCGAGGTGACCGCGCGGACGTCCGACGGCATCGTCATGGGCCTGCGACACCGCGAACTCGCCGTCGAAGGCGTCCAGTTCCACCCGGAGTCGGTGCTGACCGAGCACGGGCACCGGATGCTGGCCAACTGGCTGGCCGAGTGCGGCGACCCGGACGCGGTGGCGCGCTCCGAGGGCCTGGCCCCGGTCGTCGGCAGGTCCACGGCGTGACCGGGTGGCGCCCCGAGGACGACGAGACGGTGGCGCTGCGCATACCCCCGGGCACCCCGGGGATCCCCACCGACCCCACCGGACCCCTCGGTCCCACCCGTCGCACCGCCGGCGACCCGCTGCGCGCCGACGGCACGCTCCACACCGTCACCCGCCCCGACGCGGCGGCCCCACCGGAGCTCGACGAGCCGCGTCACGGTGCCCGTACCACCGACCTGGGTATCACCGACCTGGGTATCACCGACCCGGGCACCACGGCCCCGGGTACCACCGACCCGGCGAGCACCATGCGGCTGGCCGCCGTGTCCCCGCCCGGCGCCGCGTCGTCCACGGACACCGCCGTGCCGCCCGCCGAAGGGGGCCGGGCGGCCCGCAGACGGGCCGCGGCGGCCGCCAAGGGCCGCCGCGGGCGCCGTGCGGCGCCCCGCGCCCCGGAGGAGGCTGCCGCCTCCGGGACTGCCTCCGAGGCCGCCTCCGGGACCGCCGGGGACGGCCCCCCGCTCTCCCGCGTGGAGCGCCGCCGCGCCGAACGGGCCCGCAGACCCGGGCCGGCCGTGGTGATCAGCCGTGCCGTGGGCGAGCTGTTCATCACCACCGGCGTGCTGATGATCCTCTTCGTCGCCTACCAGCTCTGGTGGACCAACGTCCTGGCCGCCGCCGACGTGGACCGGGAGACCGTCCAGCTCCAGGACGACTGGGACAAGGGCGCCCGCGACCCCGGCACCTTCGAGGCGGGCCAGGGCTTCGCCCTCCTGCACATGCCGACCCTGGACGTGGTCGTGCCGGTCGCGGAGAGCATCGACAAGGAGCGCGTCCTGGACCGCGGCATGGTCGGCCACTACGGCGAGGACAGCATCCCGACCGCCATGCCGGGGGAGAAGGGCAACTTCGGCATCGCCGGCCACCGCAACACCCACGGCGAGCCGTTCCGCTACATCAACCGCCTGAAGCCGGGTGACCCGATCGTGGTGGAGACGCGTGACACGTACTACGTGTACCGGATGACCTCGATCCTTCCCTCGACCTCGCCCAGCAACGTCTCCGTACTGGACCCGGTGCCGCCGGGGTCGGGTTTCACCGGGCCCGGCCGTTACATCACACTGACCACCTGCACCCCGGAGTTCACCAGCACCTACCGGATGATCGTCTGGGGCAAGATGGACGAGGAACGCCCGCGCGGCAAGGGGAAGCCCGACGCGCTGGTGAACCCGTGACAGCGTGAACACGGCACTCGACGGGGGACGGCCACAGTGGCAGCGGTAGAGCACGACCGGCGCGGCGAGGACACCCGCGCGCAGCGGCCCGGCGGTCGTCGCCCCGGCCGGGGACCGGTGGCCACGGTGGTCAGCGTCCTGGGCGAGCTGCTGATGACGGCGGGCGTCGTGCTCGGCCTCTTCGTCGCCTACTCGCTGTGGTGGACCAACCTGCTGGCCGACCGCGCGGCGGACCAGGAGAGCGACCGGATCCGCGAGCAGTGGGAGCAGGAGATCGAGGGCGCCGGCGCCCCCGGCAAGCTGGACACCAGGGACGGCATCGGCTTCCTCCACGTCCCGGCCATGGACGACGACCAGATACTGATCAAGAAGGGCACCGACCCGAAGGTGCTCGACGACGGCGCGGCCGGCTACTACACCGACCCGATCAAGGCGACGTTGCCCACCACGGGCAAGAACGGCAACTTCTCCCTGGCCGCGCACCGCGACGGCCACGGGGCCAAGTTCCACGACATCCACAAGATCCGCGAGGGCGACCCGATTGTCTTCGAGTCCAAGGACAAGTGGTACGTCTACAAGGTCTTCGAGACCTTGCCGCAGACCTCCCGGTTCAACGTCGGCGTCCTGGACCGGGTGCCGAAGGAGTCCGGGCGGGACAAGCCCGGGAAGTACATCACGCTGACCACCTGCACCCCGATGTACACCTCCGAGTACCGGTACATCGTCTGGGGCGAGTTGGTGCGGGTGGAGCCGGTGGACGAGCGGCGCACGCCGCCCAAGGAGATCCGGGGCTCGTAGCCGCCGCGGCCCGACGCCCGGACCCGTGGGCCCGGTTGACGCCGTGTCGGCGCGGCCCCCCGCGAACGTGCGAAGGCCCTCCCCGTGGGGAGGGCCTCGTGCACGTCCGTGGTGAAGAAGTGGAGCCTAGGGGAGTCGAACCCCTGACATCTGCCATGCAAAGACAGCGCTCTACCAACTGAGCTAAGGCCCCTCAATGGCGGCGTACGCCCCGGGATCCGCGAACCACCGGTGCGAGCCGACGACCAGACTACCCGGTCACCCCCGGTATCCCGCAAAAGGATTGGTCAACCAGGACGGCGGCGGGGTCCCCGCCGCCCCCCGCCCTCCGTAAGATTCGGTACGTGGTTCGCTCGAGCGAACCCTGTACATGGGGAAGCGATGGGGAGACGCATGGAAGCCGCACAGCAGGAGGCCACCGCGAGGGCGCGCGAGCTGCAGCGGAACTGGTACGGAGAGCCTCTGGGGGAGCTCTTCCGACGGCTGATCGACGACCTGGGGCTCAACCAGGCGCGGCTCGCGGGCGTGCTCGGCCTGTCGGCGCCGATGCTGTCCCAGCTCATGAGCGGCCAGCGGGCGAAGATCGGCAACCCCGCGGTCGTGCAGCGGGTGCGGCTGCTGCAGGACCTCGCGGCCCAGGTGGCCGACGGCAGCGTCAGCGCGGCCGAGGCCGCCGAGCGCATGGAGGAGATCAAGAAGTCCCAGGGCGGCTCCGTGCTGAGCGCGGCCGCCCAGCAGGCCGTGGGGAGCCCGGTGGGCGCTCCGACGGTCAAGCGGGTGGTGCGCGAGATACAGAGTCTCCTGCGGTCGCTGGCCGCGGCCGGCGACATCATCGAGGCCGCCGACAGCCTCGGGGAGAGCCACCCCGAACTGGCGGAGTTCCTGCGTGTGTACGGCGCCGGGCGCACCGCCGACGCGGTCGCGCACTACCAGGTGCACCAGAGCTGACCCCGGAGCCGGCCCGCACCGGCTCCTGGAGCTGCTGGAGCTGCGGTGGCTCCTGTGGCTCCTGTGGCTCCTGTGGCTCCGGTAACGGACGAAGACCCCGGCCGCCTTCGGGCGGCCGGGGTCTTCGTGTGTTTTCGGGTAGCGCCGGCTCAGGAACCGCTGGGCACGGAGTCGGTGGCCTCCGTCCACAGGTCCTGCTCGGCGCGGTCCGCCTGGATCTGGCGGTACACGAGGAGACCGCCGATGGCGGCCAGGGCGACCAGGAGGAGCTTCTTCACCGCGCGACCTCGTCTTTCGTTGACGTAGGAGACCTCTGGCGCCCGACTATACACACCGACCGATACCGAACGGTGACCAAGGGGGCCCCACCCAACTGCCCCCCGCGCGGCACGGATCACCGGCCCCCGAAGCCCGTCCGGGCGGCGGGCCGACCGTTCCTTCCCGCCCGTGGGTCCATCCGGGTGGTGTTCATCGGACCATCGACGCGCCATGGGCGAGCGTCCCACGGATCGCTCCACGCATACACATCATGAGGAAAGTACGCAAATCGCCCAACCCGAATGTGAGGTCATCCATGGCCGGAACCCAGGTCAGGAAGATGTGGCAGCTGCTGGTCTCCGCGTTCCTCGCGCTGTTCACGGCGCTGGGGCTCGTCTCCGCCCCGGCCGCGACCGCGGTACCCCGGAGCGAGCCGGCCCGCAACGGCGGACGCCGCGGCGGCAGCGGCCGCCGGGCGGACGTCCCGGCGCCCCGCGCCACGGCCACGGCCGCCGTACCGCGCCAGACGCCCAGGAACGGCGTCCGGCCCTCGTACCGGGCGCTGCCGCCCACGATGAAGCAGCGGATCCTCGCCGAGGCCCACGGCGGCTCCCCGCAGTCCCGTGCGCACGGCGGCACCGGCGTCGGCACCGCCGTCCTCGCCGCCCCCGCCGAACTCCACACCGCGCCCACCGCGGGCCCGGACACGGCGGCCCGCCGCGACGCCTCCGACCCGCTCCTCGAGGCCACCGAGCAGGAGCCGGCCATAGACCCCGCCCGCGCCGGACACACCGCCCCCACCGGCGCCCCACGGCCCCACCGCACCACCGCACCGAGCACCGCCCGCACGCGTCGCACGGCCCTCCGCGGCCCGCACCACCGCCACGCACACGCCCACGCCCCTGCCCGGAAGGCCCGGACCGGCCACCCTGGCCCCTGCCGCAGCGCCCGGGGAGCCCGCAACACCCTGGACACCACGGACGCCCTGGCCGCCCTCCTGAGCGACACCGGCCGGCCGGAGCTCGGCAAGGCCGTCCACCGGGCCCTGAGCCCTCCGAGTCGCCCCTGCGGCCCCCGTCGACCTCCGCACGCCGGCCTCCGCCGCCGCGCCCGAACACCTCGCACCACGCCCTGCCGTACCACCCACCCGACCGGCACCCCACCTGCCTCCGCCGGCAGCGGACCACCCCTGGACCCGCGACACGGCACCGCCCGGCCAGGCCCGCCCCGACACCAGCACGCCCCCGCAGTACCGCGCGGCCGAACGCCCCGCACCTCCCCCGGTGCCGACGCCCCCTCAGAACCGCCCCGGAGACCCCTGGAACCGCCCCACACCGCTCTCCCGCCCGTGATCACCCCCCGCGCGACCGCCCCCCGGCGCCCCCGGACCGCCTCACACCGCCGCACCAACCGGAAGCCCCCCGCCCCGCACCGACCCACCCAGGCCGCACCACCCGCCCGCTCCCCACCACCCCGGCCCACGCTTCCCACCCCGGCAGGACACCGACCCCTCCCGCAAGCCCGCACGCCAGCGCGCCCGCACGACCGTCCCCGCAAGCCCGCACCCCGCACCACCACGCGCCGCACCACGGCCCACGCGGCCGCGCATCCGCGCTCCGCTGCGCACCGCACCCCGAAGGCCCGCCGACACTCGGCCGGGCCGTACCGCACGTGCGGCAGCGGTTCCCCGGACCACCGCCTCGAGCCCGCCCTCACCGGCGGGCCGGCGGCGTTTCGCCGTCTCGCCGTTCGGCCGTCTCCCCCAAAACCCCAAAACCCGGAAACCCGGAAACCCGGAAAACAAGAAACCCCCGGTCCGAGGACCGAGGGTCTTTGCTGTGGGGCTAACAGGATTTGAACCTGTGGCCTCATCCTTATCAGGGATGCGCTCTAACCAACTGAGCTATAGCCCCGCCGCGCTGTGCGGTGTGTGTCCCGCGCGCTGACTCCTGAAGATTAGCGCACGACATGCGAACTCCCAAAATCGGTTGCCGCAGGCCCACCGCGCCGCGCTCGCGGAACGCGTCACTCGTCCTCGGCCAGCGTGAGCTCCACGCCGCCCACGAATCCGGCCGAGAGGTTGTAGATGAAGGCGCCGAGCGTCGCCAGCGCGGTCATCAGCACCACGTCCACCACCGCGATCACGGCGGTGAACATCAGGACGTTCGGCAGCGACAGGAATGCCTGCAGGTCGAAGCCGTTGGACTCGTTGGAGCCGGTGGCCTCGGCGATGGTGCCGCCCACCGCCGAGAAGACGCCCATCGCGTCCATGACCAGCCACAGCACTGCCGCGGCCACGATCGTGCAGATGCCCAGGGCGATGGAGAGCAGGAAGCTGACCTTCATCACCGACCACGGGTCCGTCCTGGCGACCCGCAGTCGCGCCTTGCGGGTGCGCGGGACCGGCTTGGCCCCCGTCCGGGGCCGCCGGACCGCGCCGGCCGGCGGTGCGGCGACCGTGCCGGCCTCGTAGGCCTGCGGCGGGTGGTACGGCCCGGAGGCGCCCTGCTGCCCCTGCCGCTCGCCGGGCAGCGGCGACATCGGCAGCGGCGTCACCTCGGGACGTCCCTGCGCCTGGGCCTGGCCGGGCTGCTCGTAGGGCTGGGTGGGCTGGGTCACGGTTCCCCCCTGGGATCCATGGGTCGGGGTGTCTCCCGCCGCCTGCCGCGACGGGTCCTGCTGCTGCGCGAAGGAGCCACGGCCGCCGCCGTCCGTCTCCCCACCGGTCGGTCCGGCGCCCGTGGCTCCGTTCACGCTCGTCTCACTCCTCGTGCCTACTCGGCCGAGGGCGTGTCACCCTCGTCCGGGCCGGTGGTCCCGGCCTCAGCGGTCGTCGCCTCGGGACCGGTCTCGTCGGTGCCCTCGGCGCTTGCGGCGGTCTCGGCGGCCTCGTCGAGG
Organism: Streptomyces sp. NPDC002640; assembly: GCF_053592575.1. NCBI lineage: Bacteria > Bacillati > Actinomycetota > Actinomycetes > Kitasatosporales > Streptomycetaceae > Streptomyces > Streptomyces sp. NPDC002640. The sequence continues at coordinate 215,975 of NZ_JBSFVZ010000001.1, read as the reverse complement.
TCACCGTCGACCTCCTCCGCCTCGCGTCCCGCCTCGGCGTTGCGCGCGATGCCGACCACCGCGTCACGCTTGCCCAGGTTGATCAGCTGGACGCCCATGGTGTCACGGCCGGTTTCCCTGATCTCGTTCACCCGGGTGCGGATCACGCCGCCGGCCTGGGTGATGGCGAGGATCTCGTCCGTCTCCTCCACCACCAGCGCGCCGACCAGCGATCCGCGGTCCTCGACGATCTTGGCAGCCTTGATGCCCAGACCGCCACGTCCCTGCACCCGGTACTCGTCGACGACGGTCCGCTTGGCGTACCCGCCGTCCGTCGCGGTGAACACGAACGTACCCGGTCGCACGACATTCATCGAGAGCAGTTCGTCGCCCTCGCGGAAGCTCATGCCCTTCACGCCCGAGGTCGCGCGGCCCATCGGGCGCAGCGAGTCGTCCGTCGCGGTGAACCGCAGGGACTGGGCCTTCCTGCTGATCAGGAGCAGGTCGTCGTCGGGGGAGACCAGCTCGGCGCCGATCAGCTCGTCGTCGCTGCCGTCCGCCATCTGACGGAGGTTGATGGCGATGACGCCGCCCGAGCGCGGGGAGTCGTAGTCCTTCAGCGAGGTCTTCTTCACCAGGCCGCTCTTGGTGGCCAGCACCAGGTACGGGGCGGCGTCGTAATCGCGGATCGCGCGGATGCCCGCGATCTGCTCGTCCGGCTGGAAGGCCAGCAGGTTGGCGACGTGCTGACCGCGCGCGTCCCGGCCGGCGTCCGGCAGCTCGTAGCCCTTGACCCGGTAGACCCGGCCCTTGGTGGTGAAGAAGAGCAGCCAGTGGTGGGTGGTGGAGACGAAGAAGTGGTCGACGATGTCGTCTTCCTTCAGCTTCGTGCCCCGCACGCCCTTGCCGCCGCGCTTCTGGGCGCGGTAGTCCACCGTCTTGGTGCGCTTGATGTAGCCGCCGCGGGTGACCGTGACGACGATGTCCTCCTCGGCGATCAGGTCCTCGATGGACATGTCGCCGTCGTACGGCACCAGCTTGGTCTTGCGGTCGTCGCCGAACTTCTCGACCAGCGCCGTCAGTTCCTCGCTGACGATGCCGCGCTGCCGGACCGGCGAGGCGAGGATCCGGTGGTACTCGTCGATCTTCGCCTGGAGCTCGTCGTGCTCCTGGATGATCTTCTGGCGTTCCAGGGCGGCGAGCCGGCGGAGCTGCATCTCGAGGATCGCGTTGGCCTGGATCTCGTCGATCTCCAGCAGGTCCATCAGGCCCGCGCGGGCCACCTCGACGGTGTCGCTGCGCCGGATCAGCGCGATGACCTCGTCGATGGCGTCCAGGGCCGCCAGCAGGCCGCGCAGGATGTGCGCGCGCTCCTCGGCCTTGCGCAGCCGGAAGCGGGTCCGGCGGACGATGACCTCGATCTGGTGCGCCACCCAGTGCCGGATGAACGCGTCCAGCGAGAGGGTGCGCGGCACACCGTCGACCAGGGCCAGCATGTTGGCGCCGAAGTTGGTCTGCAGCTCGGTGTGCTTGTAGAGGTTGTTGAGGACGACCTTGGCGACGGCGTCCCGCTTGAGCACGATGACCAGGCGCTGGCCGGTGCGCGAGGAGGTCTCGTCGCGGACGTCGGCGATGCCGCCGATCCTGCCGTCCTTCACCAGGTCGGCGATCTTCTGCGCCAGGTTGTCCGGGTTGACCTGGTAGGGCAGCTCGGTGACCACCAGGCACTGGCGGTTCTGGATCTCCTCGACCTCGACCACGGCGCGCATGGTGATCGAGCCGCGGCCGGTCCGGTAGGCCTCCTCGATGCCCTTGCGGCCCACCACGAGGGCGCCGGTCGGGAAGTCGGGGCCCTTGATGCGCTCCATCAGGGCGTCCAGGAGGTCCTCGTGCGAGGCCTCCGGGTTCTCCAGGTACCACTGGGCGCCGGCCGCGACCTCGCGCAGGTTGTGCGGCGGGATGTTGGTCGCCATGCCGACCGCGATGCCGGCGGAGCCGTTGATCAGCAGGTTCGGGAAGCGGGACGGCAGGACGGTCGGCTCCTGGGAGCGGCCGTCGTAGTTGTCCGTGAAGTCGACGGTCTCCTCGTCGATGTCACGGACCATCTCCATCGACAGCGGCGCCATCTTGCACTCGGTGTACCGCATGGCCGCGGCCGGGTCGTTGCCCGGGGAACCGAAGTTGCCGTTGGAGTCCACCAGCGGCATCCGCATCGACCACGGCTGGGCCAGGCGGACCAGGGCGTCGTAGATGGAGGAGTCGCCGTGCGGGTGGTAGTTGCCCATCACGTCGCCGACGACGCGGGCGCACTTGTAGAAGCCCTTCTCGGGCCGGTAGCCGCCGTCGTACATGGCGTACAGGACGCGGCGGTGGACGGGCTTGAGGCCGTCCCGGACGTCGGGCAGCGCACGCGAGACGATGACGGACATCGCGTAGTCGAGGTACGAGCGCTGCATCTCCGTCTCGAGCCCGACCGGCTCGATCCGCATCGCGATCTCGCCCTCGGCGAGCACGGGTGCGACCGGGCTCGCCGGAGCGTTCTCGGGGTCGGGAGTGACGGGAGTGTTCTCGTCGGCCATTGCTGGTGAAGATCCTTCCTGGTGCGGTCAGCGTTCCCTTCGCGGCTCAGCCGTGCGGCGGCCGCGGCAGTGACCGACTCAGATGTCGAGGAACCGGACGTCCTTGGCGTTGCGCTGGATGAAGGCGCGGCGGGCCTCGACGTCCTCGCCCATCAGGACCGAGAACAGGTCGTCGGCCTGGGCGGCGTCGTCGAGGGTCACCTGGCCGAGGACCCGGTGCTCCTGGTCCATGGTGGTGATCCGCAGCTCCTCGGCGTTCATCTCGCCGAGGCCCTTGAAGCGCTGGACCGAGTCGTCCTTGATCCGCTTGCCGCTGCTGCGGCCGAGCTCGATCAGGGCGTCACGCTCGCGGTCGGAGTAGGCGTACTCGAAGTCGTCCCGGCCCCACTTGATCTTGTAGAGCGGCGGGCGGGAGAGGAACACGTGCCCGGCCTCGACCAGCGGCCGCATGAAGCGGAACAGGAAGGTCAGCAGCAGGGTGTTGATGTGCTGGCCGTCGACGTCGGCGTCCGCCATCAGGATGATCTTGTGATAGCGGAGCTTGGAGATGTCGAAGTCCTCGTGCACACCGGTGCCGAAGGCGGAGATCAGCGCCTGGATCTCCTGGTTCTGCAGGATCTTGTCGATCCGCGCCTTCTCGACGTTGAGGATCTTGCCGCGGATCGGGAGGATCGCCTGGTACTGCGGGTTCCGGCCGGACTTGGCGGAGCCGCCGGCGGAGTCGCCCTCGACGATGAAGATCTCGCACTTCGCGGGGTCGTTGGACTGGCAGTCGGCCAGCTTGCCCGGCAGCGAGGCGGACTCCAGCAGACCCTTGCGCCGGGTCAGGTCACGCGCCTTGCGGGCGGCGACGCGGGCCGTGGCGGCCTGGATGCCCTTGCGGATGATGTCCGAGGCCTCGTTGGGGTTGCGGTCCAGCCAGTCCGTGAGGTGCTCGTGCACCACGCGCTGGACGAAGGTCTTGACCTCGGTGTTGCCCAGCTTGGTCTTGGTCTGGCCCTCGAACTGCGGCTCGCCCAGCTTGACCGAGATGATCGCGGTCAGACCCTCGCGGATGTCGTCGCCCGTGAGGTTGTCGTCCTTCTCGCGGAGCAGCTTCTTGTCGCGCGCGTACTTGTTGATCAGCGTGGTCAGCGCGGCGCGGAAGCCCTCCTCGTGGGTACCGCCCTCGTGGGTGTGGATGACGTTGGCGAAGGAGTAGACGCCCTCGCTGTACCCGCCGTTCCACTGCATCGCGACCTCGACGGAGAGCTGACGCTCCTTGTCCTCCGCCTCGATGTCGATGACGGTCGGGTGGACCATCTCGCCCTTGCGGGAGTTGAGGTACTTCACGAAGTCGACGATGCCGCCGTCGTACTTGTACGCGACCCGCTTGACCTCGGGCTTGTCGTCCGCGCCCGCCTCGTCGGCGCCGGCCGTGGCCTTCGCCGTCTCCCGCTCGTCGGTCAGGCTGATGGAGATGCCCTTGTTGAGGAACGCCATCTCCTGGAACCGGCGGGAGAGCGTCTCGAAGGAGTACTCCGTGGTCTCGAAGATCTCCGGGTCCGCCCAGAAGGTGACGGAGGTGCCCGTCTCCTCGGTCGCCTCGCCCTTGGCCAGCGGGGCCGTCGGCACGCCCGCCTTGTAGTCCTGCGTCCACACGTGGCCGTCGGTCTTGACCTCGACGGACACCCGGGTGGACAGGGCGTTCACCACGGAGACGCCGACGCCGTGCAGACCGCCGGAGACGGCGTAGCCGCCGCCTCCGAACTTGCCGCCCGCGTGCAGGACGGTCAGCACGACCTCGACGGCCGGCTTCCCCTGGCCCGGCACGATGCCGACGGGGATGCCACGGCCGTTGTCGACGACGCGCACGCCGCCGTCGGCGAGGATCGTGACGTCGATCGTGTCCGCGTGGCCGGCCAGCGCCTCGTCGACGGAGTTGTCCACGACCTCCTGCACCATGTGGTGCAGACCACGCTCACCGGTCGAGCCGATGTACATGCCGGGTCGCTTGCGGACGGCGTCCAGACCCTCGAGCACGGAAATGGCGCTCGCGTCGTACGAGGACGGGTTCGCCTCGGCGGCGGCGGCGTCGTTGGACGGAATGTTCTCGTTGGGGTTGCCGGAATCGGCCACGAAGCGCCCTTTCTGGCACAGCACAAGCCGTACTCGCGGCCGATGACCCGACCGGAGCGGCTGCGGCATGTTGCGGTTTTCAAGCCTGGATCAGCGTTGCTCGGTGTGTGTCCCACAAGTGGGGCGGGATTGTGCTCCAGTCTACCGGTAGCGCCGACAGTGATGGGCCGTTGCGGGCACCTCAGTTCGCATGTGCCGCCCTGAACCGGACCGCACCGACTCCCCATATGCGGGACGGGGCTCCAAGAGCCTCACAGCGGCACTCAGCGCCTCGCCCTGTCAACCCTCGGCCACCACGGCTTCACTCCCGCCCCCGCCTTCACTCGAACACGCGCCCTACCCCTGTTTTCCGCCGTCCGCGCGCGCAATCGCGCCGGGAGGGGGCGGGCCGGGGGGCGGGGTTCGGGGCGGCTGCGGGGCGGGTCCGGGGAGAGGAAGCAGTGCTGTCCGCCGGGGCTGTGCCGCGAGGTCGTGCCCAGGGCGGACCCGGGCGGAGCGCGGGCGGAACGCGAGCGGAACCCTTGCGGAACCCGGGCCGAAGTGGCGCCGCGGCGCGGCAGCCAGGAAAGGGGGCAGCGGCGGAGCGGCAGCCATGCAAGAGGCGCCAGCCAAGAAAGGGACAGCCATGGAAGGGGACAGCAATGGAAAAAGCGGCAGCCGCCGAAGGAAGGGGCCGTCGAAGAAAGGGGGCCGGGGGCTACCAGTCGTGGGAGCCGCGGCCGCCCGGGGCCCGCAGCGGCCCGTACCGCGGACGGACCGCCCCCGCCGGCCCGAGCACGTTGATCAGCCGTACCGTCCCGTGCCCGAGGTCCGCGTTGATCCGCGCCAGGATCTGCGGCGCCAGCAGCCGCAGGTTGGCCGCCCACGCCGAGGAGTCGCACCGCACGACCAGCACCCGCTCGTCCTCGTCGTACCGCTCCGGCGCACAGTGGTTGGCCACGTCGTCGCCGACGATCTGCGGCCACCGGCCCATCACCCCGCCGACCGCCGCCGGCCGCTCCCAGCCCCGCTCGGTGACCAGCCGGTTGATCGCCGCCCCGAGGGCCATCGGGTCACGCCCGTCCCCGCGCGACCCGGACCGCCCGCCGCGCCGCCCGGCGCCCGCGCCCTTGGTCTGCCGCGTGGCCTCGCCCCGCGCCCGTGCCTGCTCCCGGGCGGCCCGCAGCGCCACCCTCGCCAGGTCGACCCCGGACGGCTGAGCCGCGCCGGAGGAACCCTCGGCCCCCGCACCCGCCGCCGTCACGTCCGCTCCACCGTCCCCTCGGCGACCCGGAACCGCGCGCCGGTCAGCGCCGACGGCACGTCCTCGTCGACCGCCGCCGTCACCATCACCTGCTCCGCGGGCGCCACCAGCTCCGCCAGCCGGTCCCGGCGCCGCGCGTCGAGTTCGGCGAAGACGTCGTCGAGGATCAGCACCGGCTCGTTGCCCTCGGCCCGCAGCAGCTCGTAGGAGGCCAGCCGCAGCGCCAGCGCGTACGACCAGGACTCCCCGTGCGACGCGTACCCCTTCGCGGGCAGTCGGCCCAGCCGCAGCACCAGGTCGTCCCGGTGCGGCCCGGCCAGCGTCACGCCGCGTTCGATCTCCTGCTTGCGCACCCCGGCCAGCGCCTCCAGCAGCTGCTGGTACAGCTCCTCCCGGGTGTGCCCCTCACCGGGCGCGGACGCCTTGTACTCCAGGGCGACCGGCCCGCCGCCCGGCGCGAGCTGCTCGTACGCCTTGTCGGCGAGCGGCTGCAGCACCGCGACCAGGTCCAGCCGCTGCGCCAGCACCTCGGCGCCCACCTGGGCCAGGTGCTGGTCCCAGATGTCCAGGGTCGACATGTCCATGTTCCGCCCACCGTGACGGCGGGCGAGCGCGGCGGACTTCAGCAGGGTGTTGCGCTGCTTGAGAACCCGCTCGTAGTCGGAGCGGACCCCGGCCATCCGCGGGGACCGCGCGGTGACCAGCTCGTCCAGGAACCTCCGGCGCTCACCGGGGTCGCCCTTGACCAGGGCCAGGTCCTCCGGCGCGAACAGCACCGTGCGCAGGATGCCCAGCACGTCGCGCGGTCTGACCTGCGACGACCGGTTGATCCGGGCCCGGTTGGCGCGCCCGGGGTTGAGCTCCAGCTCGATGAGCTGCTGCCGCTCGCCCTGCCGCACCTGGGCCCGCACGATCGCCCGCTCGGCGCCCATCCGCACCAGCGGGGCGTCGGAGGAGACCCGGTGGCTGCCCAGCGTGGCCAGGTAGCCGACGGCCTCGACCAGGTTCGTCTTGCCCTGCCCGTTGGGCCCCACGAACGCCGTGACGCCCGGGCCGAGAGCGACCTCGGCCCGGGCGTACGAGCGGAAGTCGGCCAGCGAGAGATGCGTGACATGCATGGACGGGCGCCGACCTCCCCGGCGTGGACTGCTAGGCGGTGCCGGGGTCCTGTGGCCAGAGCGCACAGGACCCCGTGGTGCTGCGGACTACTTCTGCGTGACCGCGTGTCCGCCGAACTGGTTGCGGAGCGCGGCGATCATCTTCATCTGGGGCGAGTCCTCCTGGCGGGAGGCGAACCGGGCGAAGAGCGAGGCGGTGATGGCGGGCAGCGGGACGGCGTTGTCGATGGCGGCCTCGACCGTCCAGCGGCCCTCGCCGGAGTCCTGGGCGTAGCCGCGGAGCTTGTCGAGGTGCTCGTCCTCGTCGAGGGCGTTGACGGCCAGGTCCAGGAGCCAGGAGCGGATGACGGTGCCCTCACGCCAGGAACGGAAGATCTCCCGGACGTCGGTGACCGAGTCCACGGCCTCCAGCAGCTCCCAGCCCTCGGCGTAAGCCTGCATCATGGCGTACTCGATGCCGTTGTGGACCATCTTCGCGAAGTGGCCGGCGCCGACCTTGCCGGCGTGCACGGCGCCGAAGTCGCCCTCCGGCTTGAGCGCGTCCAGGACGGGCTGGACCTTGGCCACGTGCTCGGCCTCGCCGCCGTACATCAGCGCGTAGCCGTTGGCGAGGCCGTGGACGCCGCCGGAGACGCCGCAGTCCACGAAGCCGATGCCCTTCTCGGCCAGCTCCGCGGCGTGCTTCTCGTCGTCCGTCCAGCGCGAGTTGCCACCGTCCACCACCACGTCGCCGGGCTCGAGGAGCTCGGCCAGCTCGTCGACGGTGGACTGGGTCGCGGCGCCGGCCGGAACCATCACCCACACCACTCGCGGCGCCTGCAGGCTGTCCACAAGCTCACGCAGGCTGTGGACGTCCGAGACGTCCGGGTTGCGGTCGTATCCCACGACGGTGTGGCCGGCGCGGCGGATCCGCTCGCGCATGTTGCCGCCCATCTTGCCGAGGCCGACGAGACCGAGCTCCATCAGTTGTTCCCTTTGGTTGCGAGGTGGTTGCGAGGTGGGGTGTGGATGCCGGTGGGCACCCACGTCCGAGCGTAAACCCGGCTCCGCACCGCCACCCGATGGGCGGCCCCTTGACCTAGTGCTTCGACCGGTGCGGGCTGCGCCAACGCGGCGACGCCCGTCCGGAGCGGGCCCGCGCACCGCGGACCCGTCCGGAAAACGGCTCCGCGGTGCGCGGGACGGATCCCCTGCACCGCGGAGAGACAGCAGGTCAGCCGCTGAGGCGGACCGGCATGATCAGGTACTTGTAGGCCTCGTCGGCCTCCGCGTCCACGGACGGCTTGCCGCTGAGCAGCGCCGGCTTGGTGGACGTGGTGAAGGACAGCTGGGCCACCGGGGAGTCGATGGCGCTCAGGCCGTCCAGCAGGAAGGTCGGGTTGAAGGCGATGGAGATGTCGTCGCCGTCCAGGTTGGCGTCGACCCTTTCCACAGCCTGTGCGTCGTCGCTGGATCCGGCTTCGAGGATCAGCACGCCCTGCTCGAAGGAGAGCCGCACCGGGGTGTTCCGCTCGGCGACCAGGGCCACGCGCTTGACGGCCTCGACGAACGGCGCGGTCTCGATGGTGGCCACGCTGTTGAACTCGGTCGGGAAGAGCGTCCGGTACTTCGGGAGGTCGCCCTCCAGCAGCCGCGTGGTGGTGCGGCGGCCGGCGCCCTCGAAACCGATCAGGCCCTCGCCCTTGCCGGAGCCGGAGAGCGCCAGGATGACGTTGTCACCGCTGGTCAGCGCCTTGGCGGTGTCCAGCAGCGTCTTGGCGGGGACCAGGGCGACCGCGGAGGCGTCCGGGTTCTCCGGCTTCCACAGGAACTCGCGGACCGCGAAGCGGTAGCGGTCGGTGGAGGCCAGGGTGACCGTGTCGCCCTCGATCTCGATGCGCACACCGGTGAGCACCGGGAGGGTGTCGTCGCGGCCCGCGGCGATCGCGACCTGGGCGGCGGCCGCGGCGAAGACCTCGCCGGGGACCGTGCCGGTGGCGTTCGGCATCTGCGGGAGCGCCGGGTACTCCTCCACAGGCAGTGTGTGGAGGGTGAAGCGGGAGGAGCCGCAGACCACGGTGGCCCGCACGCCGTCGGTGGAGATCTCCACCGGGCGGTTGGGGAGGGCGCGGCAGATGTCGGCCAGGAGGCGGCCGGAGACGAGCACCGTGCCCTCCTCCTCGACCTCGGCCTCGACGGAGACACGGGCCGAGACCTCGTAGTCGAAGCTGGAGAGGCTCAGCTGCCCGTCCTCGGCCTTCAGCAGCAGGCCCGCGAGGACCGGGGCCGGCGGACGGGCGGGCAGGCTGCGCGCAGCCCAGGCCACCGCCTCCGCGAGTACGTCGCGTTCCACCCGGATCTTCACCGTTGCCGCCTCCTGCTGTTGCCGGCGTCCCTCGCCCTGCTGGCCTTCGTCGGTGGTGTAGCTCGCTCCCTGGGAGGGGAGAACCACCGGGGACCAGTCTGACGCATCCCGCTGACAGCTGTTGCCCCTCGGGTCAAGTCGGACCGGAGGCCGCTCGGGCGGCCGGAGCCGAGTTGTGCACAGGACCCACTTCGAAACGAATTCCCGGCTCTCTCAGGTTGGGAGTAGTAGTAGGGGCTGTGGATACCGTGGATAACCCCGTTTTCCCAGGTCAGCGCCGGTTTTTTATCCACCGGGCCTGTGGGTGGGCCCGGTGGACAACTCGGGGTCTCTGTGGACGGGGGAAAGTTCTGCACAGCCCGTGCACAGGGAGGGGCGACTTCTCCCCAGCTGCGTCCCCAGCTTTTCCCAGGTTTCCCACACCCCACTCCAGCCGCCTCGTGTGACGCCTTTCACTCCGAGCAGTGATCCGGGCCTCGGCGTTGTCGAACAGTGGACAGTGGTGTGGAGAACCGGCGGTTCGCTGGGGACAACGAGCCCCAACCTGTGGGTTGCCGGTGGACAACGCGAGGCGGGCGTTGTGGGCATCTGAACTGTCCACAGGCTGTGGACAGTCTTCGTCCACGAATCCACATGGCGCTGACCTGTTCTGATGAGACTTCACGGCCGTTACCTGTGGACACTTTCTGGACAACTTGACCCTCCCCAGGCTGTGGACGCCAGAAAGTGCCCAAATCTGTGGAGGAAGACCGTAACCCTGGCCCGGCTCGAACGCGTTGGTCGGGTGTTCCCGTCCCCGGCCGCCTCCGGCCGGGCGCCGGCGGCTCGTTGAGGGCTCGCTGCAGGGCCTCCGGGGCGGGGGTAGCGGGGGTGTGTTGGGGCTCCGGCGGGGCGGGGCGAGGGCGGGGAACTGAGGAGGCTCAGGCCTCGCGTCGGCGTCCGTCCCGCGAGCGCCGCCTCGCGTGAGTGCCGCGGAGGACGAGAAGCGCCCCGGGGTTCTCCCGGGGCGCTCAGGTCGTGCTGTGCAGCTGTGTAGCTGCGTATGTCCGGTGGGCCGTGTCAGCCGTTCTTGATGCGGTTGGTCAGCTCGGTGACCTGGTTGTAGATGGAGCGGCGCTCCGCCATCAGCGCGCGGATCTTCCGGTCGGCGTGCATCACCGTGGTGTGGTCGCGCCCGCCGAACTGCGCGCCGATCTTCGGCAGCGACAGGTCGGTGAGCTCACGGCACAGATACATGGCGATCTGCCGCGCCGTCACCAGCGCACGGCCCCGGGAGGTCCCGCACAGGTCCTCGACGGTCAGTCCGAAGTAGTCCGCCGTGGCCGCCATGATGGCCGACGCCGTGATCTCGGGGGCCGAGTCCTCGCCCCCGGGGATCAGGTCCTTGAGGACGATCTCGGTCAGCCCCAGGTCCACCGGCTGGCGGTTGAGGGAGGCGAAGGCCGTCACCCGGATCAGCGCGCCCTCCAGTTCGCGGATGTTCCGCGAGATCCGCGAGGCGATGAACTCCAGTACCTCCGGCGGGGCGTTGAGCTGCTCCTGCACCGCCTTCTTCCGGAGGATCGCGATCCGCGTCTCCAGCTCCGGCGGCTGCACGTCGGTGATCAGGCCCCACTCGAACCGGTTCCGCAGCCGGTCCTCCAGCGTCACCAGCTGCTTCGGCGGCCGGTCGCTGGAGAGCACGATCTGCTTGTTGGCGTTGTGGAGGGTGTTGAAGGTGTGGAAGAACTCCTCCTGGGTCGACTCCTTGTCCGCGAGGAACTGGATGTCGTCGACCAGCAGGATGTCCATCTCCCGGTAGCGCTTGCGGAAGCTGTCGCCCTTGCCGTCGCGGATCGAGTTGATGAACTCGTTGGTGAACTCCTCGGAGCTCACGTACCGCACCCGGGTGCCGGGATAGAGGCTACGCGCGTAATGCCCGATGGCGTGCAGCAGATGGGTCTTGCCCAGCCCCGACTCCCCATAGATGAAGAGGGGGTTGTACGCCTTCGCCGGCGCCTCCGCGACGGCCACCGCGGCGGCGTGCGCGAAGCGGTTCGAGGCGCCGATGACGAACGTCTCGAACAGGTACTTGGGATTGAGCCGTGCCGCGGGCTCGCCCACCCCGGGAGTCCCCGCGCCGCCCGAGCCGGATCCGGCACCGCCACCCACGAGCGAGGAGGCCGAGGGCGAGGAGGAGGACATCGACGGCATCGAGGAGACCGAGGACGGCCCGGACGGGTAACCCTCGTACCCCCTGCGGTCGAAGTCGGGCCGCCCGCCGTCACCGCGCTGCGGGCGCTCGTACTCACCGCGGTCCTGGCGCTCCTGCCGGCCCTCGCGGTCGATGCGCTCGTCACGGCGCTCGTCGCGCTCGTTGCGCGCCTCGGTGGGGCGGTCGTAGTCGGAGCGGGGGTACTCCGGCCGCTCGAACTCCTTGCGGTCGGCGCGCTCGTAGTCGGGCCGCTCGTACTCGGAGCGGTCCGCGGAGCCGCGGTCGTACTCGCCCCGGTCGTAGTCGCGGCGGTCGTGGTCCCGTCGGCCGTACTCGGGACGCGGGTAGTCCTGGCGCTCGTACTCGGCGGGCCGGCCGTAGGCAGGACGGGGCCGTCCGTAGTCCTGGCCGCCGCCGTAGTCCGGGGTGCCGTACTCCTGACCCCCGTACTCCTGGCCGCCGTACTCCTGCGACGAGGGGGAGGCGTACGGGTCACGGTCGGGGAAGCCGAGCGGCTGCTGCTGCCAGCCGTAGTCCTGCTGCTGTCCGGGCCGCGGCCAGGCACCCGGCTCCTGGCGCTGGTGTTCCTGCCGCTGGTGCTCCGGGCGCTGGTGCTCCGGATAGGCGGGACGCGCCGTGGGCAGGGGCTCCTGGCGGGACTCCGGCGCGGAGGCGGGACCCTCCGAGTCGTCCTGGGACCCGCCCGCCGCGGCCGCGGGAGGCGCCGGCGGCTCCCCCATGGACGTGTCCACCGTCACGGCGATCCGGATCGGGCGTCCGCACTCACGGCTCAGCGACTCGCTGACCAGGGGGCCCAGCCGGTTCTCCAGCACCGTCTTGGCGAACTCGTTCGGCACGGCGAGCAGCGCGGTGTCGGCCACCAGGGCCAGCGGCACGCAGCTGCGCAGCCACCGCTCGTCCTTCGGCTCCACTCCCTGCCCGCGGCCCTCTCCCAGGAGCCCGTCCAGCACCCGAGGCCACACTGCGGCAAGATCAGCGGGTACGTCAGCCACAGTGCACGCTCTCTCACAGGTCCCGCGTCTGCGTGGTGCGCGGGAGGATCAGGTCGGCCGTCCGGCGGACGGCGGGTAACGAATCAGTAGGGGCCGGGGGGAACCGAACGAATCGGGAGTCCACCCACGGTAGTCAGGCCGACGGCTGTGCATCAAGTCGTTGTCCCCAGCCTGTGGACAGTGTGCCGCCGCCCCACGTCGGGCCGGAAATCGAGCGCTGTGCGGACCCCGCGCCAGGTGCACCGCAACCTCTCGCGCACCCGTCGTGAGCAGCGCTCACCGGGTAAGCTGCCGGGGTCACACGACCGTCGAGTTTGACCGGATGGCGCAGCCGCGCGTACCGTAACCAGGCCGAGTTGTCGATGGCTGCTGCCGCCTGCCTCCGATGGGCAAAGATCACGCACCAGTGATCGAGAAGCGGTGCACTCGGGCGTAAGCGAGCTACTCGTGGGCGCACGGTGACAGCCAGACGACACCCGCCACCCACCGATTCATTTCTGGAGCCCCCGAGTGAGCAAGCGCACCTTCCAGCCGAACAACCGTCGTCGCGCGAAGACCCACGGCTTCCGGCTGCGTATGCGGACCCGTGCCGGCCGCGCGATCCTGGCGACCCGCCGCAGCAAGGGTCGCGCCCGTCTGTCCGCCTGATCCCGGTCAGGTCATGAGATCGTGCTGCCCACCGACAACCGGCTGAGGCGGCGCGAGGACTTCGCGACCGCTGTACGACGAGGGCGCCGGGCAGGCCGTCCGCACCTCGTCGTCCACTTTCGTAGCGGTGCCACGGACCCGCACGCGCAGGGGGAGAGCGCTTCCCCGGCGCGTGCGGGTTTCGTCGTGAGCAAAGCCGTGGGCGGAGCGGTGGTGCGCAACAAGGTGAAGCGCAGACTTCGTCACTTGATGCGCGAGCGGGTCGCTCTGCTGCCCCCCGGTAGCCTGGTAGTGGTACGCGCGCTGCCCCCCGCGGGTGGTGCGGCCAACGAAGAACTGGCCCGAGACCTGGACGCCGCCCTCCAGCGGCTGCTGGGAGGGGGCAAGCGATGAAGTACCCGCTGTTGGCTCTGATCAAGCTGTACCAGTGGACGATCAGTCCGCTGCTCGGGCCGGTGTGCAAGTACTACCCGTCGTGCTCCCACTACGGCTACCAGGCCATCGACCGGCACGGTGCGATCAAGGGATCGGCGCTCACCGCGTGGCGCATCCTGCGCTGCAACCCGTGGTCGCTCGGCGGCGTGGACCATGTGCCTCCGCGGAAGCGCCCGCGGTGGCACGAGATGCTGCGGGCCTCATGGCGCGCACGCAAGGGCGGGCCCTCCGCCGATTCCGCCACCGAGGAGCGTGGAGAGACGGGCAGCCGGCCCGACCTCCCCCCGAGCCCGGCCGCAGAGACCCCGTCCCATGCCCAAGGAGCATGATTAGTGGACACGATTGCCAGCTTCTTCAGCTTTATCACCACACCCGTCTCCTGGATCATCGTCCAGTTCCACTCGCTGTACGGCGCCGTTTTCGGTGAGTCCAGTGGATGGGCCTGGGGTCTCTCGATCGTGTCCCTGGTGATCCTGATCCGCATCTGCCTGATCCCGCTCTTCGTGAAGCAGATCAAGGCGACCCGGGCCATGCAGACGCTGCAGCCCGAGATGAAGAAGATCCAGGAGCGCTACAAGAACGACAAGCAGCGCCAGTCCGAAGAGATGATGAAGCTGTACAAGGAGTCGGGTACCAACCCGCTCTCCTCGTGCCTTCCCATCCTGGCGCAGTCGCCCTTCTTCTTCGCGCTGTACCACGTCCTGAACACCATCGCCCAGGGCAAGACCATCGGCGTCCTGAACCAGGACCTCGTGGACAGCGCCCGTGAGGCGCACATCTTCGGCGCCCCGCTGGCGAGCAAGTTCACCGACAGCGCCGACGTCATCTCGCAGCTGAACGCCAGCGTCACCGACGTCCGCGTCGTGACCGTCATCATGATCGTTCTGATGTCGCTGTCGCAGTTCTTCACCCAGCGCCAGCTGATGACGAAGAACGTCGACACCACGGTGAAGACGCCGTTCATGCAGCAGCAGAAGATGCTGATGTACGTCTTCCCGATCATCTTCGCCGTCTTCGGCATCAACTTCCCGGTCGGTGTCCTCGTCTACTGGCTGACCACCAACGTGTGGACCATGGGCCAGCAGATGTACGTCATCCACAACAACCCGACCCCGGGCTCCACGGCTCAGGCCGCCTACCTCGAGCGTCTGACCAAGAAGGTAGAGCGCAGCGGCACGATCCGCGGCCGTGGCCGTCGCGCCATCGTCAAGGCCATCGTCGCCAAGGGCCGTGACCGCAACCCGGCCGAGCGGAAGTTCGTGAACGGGCTGAACAAGCTGGGCTTCGCCGCCCAGCCCGACGGCAGCGTGGTCAAGAGCGACAAGCTCGCCGCCGACCAGGCGCACGACGGCTCGGGCGCCACGCCGGCTGGCACCGCCAAGCGCCAGCAGCCCAAGCGGCAGACCAAGGCCCAGCGCCAGGCAGCCGTCAAGGCGGCCCAGGACGCCGAGGCCGAGGCCGAAGCCGAAGCCGCGGAGACGGCCGAGGCCGACCGTCCGGAGAGCGCCAAGCCCCAGGCCAAGAGGCCGCAGGGTGGTGCCACCAAGGCCGGCGGTTCCGGCAACGGCGGCCGCAGCCGCGCCCAGTCGGGTCGCAAGGGTCCGCAGCAGCGCTCCAAGTCCTCGTCCAAGAAGTAAGAAGGAGCCCATCCCGTGACGGAAGGCACCATCCCCTCCGCCGCCGACGGTGCGGACGCCCTGACCCGCCTGGAGCAGGAGGGTGAGATCGCGGCCGACTACCTGGAAGGTCTGCTGGACATCGCGGACCTCGACGGCGACATCGACATGGACGTCGAGGCGGACCGGGCGTCCGTGTCGATCATCAGCGACTCGGGCAGCCGTGACCTGCAGAAGCTGGTCGGCCGTGACGGTGAGGTGCTCGAGGCCCTCCAGGAGCTCACGCGCCTGGCCGTGCACCGGGAGACCGGTGACCGCAGTCGGCTGATGCTGGACGTCGCCGGCTTCCGGGCGCGCAAGCGTGCCGAGCTCTCGGAGATCGGCGCCAAGGCCGCGGCGGAGGCGCGCAGCACCGGCGAGCCGGTGCGACTGCGGGCCATGTCCCCGTTCGAGCGCAAGGTCGTCCACGACGCGGTCAAGGCCGCGGGCCTGCGAAGCGAGTCCGAGGGCGAGGAACCGCAGCGCTTCGTGGTCGTACTGCCTGCCTGATCGGTTCGCGTACGTTCCACCGGCCCCGTCTGTTGAGCAGACGGGGCCGTACTTTGTCAGCCTGGTAGTTCTCGTGGTCAGCGCCCAGTGCGCTCTTTGCGGTACGGAAGGACGGTCCCCCGTGACGGAGGCAGCAGAGCTTCCCCCTGCGCCCGAGCAGGCGCGTGCAGTGTTCGGTGATCGCTTCGACGATGCGGTGCGGTACGCCGAACTGCTGGCGGACGCCGGTGTGCAGCGCGGGCTCATCGGCCCGCGCGAGGTGCCCCGGCTGTGGGAGCGCCACCTGCTCAACTGCGCGGTGCTCTCCGAGGTCGTGCCGGAGGGTGTGACCGTGTGCGACGTGGGCTCGGGTGCGGGCCTCCCGGGCATCCCCCTGGCCCTGGTCCGCGGCGACCTGAAGATCACGCTGCTGGAGCCGCTGCTGCGGCGGACCACCTTCCTCACCGAGGTGGTCGAGCTGCTCGGTCTGCACCACGTGACGGTGGTCCGCGGGCGTGCCGAGGAGGTGCTCGGCAAGCTGCCACCGGTCCATGTGGTCACGGCCAGGGCCGTGGCACCGCTGGACCGCCTGGCGACGTGGGGCATCCCGCTGCTGCGCCCGTACGGCGAGATGCTGGCGCTGAAGGGCGACACCGCCGACGAGGAGCTGAAGGCGGCCGGCTCCGCCCTCAGCAAGCTGGGTGCGGTGGAGACGGACGTTCTTCAGGTCGGTGAGGGTGTGGTGGATCCGCTGTCGACGGTGGTCCAGGTGAAGGTCGGCGAGAGCCCCGGTGGCGTCCGGTTCGCCGCCAAGCGGGCCAAGGCGGCCCGCCCCGCTCGCCCCTCGCGTCGTCGCCGCTGACGATCCTCGCTCCATGGGAGGGCCGGCCAGGGCCGCAGAGCCTCTGAGCCTGAGAGCGTGCAAAGCCTCTGAGCCTCAGGGCCCGCAGAGCCTCACGGCCTCACGGCCTCACGGCCTCAGGAGCCCGCAGAGTCTCGTGAGCCCTCCCATGGGGCCGTCCGGATGGTCCACCACGGTTCCTGTGGTGACCGACGTAGCTGTCGCCCGGAGTGTCGGCAGGTCCCCTCGCCCCGACCTCGGCATCGTTGTTTCACGTGAAACGTCGCTCACTGCTCCAAGGCATCATTGGCCGCAGCCACGCCGCCGCCGAACCGCGCGACCGTAAGCCCTCGCCCCTGCGGAAGCCCTCAAGCGCTTCACCGTCCAGGGGTGACAAGTTGTCCACAGAGGCGGATTTCTCCACAGAACAACCGGCCTCACTGGTTCGCACCCCCGAAGGCATGGGACGCTCTGTACAGAGAGAGCCTGAAGTCGAGGAGAGTGAATCCTTGCGGTCCGACGCCAACATCGCGGGACCGATGACCGATCCGGTCCCCGGTCCCCGCACCGAGTCGTTGGGGGACGATGTTTCACGTGAAACACCGCCCCCCATGGACGACACCCCTATGGGACACACCAGCCAGCAGGCGGTGGACGCCATGGGGCGTGCCGCCGGGGAAGGTCTGCCTCGCCCGGAGCAGACCCGGATCATCGTGGTCGCCAATCAGAAGGGCGGCGTCGGTAAGACCACCACCACGGTCAACGTCGCCGCCTCCTTGGCTCTGCACGGCAACCGGGTCCTGGTCGTCGACCTCGACCCCCAGGGCAACGCCTCGACGGCACTGGGTATCGACCACCACGCCGAGGTCCCGTCCATCTACGACGTCCTGGTCGACAGCCGTCCCCTCTCCGAGGTGGTGCAGCCCGTACCGGACGTGGAGGGCCTGTTCTGTGCGCCCGCCACGATCGACCTGGCCGGCGCCGAGATCGAACTGGTCTCCCTGGTGGCCCGCGAGAGCCGCCTGCAGCGGGCCCTCCAGGCCTACGAGCAGCCGCTGGACTACGTCCTCATCGACTGTCCGCCGTCACTGGGCCTGCTGACCGTCAACGCGATGGTCGCCGGCGCCGAAGTGCTGATCCCGATCCAGTGCGAGTACTACGCGCTGGAAGGCCTGGGACAGCTGCTGCGGAACGTCGAGCTGATTCGGGGGCACCTGAACACCAACCTGCATGTCTCCACCATCCTGCTCACCATGTATGACGGCCGTACCCGGCTGGCGTCCCAGGTGGCCGAAGAGGTTCGGAGCCACTTCGGCGGTGAGGTGCTGCGGACGAGCATCCCGCGATCGGTCCGCATCTCGGAGGCCCCGAGTTACGGACAGACTGTTCTGACCTACGATCCAGGTTCGAGTGGTGCCCTCTCCTACCTTGAGGCGGCCCGGGAGATCGCACTGCGGGGTGTGGGCATCCACTACGACGGCTCGCAGGCCCACACGGGCGCTGCGATGGGTCAGCTGCCCAGCGGGCAACCGCAGAGCGGCCAGGTCGCGGACGGTCAGATGATGAGCGGACAGAGCATGGTGGAGGGGATCCAGTGAGTGAACGACGCAGAGGGCTGGGCCGCGGGCTTGGCGCACTGATCCCCGCAGCGCCGACGGGGGACCGGCCGGTCGGCGGTCCGGCGGCCGGCGCTTCGGCCCCTGCGAGCACGGCCACCCAGACGGCCCCGGGCGTTCCTGGGTCCGTGGGCGAGCGCGGTGTGCCGGCTGCCAAGCTGGCGTCCCTCTCTCAGCCCCAGCGCGAGGCGGCGGACACTCCTCAGGGGGGCCCTGATCTTCCGGCTTCCCCCATGGGCGCGCATTTCGCCGAGCTGCCCCTGGACGCCATCACTCCCAACCCGCGACAGCCGCGTGAGGTCTTCGACGAGGACGCCCTGGCGGAACTGGTCACCTCCATCAAGGAGGTCGGCCTGCTCCAGCCCGTGGTGGTCCGGCAGATCGGTTCGGGCCGCTACGAGCTCATCATGGGTGAGCGCCGCTGGCGTGCTTGCCGGGAGGCCGGCCTGGAGGCGATCCCGGCCATCGTCCGCGCCACCGACGACGAGAAGCTCCTCCTGGACGCGCTGCTGGAAAACCTCCACCGTGCGCAGCTGAACCCGCTGGAGGAGGCCGCGGCCTACGATCAGCTCCTGCAGGACTTCAAGTGCACGCATGACCAGCTCGCGGACCGGATCGGCCGCTCCCGGCCACAGGTGTCCAACACGCTGCGACTGCTGAAGCTCTCACCTGCGGTGCAGCGGCGGGTGGCCGCCGGGGTACTTTCGGCCGGTCACGCCCGAGCTCTTATCTCCATCGACGACGCCGAGGAGCAGGACAGGCTGGCGCGGCGGATCGTCGCCGAAGGACTCTCGGTCAGGGCCGTCGAGGAGATCGTCACCCTGATGGGGACCACCCCCGAGAAGCCTGCCCGGGCCAAGGGCCCGCGGGCCGGTTCCCGGGTCTCCCCGGCCCTTTCCGAGCTGGCGACCCGCCTCTCCGACCGCTTCGAGACGCGGGTCAAGGTGGACCTGGGCAAGTCCAAGGGCAAGATCACGGTCGAGTTCGCCTCCATGGAGGACCTGGAACGCATCCTGACCACGCTGGCGCCCGACGAGACGCCGGTGCTCCAGACGCTCTCCGCGAGCGAGGTCGAGGGCGAGACCGAAGGCGATCAAGCCGAGGCCGCGGCCGAGTAGCCGAGCAGGCTCCAACAGGCAGTTCCCCGCAGGCGCGGGTCGGGTCCGACGAGTTCCGGACACGACCCGCGCTTTGCTTTGAAGGAAAGGTGTTGGGGCCTCATGGTGGAGGGTGAGACGACAGGAAGCGAGGAAGAGCGTTCATGGGGCGTCGGCTGGTTCCGCTCACGCTGGACAATCTCCAGGACCTTCCCCAGCGCTGCCGGGGATGCGTCTTCTGGGAGCTCGATCCCTTCAGCGGGGAGACAGCACTCAAGGAGGGGACGGCAGAGGTCGAGAAGGAGTCCTGGATCTCGGCGGTGCTGCTGGATTGGGGGTCGTGCGGCCGGCTGATCCATGTGGACGACGTTCCTGCCGGCTTCGTGCTTTACGCCCCACCGGCGTATGTGCCGCGCTCCACGGCGTTTCCCACCAGCCCGGTCTCGCCCGACGCGGTGCAGCTGATCACGGCCTTCGTCCTCCCCGAGTATCAGGGGCAGGGACTCGGCCGGGTCCTGGTCCAGACGGTCGCCAAGGACCTCCTGCGGCGTGGCTTCAAGGCGATCGAAGCATTCGGTGACGCGCGCTGGAAGGAACCCGGCTGTGTGCTGCCCGCAGACCATCTCCTGGCCGTGGGCTTCAAGACGGTCCGCTCGCATCCGACCTACCCGCGGCTGCGTCTTGAGTTGCGGTCGACGCTTTCCTGGAAGGAAGACGTCGAGATGGCCTTGGATCGCTTGCTGGGCGCCGTGCAGAAGGAACCGGCGCTCCGCCCCCTCTGAAGGACGGGAGACCGGGAGAACGCGCAAGGGCAACGCGAAAGGGCCGACTCTGTTCCCAGGGTCGGCCCTTTCGCGGGCCCCGAATGTTTCACGTGAAACGAGGTTTCACGTGAAACATGACTCTCAGGCTTTCAGGCTGCGTCGCTCACTCGGAGATGAACTCGTCGAGATCGCGCACGATCATCGCCTTCGGCTTGGCGCCGACGATGGTCTTGGCGACCTCACCACCCTGGTAGACGTTCAGCGTGGGAATCGACATGACGCCGTACTTGGCGGCCGTTGCCGGGTTCTCGTCGATGTTGAGCTTGACGACCTCGATCTTGTCGGCGTGCTCGGCAGCGATCGCCTCCAGCGAGGGCGCGATCTGGCGGCACGGGCCGCACCACGCGGCCCAGAAGTCCACGAGGACGGGCTTGTCGCTCTTGAGGACCTCTTCCTCGAAAGTATCGTCGGTGACGTTCTTCAGGCTGCCAGCCACTGAGGGCTCCTAACTACGGATATGGGGAGGGGAATCAGGCGGAGGTCTTCTCCGGCTCCGCCTGCTGCTCGGAGTCGGAGAGGGAAGCCAGGTACCGCTCGGCGTCCAGCGCGGCGGAGCAACCGGTGCCGGCCGCAGTGATCGCCTGACGGTAGGTGTGGTCGACCACGTCGCCGGCGGCGAAGACGCCGGTGACGTTGGTACGGGTGGAGGGAGCGGCCACCTTGAGGTAGCCCTCGCCGTCGAGCTCGAGCTGGCCCTTGAAGAGCTCGGTGCGCGGGTCGTGGCCGATCGCGATGAACAGGCCGGTGACCGGCAGGTCCGAGAGCTCGCCGGTCTTCACGTTGCGCAGCTTCAAACCGGTGAGCTTCGCGTCGCCCTGCACCTCGGCGATCTCGCTGTCCCAGATGAAGCGGATCTTCGGGTCGGCGAACGCACGCTCCTGCATCGCCTTGGAGGCGCGCAGGGTGTCGCGACGGTGGACGATCGTGACCGACTTGGCGAACCGGGAAAGGAAGGTGGCCTCCTCCATCGCGGTGTCGCCGCCACCGATGACGGCGATGTCGTGCTCCCGGAAGAAGAAGCCGTCACAGGTGGCGCACCATGAGACACCCCGACCGGAGAGCGCGTCCTCGTTGGGCAGGCCCAGCTTGCGGTGCTGGGAGCCGGTGGCGACGATGACAGCCTTCGCGCGGTGCACGGTGCCCGCGGTGTCCGTGACGGTCTTGATCTCCCCGGCGAGGTCCACCGAGACGATGTCGTCCGGGATCAGTTCGGCGCCGAAGCGCTCGGCCTGCGCGCGCATGTTGTCCATGAGCTCGGGTCCCATGATCCCGCTCTGGAAGCCGGGGAAGTTCTCCACCTCGGTGGTGTTCATCAGCGCGCCACCGGCGGTGACGGCGCCCTCGAACACCAGCGGCTTCAGCGACGCGCGCGCGGTGTAGAGCGCCGCCGTGTAGCCGGCGGGCCCTGAGCCGATGATGATCACGTTACGGACGTCGCTCACGGCAGGATTCCTCGTCTCTGGGATAGGTCTTCTAGCGGGCTCGCTAGCGGGCTCGTCGGATGCGGTGCGCCTGGTGCGGTGCTTTCACATCACCCCAACGGATCCTAGAGGCCGGGCATTCCCCGCTGTGCGCGGGCACGCGAGTGTCTCGCTGCCCGGGCACGTGACGCTTCGCCGCCCGTCCGTATCAGCTCGAGGAGCGGGCGTAGGAGCGCTTCAGGAGGACGTCTCCCTTTGTCTCCTTGCCCGCCGACGACTCCCTGATGCAGGAGGCGTCCACCACATAGGCGGTAACGCGGGAGTCCGCCTTGGGGTCGGGCAGGAGCACCAGGTACGCGTCCTTGCCGTCATACCTCCCCTTCTCGGCGGCGATGGCGTCCTCGGTACGGGCGATGCCGGACCGGATGCAGGACGGGACCTCGACCGCGGGCCGGATCATGGTTCTGGGCTGGGGGGAGGAGGACTCCTCGGAGCGACCGGCTTCGGCGAGAAGTCCGGTCACCTGCTGATCCAGGGGGCGGCCGGAGAAGGACGCCGCGGTCGGAGGGGCCGGGTCTTCCTGGAACGGTTGCGTCAGGAGCACACCGATACCGAGAGCGGCGGCGGCGAGGACGGCGCCGAGGGTCAGCGTGCGTCGGCGTGCCGCACCGGGCCGCGTTGAGCTCCGGCCGTCGCGGCCGGGCCCGGTCGGGCCGGTGCGGCGCGCCGGAGGAGAGCCCGCTGCTCCTCCGGATCGTCCGCCAGGGACTGGGGCTGGAGAGGGCGGCGATGTTTCACGTGAAACATCCGTGGGGCGACGACGGGGATGGGTGGCACTGGTGCGCGCGGTGCCCACGGTGGGTGCGGGTGCCGTTGCGGTGCCGTTGCCCGAGGCGCTGAGCAGTGCCTCGGCGGCGAGGGCGGCGTCGATCCGGCCTGCCACATCGGCCGGCATCCGGACCGGCCCCGGCAGGGTCCCCAAGGAGCACCGGATCTCCTCCAGCGCCGCCAGGACATCGGCGCACAGGGCGCAGTCGTCGAGGTGCTCGCGCACCGAGACTGTGCGGTCGGGTGCGAGCACACCCTCCACCAGTTCGGAGATCTCCGTGACGTCCGGGTGCCCGGCCGTGTCCTTGGTGGAGGTCACGCTCGTTCACCTCCGCCCTTCGCGGTAGCTGGATCGGTGGATGCAGGGGTGGGCGTCTCTGACGCCCTGGGTGGGACGGAAGCGCGGTGCAAGCGGTTCCGTCCTTCACCCGGAGGGTGTTTCGGTCGCTCGCCGGTGGGTCGTAGATGAGCCAGCAGAGGGAGCAGCCTGGCCCTGCCGCGGGCGCAGCGGCTCTTCACCGTGCCGACCGGGACGTCAAGGACGCCCGCTGCCTCGGCGACCGGATAGCCCTGCATGTCCACCAGGACCAAGGCGGCCCTCTGGTCGGGAGGCAGGGTGGCGAGGGCCGAGATGAGCTCGCGGTGGAGGTCGTTGCGCTCGGCGGGGGCGGAGGCGGCCTCGTGCGGCTCGAGCAGCTGGTCCAAGCGCTCCGTGTCGTCCACCGGTGAGGTTCTGCGGGTGGCCGCCTTGCGGAGGCGGTCCAGGCAGGCGTTCACGGTGATGCGGTGGAGCCAGGTGGTGACGGCGGAGTGGCCGCGGAAGGTGTGGGCGCTGCGGTAGGCGGAGACCAGGGCGTCCTGGACGGCGTCCGCGGCTTCTTCCCGGTCGCCGAGGGTGCGCAGCGCCACCGCCCAGAGGCGGTCGCGGTGCCGGCGGACCAGTTCTCCGAAGGCATCGGGGTCCCCGTCGAGATGGAGACCGAGCAGGTCCTGGTCGCTCGTTCCCTCGTACCTGACGGCGTCGGCCATCCGGTCCTCCCCCTGTGGTCCGCTCCCCCGGTGGGGCCGCGTCCCGGCGGTGCTGGGGGCGCGGCCCGTTTCGGTGTGTCAGCCGGTCACCTTGACGTCCACGACCCGTCCGCGGAAGGTGCCCGCGCTCTCCGGCGGAAGTTTGGTCAGCCAGACCAGGAGGTAGCGGGACTCGAGCTCCTTGCCCGGGGTGAGGGTGACCGTGGTGCCGGATCCCTTGGCCGCCTTGGTGAAGTCGTCGAAGGAGGTCGGCTGCGAGGCGGCCTTGCTCGACGCGGCGCGGAGCTCCACCGAGGTCTCGCCCATGAACTCGACGGTGACCTTGCTGACGGGCTGGACCTTGCCGAGGTCCAGGATGACCCCGACGCCCGGCTTCAGGTTGCCGAACTCGGGATACGTCTCGTAGTAGTCCGTCTGCCAGTAGGTGCCGGACTGGGAGTCGTAGACCTTGCTTATGTCCGCCGGCTTTTCCTTGCCGTCGCTCCCGTAGGGATCGAAGTCGGTGGCGCCCTTGATCGCTATGGCCTCGGGCTTCTTCGGCTTCTCGTCCTGCTGCTGGGTCTGCTCCACCGTGTCGAGCGGCTTCTTGTTCTTGCCCATCAGGACGTCCGCGAGCTGCCAGCTGCCGAGGCCGAGAGCGGCGATCAGGAGCGCCGAGACGGTCCACTTGAGCGCTTTCCCGGTGCGGGTCTCCAGAGGCGCGGGCGGAGGTGGCACAGGCGGCGGGATGGGCCCCGCCGCCGCGTACGCGGTCTGAGCGTACGGGGGGCGCGGGTATTCCGACGGGGTGGTGAAGGCCGGTTCGGGCCGCCGGACGCGGGGCATCTCGACGACGGCCTTGGCGAGTTCCTCCGGCGTCGTGCAGGCGGCCTCGTGGCGGGAGGCGGTGGCGCCGTCGTTGGCGAGGGCGCGCATGGCGAGCTCGGACAAGCCCCGGTGGACACCGGCCCGGACCTGGTCCGGGGGGATCAGTCCGAGGTCCTTGGGCAGGCCGGCGAGACCGTGGGCATCGGTCTCGTACGGCCACCGGTGGGTGAGCGAGGCGTAGAGCAGGGCGCCGATGGCTTCGGTGTCGGCGCGCTGGGGGGTGTCGGTGCTGATGCCGCGCAGCGCGGAGCTCACGGCGAGGCCACGGATCCGCCACTGACCCGTGGAGGTGCGCAGGACGGTGCTCGGGGTGAGGCAGAGGTGGGCGAGTCCCTCGCGGTGTGCGGCCGCCATGGCCTGGGAGACCTGGAGGACCATCTGGTAGGCCTCGTGCGCCTCCAGCGGGCCGGAGGCCAGCAGGCCGGTGAGCGCACTGGCGTCGGGGAGCCATTCGTGGACCACGTAGACCAGGTCGTCGTCCTCGACGGCGTCGAGGACCTGGACGAACCGGGGGTCGCCGAGGAGGGCCGCCGAGCGGGCGGCGGAGAGGACGGAACGGGCGCGGGGGTGGTCGGCCGGGAGGACGTGCACGCCGACGGCGCGGCGGAGCATCTCGTCCATCGCTCGCCAGCTGCTGAAGCCGTCCAGGCGAGTGACGCACTCCTCCAGGCGGTAGCGCCTGGCCAGCTTGTGGCCGCTGTGGAGGTCGAGCGCCCGGGCAGGGACGGATTCCGCCGCCGCGGCGTCGCCCTGTGACTGGTCGTGCTCCGTGCCCGGTCGCCGCTTCTGGGCCACCCCGTCGGCCGTGGACTGGTCCGCCTCGGCGGTCAGCGGCCCGTCGCCGCTGTTGCCTGCCACGTCGACGGCAGCTGTGCTTCGTTCCGCCACCGTCGTTCCTGCCTCCCCATCCATCGCGTGCTCGCCACGCCGAAACCCATTGTGCCCACAGTCCGTCACTCCGCACGACAAGCGGTGGCGGCCGATGGTTGTGCGCCTACCCCGGTCTTACCGCCCGAGGCGTCCCCGGACCATGCCGACCAGAGAATTGAGCTCCTCCACCCGCATCCGCCGCGCGGCGAGGAAGAAGACCCCGAGGAGAACGATCCCACCCAGGACGAGCGCGCTCAGCGATCCGAGCAAACTCCAGCCGAGGGTCTGACCGATCCCGTAACAGACGGCTCCGCTGAGCGCCGCGGCCGGCACCGACGCGATGCAGAGCCTGGCGTAGGTGCGCAGCACACGGGCGCCGTCCAGGTCGCCGCCCAGCTTCTTGCGCAGGCGCCGCCAGGCGACGCCGACGCCGATGCCGTAGGCGATGCCGTAGGAGGCGGCCATGCCGACCACGGCCCAGCGGGCGGGGAGCAGCAGGAAGCAGAGGAACGAGGCGCCGGCGTTGCCCGCCGCGACGATCACCGTGTTGTAGAAGGGCGTCCGGGTGTCCTCGTAGGCGTAGAAGGCGCGGAGGACGACGTACTGGACCGAATAGGGGATCAGGCCGAGGCCGAAGGCCATCAGCATGTAGCCCATGTTGGTCGCCGCGGTGGTACCGGAGCCGCCGAACATCAGGGTGCACATCGGGATGCCGAGCGCGATGAAGCCGAAGGCGACCGGCACGATCGCGACCGCCGTGGTCCGCAGGCCCTGCGAGATGTCGTCACGGACCGCGCCGGCGTCTTCCTCGGCGGCCGAACGCGCCAGCCGGGGCAGCAGCGCGGCCATCAGCGAGACCGTGATGATGGCCTGTGGCAGGCCCCAGATCAGCTGCGCGTTGGCGTAGGCGCTGAAGCCGGTGCCGGGGACCTGCCGACCGTCCAGGAAGGCCGCGGTGGCCAGCTGGGAGACGATCACGGCGCCGAGCTGGTTGGCGAGGACGAAGAGGATGGTCCACTTGGCCAGCTTGGCCGCCTTGCCCAGGCCGTGGCCCCGCCAGTCGAAGCGCAGCCGCAGCTTGAAGCCGCTCTCCTTCAGGTAGGGGATCATCGCCAGGGCCTGGACTACCAGGCCGAGGAGAACGCCGATGCCGAGCAGGCGCAGGCCTTCCGGCGGGATGGTGTTCACCTTCATGTTCGAGTCGGCGGCGGTGCCGTAGACCCAGATGAACATGCCGAGCGTGACGATGATGACGATGTTGTTCAGGACCGGCGTCCACATCATCGCGCCGAAGCGGTTCCGCGCGTTGAGGATCTGGCCCATCACCACGTGGATGCCCATGAAGAAGATCGAGGGCATGAAGTACAGGGTGAAGGTGACGGCGACGTCGTTGGCGGCCGGGTTGCCCGCGATGGAGTCCGACATGGCGCGGACCAGCAGCGGGGCGCCCAGCATGGCGAGCCCGGTGAGTACGGCGAGGGCCACCATCACCAAGGTCAGGAGGCGGTTGGCATAGGCCTCGCCCCCGTCCTCGTCGTTCTTCATGGCGCGCACCAGTTGCGGCACGAACACGGAGTTCAGGCCGCCGCCCACGGTGAGGATGTAGATCATCGTGGGGAGCTGGTAGGCGATCTGGAAGGACTCGCCCAGCAGGCCGAGGCCGAGAGCGCTGACGATCAGCATCGAGCGGATGAAGCCGGTGAGGCGCGACACCAGGGTGCCGGCGGCCATCACGGCGCTCGACTTCAAGAGGCTGGAGGCGCGGCCGCCCTTCTTGGCCGCCGGTGCCGGTGCCGGTGCTGCCGCAGACTCCGGGCCGGGGCCGGGGCCTGGTGCCGGAGGGCCGGGCGGCTGGGGGACGGGCCGAGGCGGCCCGGCGGGCCCTGCGGGGCCCGCGGGCACACCGGGGACCGTCGGGGGCTGCACCGGTCCGGGAACGCCGACGGGGGCCATTCCCGGGCCTGCCGCGGGGTCGCCCGGCGGCCTGGTCCCGTTCGGCTGCTGGTCGCGGTAGAGGTTGGCGAAGGCGTCGGTGTTCTGCTGCTGGGGCGAGGACGCCCCGGTCACCAGTTCGTCGACGCCGACGTACGGGGAGGCGGGGTGCTCGGGCGACGGCTGCCGTCCCCCAGGCCCGTGGCCCGGCGGCGGGGCCCAGACCCGTGGGTCCGGGGCGCGAGGCGGCTCCTGGGGCTGGTGGTGCCCGTACGAGGCGTGAGGCTCCGGCGTGGCAGGCGGCCGCATGCCTCGGTCGTACAGCGCCTCGCCGACCGGATCCTGCGTCGAGAGGTCCTGCCCTCGGTAGGGGTCCTGGTCGTAGGCGTCCTGGAGATACATGTCCGCGGGCGGGTGCGGCGGCACCTGCCCGTGCTCGGTCGGCGGCACGCCGGGGTGGCCCGAGCCGCTCGCGGACCGGCCGCGGTCACCGTCGTACGGCGCGTTCATGGTTACCCCACCTCATGGTTTCCCGGGCCCACCGGCCACGACATCGCTCAACGGTCCACTTTCTCACCCGTGGCGGACGGGTCGGCGCTTTCGGCCGAGGTGTCCGGGCCGGGGTCACTCGCCTGCTCCGGGGCATCCGGTGCGTCCGCGGTGCCGTCCCCGGCCTCGGCTGCCTCGGCTGCCTCGGCCTCCGCCTCGCCGCGGGCGGTGGCGCGCTTGCGCTGCGTGTACATCCGGAAGCCGGCCAGCACCAGGATCAGCACTCCACCGCCGATCACCAGCATCACCGTGGCGGTCACCTCGGTGGCGCGGACCACGAACGACACCTGCCGGCCGTAGGCCCGCCCGTCCTCGGTGTACAGCTGAGCGGTGACGTTGACGGGGCCGTTGGCGTTGGCCGAGGTGGTGAACTTCACCGAGTGGCTGTGCCCGCCGGAGACGGTGATCGGCTGCTCGTCGTACTTCTTGCCGTTGATCTCCAGCCGGGACGGGTTGGTGGAGGTCAGCCGGAGCACCAGGCCCTCGACGCCCTGCACCAGGTTGTTCTGCACCGTCACGGGGATGGTGGCGCTGTGCCCGGAGAGCTTGGTCTCCGACTTGTCGATCAGCGAGACCTGGTCCGCGAGGTCGTCCAGGTACGCCTTCACATCGGCACGGTAGTCACGCGCCGCACCGGCGTGACCCCGCCAGGAGACCGCCATGGCGCGGTTCATGGCGCGCCCGAAGGGGATCACCACACGGCCCTCGTTGCTGAGGATCACCTTGAAGTTGTTGAGCTTCGTCTGCGTCTGCGCGATCTGCTCGAAGGCCTCCCGGGGGAGCTCCTTCTTGCGGAGCGAGGACGGGTACGCCGAGGCCGGAGGCACGCTGGAGGCCCGGGGGTCGGGATCGGCCTCCACGGCGTCCGCCAGTGCCTGAGGTGCCGCCCATCCCCCGTTCCCCAGCGCGGTGAGGGCCTCCGCCATCGCCTGCGCCTGGCTCGCGGAGGGCGTCCGCTGCGGGGCGACGACGATGTCGCGTTCCCGGCTGGACTGCTGGCTGATCGCGACGCTCTGCCCGAGGAACTGCTGCACGGCCAGGGTGGAGCTCTCCGCCCGGGCGAGGTCGCCTTCGAACGCCGTGGACATCCAGGCGTCGGCGACCACGGCGGTGGTACCGCCGCCGATGGGCCGGGCGGCCGAGGGGGTGTAGGCGAGATCGTCCCTGAGGCTGTCGCTCCGGGTGATGATCTTGTCGGCGCCGGCCGAGGTCGAGACGTTCTTGATCGCCGGGTCCAGGGCGCCCTCGACGGGCCAGGCGTACTCGGTGCTGGCCTTCACATGCAGGACGGTCCACACCGTTCCGGCGGCCACGTCGGTGGCCTCCTTGAGCTGGTTCAGCGTGCCGCTGACGTTGCGGCCGTTGTGCGCGATGGAGGCCAGGTCCGGGTCCCCGTAAGGGAGGGCCACGACCTCCTCGTCCTTGACGGCCGCAGAGAGCTTGGCCAGCCAGCGGACGGCCTCGTCCCGGTGGGCGCCGGCGACGACCCGGCCGTCCTCCGCCTTGACCTCGTAGGAGCCGTTCGCCATGGCGTCGACGGTGGCGAGCAGGTCCGGGTCCAGCACCCAGGTGATGTCCAGCTGGTCGCCCAGGGACACCATCCGGTCCAGGCGACCGCCAGGAGCGATCTCCGCGGCGAGCGAGTCGTTGAGGAACACCGGGGACTGCTGCTCGTCGGAGCCGGTCTCCGCGGTCATCCGGACGTCGGAGATCAACGGCCAGAGGAACGTGGTCCGGGTGGCGGTGCCCGAATCCTCCGGCTGCCAGGGCAGTACCGTGCGCTGGATGCCGAGGACCTGCTCCGCCCAGGGCTGGTCGGCGGTGCGGCCCGACACGGAGGCGCCGAACTGGTAGACCCCCGCCTGGCCCAGGTCGAGCTCGTCCGCCGGGACGGTGATGGTGAAGGGCTGCGACACCTTCGGCTCGAGCCGGTCGAAGGAGGTCGTGTACTTGCCGCCGACCGGGTTGCCGTCCACCCCGTTCTGGAACGTGGTCCGCCGGGAGACACCATCGATGGCCGAGCGGGTCTGCAGGGGTGCCTGCCCCAGCCGGAGGTCCACGCGGGCGTCGGTGACGGCCTGCCCGGCGGTGTTGGTGACGGTCCCCGAGACGGTCAGTGTGTCGCCCTCGGAGACGACGCCGGGCGTCACTCCGTCCAGGGAGACCGAGACGGGCCCGGAGGCGTCCTGCGCGGCCTGGGCGGCTGCCGGGGCGGTCGCGGGAGCGGCTGCGGCCTGCTCCGCGGAGGGCAGGTGGAGGAAGCCGGCCAGCAGCGGAGCTCCGGCCAGCACTGCGCCGGTGCGCCGCAACAACCGGCGGCCAGGTGAGGAACTCATCCCCTGGAAGTCTGCCGCCTGGGCCACGCGCTCGTCCGTCCCTCGTCGTCGGTGATGGTCTTCGGTACCGGATCTTCGGCTGCCGTTCGTACGGCGTCGGGTCGCGGGCTCGTGCCGCTCGTCGGTGCCTGTCCGAGTGTGCGTCCAGGCATGGTAACGAGGTGGAAGAAGAGGACGTGCCACGGACCGCTGTAGCGGGCCTCCGGTCGCTGTGCGGCCCGTCACGTCGTCCCGTCACGTCGTCCCCTCGAATTTACTGGCGGGCGTCCCCAGCGCCAGGACACGTACTCTTTTCTGTTGTGCCGAACGCCAACGAAGACAAGTCCAGCCTGAGCCAGGCCGAGAGCCTCGCGGTGAGCGAACTGCTGCGCGTGGCCCCTGTCGCCGACGACCTAGGACGCCGATTCCAGGAGGCGGGGTTCCGCCTTGCCCTGGTCGGCGGATCGGTCCGCGACGCCCTGCTGGGCCGGCTGGGTAATGACCTGGACTTCACCACCGACGCCCGCCCGGAGGACGTGCTCAGGATCGTGCGGCCCTGGGCCGACGCCGTCTGGGAGGTGGGCATCGCCTTCGGCACGGTCGGCTGTCAGAAGGGCGGCTACCAGATCGAGGTCACCACCTACCGCTCGGAGGCCTACGACCGCACCTCCCGCAAGCCGGAGGTGTCCTACGGGGACTCCATCGAGCAGGACCTGGTGCGCCGCGACTTCACTGTCAACGCCATGGCGCTCGCCCTGCCCGAGAAGGAATTCATCGACCCGCACGGCGGCCGGGAGGATCTGGCCCGCAAGGTACTGCGGACGCCGGGCACCCCGGAGGAGTCCTTTTCCGACGACCCGCTGCGGATGATGCGCGCAGCCCGCTTCGCCGCACAGCTCGACTTCGTGGTGGATCCCGGAGTCGTCACCGCGATGACCGAGATGGCCGGGCGGATCGAGATCGTCTCCGCCGAGCGGGTGCGCGACGAACTGAACAAGCTGATCCTCTCCGCCCACCCCCGCAAGGGGATCAGCCTGCTGGTCGAGACCGGGCTGGCCGACAGGGTGCTCCCCGAGCTGCCGGCGCTGCGCCTGGAGCGGGACGAACACCACCGGCACAAGGACGTCTACGACCACACGCTGATCGTCCTCGAGCAGGCCATCGACCTGGAGGAGAACGGCCCCGACCTCACGCTTCGGCTGGCCGCGCTGCTGCACGACATCGGCAAGCCGCGGACGCGCCGCTTCGAGTCGGACGGCCGGGTCTCCTTCCACCACCACGAGGTGGTGGGTGCCAAGATGACCAAGAAGCGAATGACGGCGCTGAAGTACCCCAACGAGATGGTGAAGGATGTCTCCCGCCTCGTCGAGCTGCACCTCCGCTTCCACGGCTACGGCACCGGCGAGTGGACCGACTCCGCGGTCCGCCGTTACGTGCGGGACGCGGGCCACCTCCTCGACCGCCTCCACAAGCTGACCCGCTCCGACTGCACCACGCGGAACAAGCGGAAGGCCACCGCTCTGTCGCGCGCCTACGACGGGCTGGAGGAGCGCATCGCCCAGCTCCAGGAGCAGGAGGAGCTGGACTCCATCCGCCCGGACCTCGACGGCAACCAGATCATGGAGATCCTGGGCGTCGGCCCCGGCCCGGTGATCGGCCAGGCGTACACGTTCCTGCTGGAGCAGCGCCTGGAGAACGGCCCCATGGAGCACGAGGCCGCCGTGGCGGCGCTCAAAGACTGGTGGGCCGCGCAGAACTGAGGGATCCGACGGAGCGGGGGCTCGGTGTTTCACGTGAAACATCGGTGCCCGGTCCGGGGGCGAGGTGGCGATGGGCGATGTTTCACGTGAAACATCGCCCATCGTGCATGCAGAGCTCCAACGTGCGTACAGAGCTCCGCCGCGCGCTCAGGGCTCCGTCGTGCCCTGGGAGCTGCGCCGACATCAGTGCCTCCGCGCCAGCCGCAGCAGGGCAAGCGTGGTGACCCCGTAGAGCGCTGCCACTGTCAGGACCAGTGCGGGTGAACGCCCGTCATGCGGCAACATCAGCGCGGCCACACCTGCCGCACCCACGAAGGCGACGTTGAAGAGGACGTCGTACAGGGAGAAGACCCGTCCCCGGAACCGGTCCCCGACGCTGGACTGCACCACCGTGTCGGTGGAGATCTTCGCCCCCTGGGTGACGAGGCCCAGGACGAAGGCGGCCGCCATCACGGTGACCGGGGCGAACGGCAGGACCAGGGCCGGAGCGAGAACGGTGGCACAGGCCGCACAGAACGTCATCCAGCGCACCGGCCCCAGGCGGCCCGCCGCCGACGGCGTGATCACCGCTGCGGCGAAGAAACCCGCTCCTGAGACCGCGACCGCCACTCCCAGCAGCGCCAGGCCGTCCTGCCGGCCCGTGACGGTGGTCTCCTCGTTCCAGGCATAGCGGCACAGCATCAGGACCAGGACCGTCTGGGCGCCGTAGCAGAAGCGCATGGCCGTCATCGCCGCCAGCGCCCAGGCGGCCTGCCGCCGACCGGGCTCCGCGAGGTGCCGCAGTCCGTCGGCGAGGCCGTGCGCGGTGCCGGTGAGGGACTGCCGCAGCCGAGGGGCGGGCTCTCCGTCGCGGTCGGGCCCCAGGAGGTCGGGGGCCATCCGGAGGGAGGCCAGGGCGGCACAGAGATAGAGGAAGGCGCCGAGCAGCACCACCACTGCGTCGGAGTCCGCCCCCGTGAGCCGGACCACGAAGGCCAGCCCGCCCCCGGCGGTGGCCGCGAGAGTGCCGGCGGTCGGGGTGAGGGAGTTCGCGGTGACCAGGTGCTCGCCCTCGACGACCCGGGGCAGCGCCGCGGAGAGACCGGCCAGCACGAAACGGTTGACGGCGGTGACACAGAGGGCGGAGGCGTAGAACAACGGGCCGGGTGCGCCGCCCAGCATCAGGAAGGCGGTCACCAGAGCGAGCAGCGCCCGCAGCAGGCTGCCGAAGAAGAGCACCTGCCGGCGACGCCACCGGTCCAGGAGGACGCCGGCGAACGGGCCGATGAACGAGTACGGCAGCAGGAGCACGGCCATGGCGGAGGCGATGGCCACGGCCGAGGTCTGCTGCTCCGGGGAAAAGACCACATACGTGGCGAGCGCCACCTGGTATACCCCGTCCGCTCCCTGGGAGAGCAGCCTCACGCCGAGGAGGCGGCGGAAGTCCCGGAGGCGCAGCAGGACGGACAGGTCGCGTACGGCGGACATGGCGCTCAGCCTCACATACCCGGGGCGGGGAACGGGGGGAGGGGCCCCGGGCGACATGCCCGGGGCCCCTCCAGGGTCCCTGTGGTGCTCCCGTCCTGGACGGACGGGGGGCGGGGATCAGCGCTCGACTTCGCCCGCGATGAACTTCTCGACGTTGGCCCGGGCCTCGTCGTCGAAGTACTGGACCGGCGGGGACTTCATGAAGTAGCTGGACGCGGAGAGGATCGGGCCACCGATGCCCCGGTCCTTGGCGATCTTCGCGGCGCGCAGGGCGTCGATGATCACGCCCGCCGAGTTCGGGGAGTCCCAGACCTCGAGCTTGTACTCGAGGTTCAGCGGGACGTCACCGAAGGCACGGCCCTCGAGGCGGACGTAGGCCCACTTGCGGTCGTCGAGCCAGGCCACGTAGTCGGAGGGGCCGATGTGGACGTTCTTCTCGCCGAGGTCCCGGTCGGGGATCTGGGAGGTGACGGCCTGGGTCTTCGAGATCTTCTTGGACTCCAGGCGGTCACGCTCGAGCATGTTCTTGAAGTCCATGTTGCCGCCGACGTTCAGCTGCATGGTGCGGTCCAGCACCACGCCGCGGTCCTCGAACAGCTTCGCCATCACGCGGTGGGTGATGGTGGCGCCGACCTGGGACTTGATGTCGTCACCGACGATCGGGACACCGGCCTCGGTGAACTTGTCCGCCCACTCCTTGGTGCCGGCGATGAAGACCGGCAGGGCGTTGACGAAGCCGACCTTGGCGTCGATGGCGCACTGGGCGTAGAAGCGCGCAGCGTCCTCGGAGCCGACGGGCAGGTAGCAGACCAGGACGTCGACCTGCTGGTCCTTGAGGACCTGGACGACGTCGACCGGCTCCTCGGAGGACTCCTCGATGGTCTCGCGGTAGTACTTGCCGAGACCGTCCAGGGTGTGACCGCGCTGGACGGTGACGCCGGTGCGCGGGACGTCGCAGATCTTGATGGTGTTGTTCTCGGAGGCTCCGATGGCGTCCGCGAGGTCGAGACCGACCTTCTTCGCGTCGACATCGAAGGCGGCGACGAACTCCACGTCACCGACGTGGTAGTCGCCGAACTGGACGTGCATCAGGCCAGGCACCTTGGACGCCGGGTCGGCGTCCTTGTAGTACTCGACGCCCTGCACCAGCGAGGCGGCGCAGTTGCCCACGCCGACGATGGCTACGCGAACCGAACCCATTGCGGTGGCTCCCTGTGTGTACTCGGTGAAACCCGGTGGCTTCACGTGTTGTTGTCTTCGGGCGTCTCGGGCGGGGTGCCGTCCCCACGCCGGGTCTGGTCGCCCGTCGCTCCGGATGACGTGTCCTGCTGAGCGGAGTCCGGGGAGGGTGACCGCTTCTGGTCACGCCCCGCCCGCTCGCTCTCGATGAGCTCGTTCAGCCAGCGCACTTCGCGCTCCACGGACTCCATGCCGTGGCGCTGGAGCTCAAGGGTGTAGTCGTCGAGGCGCTCCCGGGTCCGCGCGAACGAGGCGCGCATCTTCTCCAGGCGCTCCTCGAGCCGACTGCGGCGGCCTTCCAGCACGCGCATGCGCACATCGCGGGAGGTCTGCCCGAAGAAGGCGAAGCGAGCCGCGAAGGTCTCGTCCTCGTAGGAGTCGGGTCCGGTCTGCGACAGCAGCTCCTCGAACCTCTCCTTACCTTCCGCCGTCAGCCGGTAGACGATCTTGGCGCGGCGCCCGGTGAGCGGGGCGGCCAGGGCGTCCACGGGTTCGGCCGAGGGCTCCTCGATCAACCAGCCGTTTGCGACCAGCGTCTTGAGGCATGGGTAGAGGGTTCCGTAACTGAAGGCACGGAAGACGCCCAGCGACGTGTTGAGTCGTTTGCGCAGCTCATAGCCGTGCATCGGTGACTCGCGGAGCAGGCCGAGTACGGCGAACTCGAGGATCCCGGATCGCCGGCTCATCGTCGCCTCCTCTCTGCCGCGGACTGTCGCGGTGGACTTTATGTTCCCCCGATGTATCGACTCGATACATCTAGACGATAGGTCGGCTCCGAGCGGCGTACAAGGGGAGACCCGGTGACCGGCGTCACATCGCCGATTCGGGTGCAGTGCTATGCGGTGTTCGTGGGCGAGAACCCGATTTGGCGCAATTCGAAGATGCGTAGTCTGTGCGGCATGCATACCGCCGGGAACCAAGTGACGTCCGTGATACGTCCACGTCCCAGGTGTAGTACGGCTGAGCGATCGACCATCGGCCGTACGTCGGGGGGACCGGAAACCAGCCGCTGTTTCCAGGCGCGCGTCTGCGTGCCTGCCCGAGGAGTAATCGTTCGATGAGCGAGCACCGTCGCAAACCGCCACAGCCGCAGGGAGGCGGACGTGCCGCGGCCCGACGCGCCCAGTCCGGTTCGTCCTCCGGCCGCCGCGCGGCACCGCGAGGAGCCACCGGATCCCCCTCCGGCTCCTATCAGGGGCCGGAGGCGGAGGAGCGCCCGTACGGTGGTCGGGCCGAGGCCCGGCGCGCCGCGCAGAGGTCCGGAGGAGCCGGCGGCGGACGCCGCCGAGCGGCCCCCGAGGGACGGGGCGGCCGAGCCGCGTCCCGGGACCGCTTCATCGACTACCCGCGCGCCGGGAAGCACGGGGCCGCCCGCTGGGTGCCGTCCTGGCGCCTGGTCTCAGGCATGTTCGTGGGCTTCTTCGCCAGCCTGCTGCTGGTGGGCGGCATCGGTTACGCCATGGTGGAGGTGCCGGACCAGGAGCTGGCCGCGGCGACGGCCCAGAGCAACGTCTTCTACTGGGCCGACGGAACCCAGATGGCGACCACGGGTGGCAAGGCCAACCGCCAGATCGTGCCGCTGGACGACATCCCGCAGGAGCTCCAGCAGGCGGTGATCGCCGCCGAGAACGCGTCCTTCTACGAGGACAAGGGTGTCGACCCGATGGGTATCGCCCGCGCGCTCTTCAACATGGCCCAGGGCGAAGAGGTCCAGGGCGGCTCGACCATCACCCAGCAGTACGTGAAGAACACGTACCTGGACCAGAGCCAGACGCTGACCCGTAAGTTCAAGGAGCTGTTCATCTCCATAAAGGTCGGCGCGAAGCTGGAGAAGGACGAGATCCTCGCCGGCTATCTGAACACCGCCTACTACGGGCGCGACGCCTACGGTGTGCAGGCCGCGGCGCAGGCGTACTTCGGCAAGGACTCCAAGAAGCTGTCGCCTGCCGAAAGCGTCTTCCTGGCCTCGGTCCTCAAGGGGCCGAACCTCTACAACCCCGACGGTGGTGTGGGCTCCGCCGCGACTCCGAAGGCGAACGCCGAGCGCGCCGAGAAGCGCTGGAACTGGATCCTGGGACGCATGGTCGAGGTGGGCAGCCTCACCGCCGCCGAACGGAGTGAGGTCACCGACTTCCCGAAGCTCAAGAAGCAGACGTCCAAGCTCTCCGGACAGACCGGTTATCTGATCGACATCGCCAAGAGCTATGTCGCGAAGAAGGCGGACATCTCGCAGGACGAGCTGGAGAAGCGGGGCGGCTACCGGATCTACACGACGTTCGACAAGGACCGTGTGCGGGAGCTGGAGAAGGCAGTCCAGAAGTCGAGCGATGAGCTCCTCGACGAGAAGAAGCGCCCCGACACCGACACCCACGTGCAGTTCGGCGGTGCCTCCATCGACCCCGACTCCGGGGCCATCGTGGCCGTCTACGGAGGTGACGGGTACGACAAGGGTCACTACACCAACAACGCGGACACCCTGGGTGTGCCCGTCGGGTCGACCTGGAAGCCGTTCGTGCTCGCCTCCGCCATGGAGTACGGCACCATCCACACCGATGGCCAGCCCCTCTCCCCGCAGAGCCTCTACCAGGGCAACGACCTCTCGGTGATCGTCGACCAGAACGGCAAGCCCATCCCCAACGACAAGGGCGGCCCGTTCCGGCAGAAGAACGAGGGCACCGAGCAGTGGGGCATGATCACGCTCGACAAGGCCATGCAGCACTCGGTCAACGTGCCGTTCGTGCAGCTGGGCATCGACGTCGGGCTGGACAACACCCGCAAGACGGCCATGAACCTGGGCATCCTCGAGGAGAGCTTCGACTCGGGGAACATGAACAACGCCTCGTTCTCCCTGGGCACCTCGACCCCCAGCGCGATCCGGATGGCGGACGCCTACGCTGGCTTCGCCTCCTCCGGCAAGCACTACGAGCCGTTCTCGGTGACCAAGGTCGTCGACACCAAGACCGGCAAGGAACTGCCGAACTTCGACAAGCCGGAGAAGAAGAAGGGCCTCGACCCCGCGGTCGCGGACAACGTGACCAAGGTCCTCGAGAACGTCGTCCAGAACGGTACGGCCAAGGCGCTGGCGGACCTGCCCTTCCCGAACGCCGGCAAGACCGGTACCACCGACGAGAACAAGTCCGCCTGGTACGTGGGGTACACCTCGGAGCTCTCCACCGCCGTGGCGATGTTCCGGACCAACCCCAAGGACAAGGAACTGCTCTCCATGAAGATGGTGGGTGGCCTGTCCTCCATCCACGGTGGTGACATCCCCGCCGACGTGTGGAAGGAGTACATGTCGGTGGCCATGCAGGACAAGGACTACAACCCGCAGCCCTTCCCGGACCCGGCGCCCCTGGGCACCGTGTACAACCCGTCGCCGAGCCCGGAGCCGACCCCCTCGGAGACCGAGACCGAGGAGGAGGAGAAGGAGGACGACAAGCCGACGCCGAGTGCGCCGCCCCAGCCGTCGACCACCTGCCGCCCCTTCGACTTCGGGTGTGAAGAGGACGGTGGCACCACCGACGGGCAGACCACCGACGGTGGGACCCTCGCCGAGACGGACGGCGGAGGTATGAACGGCGAAACCGACAACGGTGGTACCACCGATGGCAGTGACTCCGGCACCGTGAGCGAAGGCACCGTCTTCGGCAATACCAACAGCGGCGGCAGTAACGGCAGAGGCGGATCCACCGGTTAGCTCCGGATTCGGCCGTCACGTCCGTTTCACGTGAAACATGGGCCGCCGCACCTTCGAGTGCGGCGGCCCTCGCCCTTTCCCGGCGTCGGTACGGCAGGATGTGCGCCATGCCCAGCGCTGAGACGACGCACGAGAGCATCCCCGAGCCCGGGACCGGCGCCACCGTGGCGCGGGAGGCGGAGGAGCCCGTGGCCCCCACCCGCGAGGACCCGGTGTCCGCCTCCGGCAGCGAGTTCCTAGGGGGTCCCCTGGGACGGCACGCCCTGACCGGCGGCTCCTGGTGGTCGCCCACGCGTGTGGTGGTGCTGCTGGCGATGGTCCTCTTCGCCCTGGGGCTGATCCAGAAGGCACCTTGCTACAACGGGGCCTGGTTCTTCGGCGCCGGCGCGCAGTACACCCACGCCTGCTACTCGGACATTCCGCACCTGTACCACGCACGGGGATTCGCCCAGGATCTGGTGCCGTACTTCGACCGGCTGCCCGATCAGATGGAGTTCCTCGAATACCCGGTGCTCACCGGCGTGTTCATGGAGGTGGCCTCCTGGCTGACCCCCGACGGAGGCAGCTACCAGGACCAGAGCCAGAACTACTGGATGGTCAACGCCGGCATGCTGATGGTCTGCGCCGCGGTGATCGCGGTGTGCGCCGCCCGCACCCACGCGCGGCGTCCCTGGGACGGCCTGCTGGTCGCCCTGGCCCCGGCCTTCGCGCTGACCGCCACCATCAACTGGGACCTGCTGGCGGTGGCCCTGACGGCCGCGGCGATGCTGATGTGGGCGCGGTCCCGCCCGCTGGCCTTCGGTGTCCTGCTGGGCCTGGCCACGGCCGCCAAGCTCTACCCGGTCTTCCTGCTGGTGCCCCTGCTCGCCCTCTGCTGGAGGGCCGGGCGCGTGCGGGAGTACGCGACCGCCGTGGCGGGCGCGGCGGGCGCCTGGCTGGTGGTGAACCTGCCGGTGATGCTCTTCGCCTTCGAGGGCTGGTCGAAGTTCTACCGCTTCAGCCAGGAGCGCTCGGTCGACTACGGCTCCTTCTGGCTGCTCCTGAACCAGCGCCTGGATATGGGGCTCACCCCGGAAACGGTGAATCCGCTCGCCCTGGTCCTCACCGTCGCCGCGCTGGCCGGCGGCATGGCACTCGCCCTGGCCGCGCCCCGGCGGCCGCGCTTCGCCCAGCTGGCCTTCCTCGCGGTGGCGGCGTTCATCCTCACCAACAAGGTCTACTCGCCGCAGTACGTCCTCTGGCTGGTGCCCCTGGCCGCCCTGGCGCGCCCGCGCTGGCGCGACTTCCTGATCTGGCAGGCCTGCGAGGTCATGTACTTCCTGGGCATCTGGATGCACCTCGCGTACACCAGCGGCGGCGACAAGGCCAAGGGGCTGCCGCCGGAGGGGTACCACTTCGCGATCCTCGTCCACCTGCTGGGAACGCTCTACCTGTGCTTCGTGGTCGTCCGGGACATCCTCCGCCCGGAGGACGACGTGGTGCGGCGCACGGGCCAGGACGACCCGTCGGGCGGCGTCCTCGACGGGGCGGACGACGTCTTCGTCCTGCGCCGCGCGTCCCACGGCCAGGACACGGACGGGGCCGAAGCCGAGGCCGGTGACGGGGCGGACGAGGATCCCGGCGACGACGACAACCCCTGGAAGTACCGCGGCGGCCCCCTCCGCAAGGAGGAGACCGCCGGGAACGGGAACGCCTAGGAGCGGCGCCGGGCGCGGCAACGCCTGGAACGGCTCAGTTGTCGACGAGCCGGTCGAACTGCGTGGTGGTGTGCCGCAGGTGGGCGACCAGCTCGTCGCCCACCTTGGGCTCGGGGGCGTCCGCCGGGACGAACAGGATGGACACCTGCATGTGCGGGGGTTCGGCGAACCACCGCTGCTTGCCGCCCCAGACGAACGGCGACAGGTTGCGGTTGACGGTGGCCAGACCCGCCCGGGCGACGCCCTTGGCGCGCGGCATCACGCCGTGGAGCGCCTTGGGGGCCTCCAGGCCGACGCCGTGCGAGGTGCCGCCGGCGACCACGACCAGGTACCCGTCCGAGGCGACCTTCTGCTGGCGGTAGCCGAACCGGTCGCCCTTGGAGACCCGGGTGACGTCGAGGACGGCGCCGCGGTACTCGGTCGCCTCGTGGTCGCCGAGCCACAGCCGGGTGCCGATCCGGGCGCGGAAGCGGGTCTGCGGGAACTGCTGCTGCAGACGGGCCAGTTCGTCGGCCTTGAGGTGGCTGACGAACATGGTGTGCAGCGGCAGGCGGGCGGCCCGGAGACGGTCCATCCACCCGATGACCTCCTCGACGGCGTCCGAGCCGTCGGTGCGGTCCAGGGGGAGGTGGAGCGCGAAGCCCTCCAGGCGGACGTTCTCTATGGCAGCGTGCAGCTGCGCGAGTTCCGCCTCGCTGACGCCGTGGCGCTTCATCGAGGACATCACCTCGATGACCACCCGCGCCCCCACCAGGCCGTAGACCCCGTCCACCGACGAGACGGAGCGGATGACACGGTCGGGCAGCGGCACCGGCTCCTCGCCGCGCCGGAACGGCGTCAGGACCAGCAGGTCCCCGCCGAACCAGTCCTTGAGCCTGGCGGCCTCGTAGGTGGTGCCGGTGGCGAGGATGTCGGAGCCGAGCCGGGTCGCCTCCTCGGCCAGACGCTCGTGACCGAAGCCGTAACCGTTCCCCTTGCAGACGGGGACGAGGCCGGGGAACGAATCCTGCACGTGCTTGTGGTGTGCCCGCCAGCGCGCGGTGTCGACGTAGAGCGTGAGCGCCATGGCCGGTCCGGACCCTTTCTCGTGGCTTCGGATGGGAGGTGCTTCGGTTGGGAGGTGTGGAATGCCGAGGCCGCCCGGTGGCGGCCTCAGCTGACTATGGAAGCAAACACCGGGACGGTCAGCGGCGCGACATGTAGATGTCGAGGGCCTTGTGGAGCAGCTTGTTGAGCGGGAAGTCCCACTCGCCCAGGTACTCCGCGGCCTGCCCGCCGGTACCGACCTTGAACTGGATCAGTCCGAAGAGGTGGTCCGACTCGTCCAGCGAGTCGGAGATGCCACGCAGGTCGTAGACGGTGGCGCCCAGGGCGTAGGCGTCCCGGAGCATCCGCCACTGCATGGCGTTGGAGGGGCGGAACTCACGGCCGATGTTGTCGGAGGCGCCGTAGGAGTACCAGACGTGCCCGCCGACGATCAGCATGGTCGCCGCGGAGAGGTTCACCCCGTCCTTGCGGGCGAAGTACAGCCGCATGCGGTTCGGGTCCTCGGCGTTGAGCGCCGTCCACATGCGCTGGAAGTAGGAGAGCGGGCGGGGCCGGAAGTGGTCGCGGACCGCGGTGATCTCGTAGAGCCGCTGCCACTCCTCCAGGTCCTGGTAGCCGCCCTGCACGACCTCGACGCCGGCCTTCTCGGCCTTCTTGATGTTGCGGCGCCACAGCTGGTTGAAGTTCTTGTGGACGTCCTCCAGCGAACGGTTCTCCAGCGGAACCTGGAAGACGTACCGCGGCTGGACGTCGCCGAAGCCGGCGCCGCCGTCC
Organism: Streptomyces sp. NPDC002640; assembly: GCF_053592575.1. Classification (NCBI taxonomy): domain Bacteria; kingdom Bacillati; phylum Actinomycetota; class Actinomycetes; order Kitasatosporales; family Streptomycetaceae; genus Streptomyces; species Streptomyces sp. NPDC002640. Next base: position 174,290 of record NZ_JBSFVZ010000001.1, on the reverse strand, counting down.
TCGCCCTGCTGCCAGCCCATGCGGCGCAGCTTGTCGGCGACCTCGAAGGCCCGCGGCTCGATGAAGTCCGGCTCGATGTCCCGCAGCCGCTTCACGTCGGTGTCCTGGATGCCCTTCTTGATGGAAGGGGCGTCCCAGCGGCGGATGATCACCGGCGGGCCCATCTTCACCGAGAAGGCGCCCTGGGCCTTGAGGTGCGCCAGCATCGGCTCGAGCCAGTCGGTCAGGTTGGGCGCGAACCAGTTGATGACCGGGCCCTCGGGCAGGTAGGCCAGGTAACGCTTGATCTTGGGGAGCTGCCGGTAGAGGACCAGGCCCGCGCCGACCAGTTCACCGGTGCGGTCGTCGAACCACCCGAGGCTCTCCGCACGCCATTCGGCCTTCACGTCGGCCCACGCCGGTACCTGCATGTGGCTGGCCGAGGGCAGGCTCTGGATGTAGGCCAGATGCTGTTCTCGGCTGATCGTCCTCAGGGTCAGGCTCATGTTCGGGGCGCTCCTCGGGCTGGCGTGTCCCCACATGTAGGGGCTCCGGCTCTCGCGCCGAAGCCTACTGTGCCTGCCGAACGTACTGACGGACACGTAGGGAGTCCGCCCCGGTCCGTGACCGGCGGAGCCGGAACGGACCGGGGCGGACGGGACATGCGGGGAAAGGGCGGGAGCGCCCTCCTGGACCGGCCGGTCTAGGAGAAGACCCCACCGAAGAGACCTCCGTGGGACATGCCCAGGAAGAACCCCAGCGCACAGGCGCCGAGCCCGACGATCAGACCGAACCGTTCCCGGGTGGTCGCCGAGATGAACTGGCCGAAGGCGCCGGTGACGATGCCGATCAGACCGGCCCACGACGTGATCAGGTGCAGGTGGTGGAAACCGGCCGTCACCAGGGCCAGCACGCCGAGCACCATGGTCACCCCGAGCAGGGTGTTCACCTTCCGGTGGGGCTGATGATCGGTCGCGAAGAGGGACCCGTGGATGTCGGGCCGAGGCTGCGAACGCGTTGTCTGTGCCATGAGCACCTCCCGACGGAAGCGGCGCATCCTAGTCGGCGAGTACCCGATATGGGATGGATTGACGCTGTTCGCGCACGGATTTCAACCGGAAGCCGGTGTGCGGGTAGTCTGTACCGTCTGCACCGGTGTCTGCCCACGTCACGACGGCGACCAGCCCGACTGTCGGTGGGTCCCGATACCGTTGCTCACGCACCACCACGCATACAACCCTCCTGCCACGGATCGACCGTGGCCGCTGAGTCCAAAGGAGGTGGGTTCCACATGCGTCACTACGAGGTGATGGTCATCCTCGACCCCGATCTGGAGGAGCGCGCTGTCGCCCCCCTGATCGAGAACTTCCTCTCCGTCGTCCGTGAGGGCAACGGCAAGGTCGAGAAGGTCGACACCTGGGGCCGTCGTCGTCTCTCGTACGAGATCAAGAAGAAGCCCGAGGGCATCTACTCGGTCATCGACCTGCAGGCCGAGCCTGCGGTCGTCAAGGAGCTCGACCGCCAGATGAACCTGAACGAGTCGGTCCTCCGGACCAAGGTCCTCCGTCCCGAGATGCACTGAGCCTGTCGGCTCGGTCGATCCCGGGAATCGAGTAGCACCACCAGCCAGCAGCAAACCCGCTGAGAGGTTCCCCCATGGCAGGCGAGACCGTCATCACGGTCGTCGGCAATCTCGTCGACGACCCCGAGCTGCGCTTCACCGCGTCCGGTGCGCCGGTCGCGAACTTCCGCGTCGCGTCCACCCCCCGCACCTTCGACCGGCAGACCAATGAGTGGAAGGACGGCGAAAGCCTGTTCCTGAGCTGCTCGGTCTGGCGGCAGATGGCGGAGAACGTCGCGGAGTCCCTGACCAAGGGCATGCGCGTCGTCGTTCAGGGCCGGCTCAAGCAGCGGTCCTACGACGACAACCAGGGCGTCAGGCGGACGGTCTACGAGCTGGACGTCGAGGAAGTCGGCCCCAGCCTGCGGAGCGCCACGGCGAAGGTCACCAAGACCTCCGGCGGCGGTGCCCGTGGCGGCCAGGGCGGTTACGGCGGCGGTGGCGGCCAGGGTGGCGGCGGCTGGGGCGGTGGCCCCGGCGGCGGTCAGCAGGGCGGCGGCTCGCAGCAGCCCGACCCGTGGGCCAGTGGCGGGGCTCCCGCCGGTGGCCAGGGTGGTGGCGGCGGCTGGGGCGGCGGCTCCGGCGGCGGCGGTGGCTACTCGGACGAGCCCCCCTTCTAGGGCGGGGTCGTCACCCACACTTCTTGATCACACAGGAGAATCACCATGGCGAAGCCGCCTGTGCGCAAGCCGAAGAAGAAGGTCTGCGCGTTCTGCAAGGACAAGGTCCAGTACGTGGACTACAAGGACACGAACATGCTGCGGAAGTTCATTTCCGACCGCGGCAAGATCCGTGCCCGCCGCGTGACCGGCAACTGCACGCAGCACCAGCGTGACGTCGCCACGGCCGTGAAGAACAGCCGTGAGATGGCGCTGCTGCCCTACACGTCCACCGCGCGATAAGGGAAGGGTGACCGAAAAATGAAGATCATCCTCACCCACGAGGTCTCCGGCCTCGGCGCCGCCGGCGACGTCGTCGACGTCAAGGACGGCTACGCTCGCAACTACCTGATCCCGCGGAACTTCGCGATCCGCTGGACCAAGGGTGGCGAGAAGGACGTGGCGCAGATCCGCCGCGCCCGCAAGATCCACGAGATCCAGACCATCGAGCAGGCCAACGCCATCAAGGCGCAGCTCGAGGGCACCAAGGTCCGTCTGGCCGTTCGCTCCGGCGACGCCGGTCGTCTCTTCGGTTCCGTTACCCCCGCCGACGTCGCGTCCGCGATCAAGGCGTCCGGTGGCCCCGAGGTCGACAAGCGCCGCATCGAGCTGGGCGCGCCGATCAAGACCCTGGGCGCCCACGAGACCTCGGTGCGTCTGCACCCCGAGGTTTCTGCCAAGGTCAGCGTCGAGGTCGTCGCTGCCTGAGCTCCGGCTCGGGTCTGAGCTTCGGCTCAGCGACTTCTGAGAAGGGCCGCATCCGATGGATGCGGCCCTTCTTGCTGCCCGTCGGCGGCGTGTTTCACGTGAAACGAGCCGCAGCACGGCTCAGCGGATGGCGCCGGTGACGATCCACCGTCCGGACCGGGCCCGCCACCACAGCGTCACCAGCCGCACCGCCATCATCAAGGTCATCGCACCCCAGAGGGCCGTGAGGCCGCCGCCCGCCGCGGGGACCAGTAGCGCGACCGGGGCGAAGACGGCCAGCGTGATCAGCATCGCCCACGCCAGGTAGGGGCCGTCTCCGGCACCCATCAGGACGCCGTCGAGCACGAAGACAACTCCACAGAGCGGCTGCGACAGCGCGATGACGATCAGTGCCGGGAGTGCGGCGTCCTTCACGGTGGCGTCACCGGTGAAGAGTGGCAGGAGCAGCGGTCGGGCCAGCACCACCAGGAGGCCCAGGGCTATACCCACGGCGATCCCCCACTCCACCATGCGGCGGCAGGCTTCCCGCGCCCCCTTTTCGTCGCCGGCTCCCAGATACCGTCCGATGATCGCCTGGCCGGCGATGGCGATGGCGTCCAGGGCGAAGGCCAGCAGGCTCCAGAGCGAGAGCACGATTTGGTGGGCGGCCACGTCCGCGTCGCCCAGGCGGGCGGCGACGGCGGTGGCGATCATCAGGATCGCCCGCAGGGAGAGGGTGCGGACCAGGAGCGGGACGCCGGCCTGGGCGGACGCCCGGATGCCGGCGGCGTCGGGCCGCAGGGAGGCGCCGTGCCGCCGGGCACCGCGGACGACCACCACCAGGTAGACGGCCGCCATGCCGCACTGGGCGATGACCGTTCCCCAGGCCGACCCCGCGATCCCCCAGCCGAACCCGTAGACCAGGAGCACATTGAGAACTCCGTTGGCGACGAAGCCGGCGACGGCTACACGGAGGGGGGTCTTGGTGTCCTGCAGTCCTCGGAGCACTCCGGTCGCCGCCAGAACGATCAGCATCGCGGGGATGCCGAGCGAGGAGATGCGCAGGTAGGTGACCGCATAGGGAGCCGCGGTCTCGGAGGCCCCGAACAGGTCGATCAAGGCAGGAGCGGTGGGCAGCACGACGGCGATGACGGCGCTTCCCAGGAGGATCGCCAGCCAGATGCCGTCCATGCCCTGGCGGATGGCGGCACCGAGATCACCGGCGCCGACCCGCCGGGCCACCGCGGCGGTGGTCGCGTAGGCGAGGAAGACGAAGACGCTGACCGCGGTGGTGAGGAGGGCCGAGGCCACACCGAGCCCAGCCAGTTGAGCGGTCCCCAGATGTCCGACGATCGCGCTGTCCGCGAGGATGAACAAGGGCTCGGCGACCAGGGCGCCGAAGGCCGGAACGGCCAGCGCGATGATCTCGCGGTCGTGTCGGCGGCGGCCTGCCCGGCCGGTCGCGGAAGCCTGTGTCATAAGCACCAATCTAATCTTCCACAGGTAAGAGGTGCAACGCCGATTGAGCTCTTACTTCTGGCGGGTCGGCGTGTGTTCTCGCACAGCGTTCCGGTAGTTCTTGGCCGGGCGGCCGATTTTTTTCTTCTGCACAACCCGTGGGCGGCGTCGCCGCAGGTCAGCGAGGTGGCGGTGAAGCGGCTGCGGGCTTGTTCACAGCCCTGTCCACCGACTCGTGCACAGGATTCCGGGGGTTGTCCACAGCATACGGGCGGTCTTCCACATGGCCTGTGGATAACCAGATTGGCTGCAGGTGCCCACGGGCTTAGCGTGGTGCGGTGCCCGCCCCCTCCACCGTGCGCAAATGCACCGCGAAACGGGAGCTCGGAGGGGTGCGGGAAGCTCGATCTGTCAGAGCTGTGCCGTAGAACGGAGAGGCACGGCGAGGTCCGCGCGGCGGACGGGAGGAGGGTCGCTCGGTGAGCATTTCCGAGCCCTTGGACGACCCCTGGGCCGAGAGCGGTCCCAGTGATCGTCTCCCCGCGTCGCGCCGTCGTGAGGACATGGGCCCGGGTCGCTCCGGCGGCCGCGGCGACCGTTCGGGAGACGGCAGGTGGGGCGATCAGGAGGTCTCCCCCTTCGAGCGTGTCCCGCCCCAGGACCTCGACGCCGAGCAGTCCGTGCTCGGCGGCATGCTCCTCTCCAAGGACGCCATCGCCGACGTGGTCGAGGTGCTCAAGGGCCACGACTTCTACAAGCCCGCGCACGAACTGATCTACCAGGCGATCCTCGACGTCTACGCCAAGGGCGAGCCGGCCGACCCGATCACCATCGCCGCGGAGCTCACCAAGCGCGGCGAGATCAACAAGGTGGGCGGCGCCGCCTACCTGCACACCCTGGTCCAGACGGTCCCCACCGCGGCCAACGCCGAGTACTACGCCCAGATCGTCCACGAACGGGCCGTGCTGCGGCGTCTGGTGGAGGCCGGCACCCGGATCACCCAGATGGGATACGCGGCGGACGACGACGTCGACGAGATCGTCAACCGCGCCCAGGCCGAGATCTACGCCGTCACCGAGCAGCGCACCAGCGAGGACTACCTGCCGCTCGGCGACATCATGGAGGGCGCCCTCGACGAGATCGAGGCCATCGGCTCCCGCAGCGGCGAGATGACCGGCGTCCCCACCGGTTTCACCGACTTCGACGCCCTGACCAACGGGCTCCACCCCGGTCAGATGATCGTCATCGCTGCCCGTCCGGCCATGGGTAAGTCGACCCTGGCGCTGGACTTCGCGCGGGCGGCGTCGATCAAGCACCAGCTGCCCAGCGTGATCTTCTCCCTGGAGATGGGCCGCAACGAGATCGCCATGCGCCTGCTCTCCGCGGAGGCCCGGGTGGCGCTGCACCACATGCGCTCCGGGACCATGACGGACGACGACTGGACCCGGCTCGCGCGCCGGATGCCGGACGTCTCGGCGGCGCCGCTCTACATCGACGACTCGCCGAACCTGTCGATGATGGAGATCCGGGCCAAGTGCCGTCGGCTCAAGCAGCGCAACGACATCAAGCTGGTCGTCATCGACTACCTCCAGCTCATGCAGTCCGGTGGCTCCAAGCGCGCCGAGAACCGCCAGCAGGAGGTCTCGGACATGTCCCGTAACCTCAAGCTGCTGGCCAAGGAGCTGGAGATCCCGGTGATCGCGCTCTCCCAGCTGAACCGAGGCCCCGAGCAGCGCACCGACAAGAAGCCGATGGTCTCCGACCTGCGTGAGTCCGGTTCCATCGAGCAGGACGCCGACATGGTGATCCTGCTGCACCGCGAGGACGCCTACGAGAAGGAGTCCCCGCGCGCGGGTGAGGCGGACCTGATCGTCGCCAAGCACCGTAACGGCCCGACGGCCACCATCACCGTGGCCTTCCAGGGCCACTACTCGCGCTTCGTGGACATGGCCCAGAGCTGACCCCGGCGTGCCCGCCTGCCTGCAGCGGGGCACGCCTGACCCCCGCGTGCCCGCCTGACCCCGGCGGGCTCCGCCGGGGTCAGGCCGGAAGCACGACCGCCCTGACGGAGCCCCGCCGCGGCCTAGAAGAAGTGCAGGCAGTGCGCCGGACGTTCGGCGCGGAAGAGCGCGTCGGCGAGAGCCGCGGCGTCCGGCCGGTGTGCCTGGACATGCCCGGCGCGCACCAGCGTGCTCGGCGTGGTGCCACCGAGGTACACCGAGCCGAGATCGCTCACGTCCAGGGTCAGATCGGGCTCCCGGTCCGTCGGCACGCACTCGGCCTTGCCGTCGCGGACGGTCAGCAGGTACCGGTTCCGCTCGCCGAGGAACGGGTCGTCGACGTCGAGCACCAGCTCGCCGTCCGTGAACCAGCCCCTGCGGGTCAGGGCGCGGGGGACGTCCACCAGACGCACCCAGAGCCAGTCCGTGGCGTCGCTCACCTCACCGGCGCGGAAGTCGGCGAGCTGCCACCGCAGCGGGTGCTCCGGCGGGAAGTGCTTGAAGACGACCTGCTTGACCAGGTCGTGGCCGAGGAGGAAGCGGGCCAGCGCCGTGAAGACCGTGTCGTCGACGGCGATCGTCTCGTCGACCGTCAGCGTGCTGTCCCGGTCGCGCACATAACTGGCGTATCCGTCCGGGACGCCGTCGGCGTCCCGGTGGACGGCGACGTAGCGCGGTTCGGTGGAGATCGGGGCGTGCCCCGCTCCGCGGCTCCACAAGTGGTGCGGCCGGGACAGGGCGCCGGGCTGGGCACGGCGGTACCGGTCGTAGATCTCCTCGAGGAGGTCGGTGCACTCCGAACGGCGCAGCACCTCGACCGAGCCGCTCGCCGCGGCCTCGGCCGCGCCGTGTGCCCGGAAGGGCGCGAAGTCGTCCCGGCGTCGCCGGACGGTCAGCCGCTGCGTGTACGTCGCCGGCCCGTAGCCGAACCTGCGGTAGATCAGGGCCTCGGACGCCAGGAGCACCGAGAGCACCTCACCGCGCTCCCGGAAGTCCTGGAGCTGGCGCCGCATCAGGGCGCTGAGCACGCCCTGGCGCCGGTGGGTGGGCAGGACGCCCACCGCGGTCACTCCCGGCGCGGGGACCACGGCGCCCCCGGGCAGCGTGAGTTCGAAGGAGTAGGCGCCGGCGGTGCCGATCGGCCGCCCGTCGTCCGCCAGCGCGAACAGGCCACGGTCCATCTCGTACCCGGCCCACCAGCCCTCGCTGCCCTCGGGCGGGGTGTCCCGGAAGCTCCCGAACGCGCAATGGAGCGTGTCGAGGAAGACCTCGAAGTCCTGGTCGGTCGTGGAACGGATCTCCATCGCTGGCGCTGCCTCCCCGGCTCACGGCGCCACGACTCCGTGGCGTCCCGCCCCAGTGCAGTCCGCGGCACCGGCGCGGTCAAACGAATTTCCGCGCGACCCGGAATCCGGTTCGCTCCGCCCGGACCGGGTCTGGTGCACTGACCCCATGACGACACCTCAGGAAGAGAACGTCCTCCTCCCCGCCACCCGGCGGGCGCTCCTGCATCGGATCGCGGTGGGCCAGGCCGACGGCCGGGCACCCTCGCTCACCGCGGCGGTCGTCCGGGGCGGAGAGCTCGTCTGGAGCGGGTCGCGTACCTCGGTGGACGGGCACGCGCCCGACGGAGACGTCCAGTACCGGATCGGTTCGATCACCAAGACCTTCGTCGCCGTCCTGGTGCTGCGGCTGCGGGACGAGGGCCGGCTCTCTCTCGAGGACCCCCTGGACAAGCACCTGCCCGGCACCTCGGCGGGACGGGCCACCATCGCCCAGCTGCTCGCCCACAGCGCGGGGCTGGCGGCCGAGACACCCGGGCCGTGGTGGGAGCGGACGCCGGGAGCGCTGCGGCCCGAGCTCACCGACGTCCTGGGGGAGAACCCCGTGCTGCATCCGGGCGGACGCCGGTTCCACTACTCCAACCCCGGCTTCGCGCTGCTCGGCGCGCTGGTGGAGGAAGTGCGCCAGGAGCCGTGGGACCAGGTGCTGCGCCGGGAGGTCCTGGAGCCGCTCGGACTGCACCGCACCGGCACGGACCCGGTCGCCCCGGCCGCGGGAGGCTGGGCGGTCCATCCGTGGGCCGACGTGCTGCTGCCCGAGCAGGTGGAGGATCTCGGCCGGATGGCCCCCGCCGGGCAGCTGTGGTCCACCACGGCCGACCTGGCCCGCTTCGCCGCCTTCCTGATGCGCGGCGACGACCGGGTGCTGAGCGCCGACTCGGTCGCCGAGATGCGGGCCCCGGCGGCGCCCCCGGAGCCCGGCGACCTGGCGGCCGGGTCGGGCTACGGGCTGGGGCTGCAGATCCAGCACTGGGGCCCGCGGCGACTGGTCGGCCACTCCGGCTCGGTCCCCGGCTTCCTCGCCAACCTGGCCATCGGCGTGGAGGACGACGTGGCCGCCGTGGTCCTGGCGAACTGCACCTCCAGCGCGCCCTTCTGGAGCGTGGGCCCGGATCTGGTGCGCATCGTGGCCGAGGCCGAGCCGCGCATCCCCGAGCCGTGGCGTCCTCTTCCGGAGGTCGATCAGGCGGTGCTGGCGTTGACCGGGCCCTGGTACTGGGGCACCCAGGCCTATGTGCTGCGCCTGCTCCCCGACGGCGGGATCTCCCTGGACCCGATGGGCGCCTCCGGCCGCCGGTCCCGCTTCCGGGCCGCCGACGACGGCACCTGGACCGGCCTGGAGGGCTACTACGCCGGGGAGACCCTGCGTGCCGTCCGCCGCCCGGACGGCACGGTGAGCCACCTCGACCTCGGTTCCTTCTTCTTCACCCGCACCCCCTACGACCCCACCGCGCCCGTGCCGGGCGGCGTCGACGAGGGCGGCTGGCGGGGGCTGCCGCAGTGATGCGGGGCGGGTTCAGAGCTGGAGCTTGAAGCCGATGTGCGAGGCGGTGAAGCCGAGACGCTCGTAGAACCGGCGGGCGTCGGTCCGGGTGGCGTCGGAGGTCAGCTGCACCAGCCGGCACCCCTGCCGCCCGGACTCCTCGACGGCCCACCGGACGAGACGGGAGCCGAGGCCGCCGCCCCGCTCGTCGGAGTGCACCCGGACGCCCTCGATGACCGAGCGGGTGGTGCCACGGCGGGACAGACCCGGGATCACGGTCAGCTGCAGCGTGCCGACGACCTTCCCGGACCGCTCGGCCACCATCAGGTGCTGGTTCGGGTCCTCCGCCAGCCGTCGGTAGGCCTCCAGGTAGGGGGCCAGGTCGTCCGGCGTCTCACGGTCGGCACCCAGGGGGTCGTCGGCGTACATCGCGACGAGAGCGGGCACGTCCTCGGCGGTGGCGCGGCGTATCAGAAGATCGTCCATGGGGGCACCCTAGGGCGCGGCGCCGCCCGCCACGCGACGGTCAGACGAGGTCCGACGCGTGGAGCGCGCGGACGCCTTCGATGTTGCCGTCCAGGTAGTGCCGCAGGGAGAGCGGCACCAGATGGACGCCGGCGATCCCGACCCGGGTGAACGGCACCCGGACGATCTCGTACTCACCCGACGGTTCCTCGACCTCGGGGCCGTGGCGCAGCGAGGGGTCCATGGACTCCAGCCGGCAGACGAAGAAGTGCTGCACCTTCACACCGGTCGAGGCCTCGTCCGGGCCGATGTGCTCCACGGTGTCCACGAAGCAGGGGATGACGCCGGTGATCTTGGCGCCCAGTTCTTCGTGCACCTCGCGGTGGAGCGCGTCCACGACGGTGGCGTCCTCGGGCTCCACACCGCCGCCGGGGGTGACCCAGTAGGGATCGACGCCGGGCTTGGTGCGCTTGATCAGGATCAGGTCGTCGCCGTCCAGGAGGACGGCGCGGGCAGTGCGCTTGACCACGGGGCGGACGGTCATGGGGGGAATCTGGCCCGTGATGTTCCACGTGAAACATCGGCCCCGGCCATTCACCGTGCCGCGCGCGGCCCCGGCCGTGCTCCCGTGCACGGCGCGGGTCAGGGCCAGACGGTTGACCCCCGCGGGTCAGGGCCAGGCGGGTGCCCCGCGCGGGTCAGGCCCAGGAGGCCGCGGCCCGTTGGAGCCGCTCATGGGCGCGGCCGATGTGCGGGAGGGCGAGGGTGCCGGTGCGTACCACCAGGAAGTAGGTCCGCAGCGGGGGCACGTCGGGCTCGTACAGGGCCACCAGCGAGCCCCGTTCCAGCGCGGAGGCGCAGAGGTAGCGCGGCAGGACGGCGATCCCGGCGCCGTGGAGGGCGCAGGTGAGCACCGCCCGCAGGTCCGGGACCACCACCGCGCCCGAGGTCACGGCGGGCCGCGCGCCGAAGACGGAGGACCAGTACCGGGACACGAAGGGGAGCGACTCGTGCACCTCTAGCACGGGCAGCGGATCCAGCCGGGTCCGGAGTTCGTCCGGGCGGTCCGGTGCGCCCGTGCGGCCGGTGGGATCGGTGGGATCGGCGGGGGCGCCGACGGGCAGCCCTGCCGAGGCCGCCACGGCGGGGGCGGCGACCAGGACGTGCTCCTCGTCGCAGAGCGGGGTGGAGCTCAGCAGCGAGCCGCGCGGGCGGGCCGTCGCGACGGCCAGGTCGCAGTGCCCGGCGGCCAGGCCGTCGAGGTTCTCCTGGTCGTTGCCGAAGGAGGCGCGTAGGGAGAGGGGCCGGCCCTTCTCGGCGGCCAGGGTGGCGAGGGCGGGAAGGGCTCGCTCCGCCAGGAACTCGGGGGGCCCGGAGAGGTGGAGGGTGCCGGGTCCGCCGGCCTCGAGGCCGGTTTCGGCGATCTCCACCAGTGCGTCGAGGTGGGGTGCGGCCTTGTGGGCCAGTTCGTCGCCGACGGTGGTGGGGACGACGCCGCGGGCCTGTCTCAGGAAGAGCGGACGGCCGAGCTGCCGTTCCAGGGTGCGGATCTGGGAGGTCACGGCCGGCTGGGAGAGGCCGAGCAGTGCGGCGGCGCGCGTGAAGGATCCGGCCCGGTACACCGCCACGAAGGTGCGGAGCAAGGCCAGGTCCATGGGGCGCCCCCTCGGCTGCCGGGGCGGTGCGGGTCCGCCCCTGACGGCCCGTCGGCCGCGTTCAACTATAAATATGTCGATAGGCCCCTGTCGCTACGGTGATTGGACACTGACACAGAGTCAACTAGCCTTGGTGGCGCGGTGCGACAGCACGGTCGCACGGCGTGCGGACGGCCCGGTCCGAGCCACGAGGGGGGAGGCTCGGACCGGGCGTTCGCGTCGTACGGGATCAGCCGCCGGAGACGGCCGGCCGCGCGGCCTCGTCCAGGGCGCGCAGGACGTCCGCCACCAGGTCCTCCGGATCCTCGGCGCCCACCGAGAGCCGGATGAAGCCCGCCGGCACCGCGTCCCCGCCCCAGCGGCCGCGCCGCTCGGCGCTGGACCGCACCCCGCCGAAGCTGGTCGCCTCGTCGACCAGCCGCAGCGACTCCAGGAAGCGCTCCGCGTGCTCGCGGTCGGGGAGGGTGAAGGAGACGACGCAGCCGAAGCGGCGCATCTGACGCGAGGCCACGGCGTGCGACGGGTCGTCGGGGAGTCCCGGGTAGCGCAGGTCGGCCACCTCGGGCCGCTCCTTGAGGGTCCTGGCCAGGGTGAGGGCGGTGGCCGCCTGCCGGTCCACCCGCAGCTGCAGGGTGGAGAGGGAGCGGTGGGCCAGCCAGGCCTCCATCGGGCCGGGGATCACGCCGACGATCTTCCGCCAGCGCCGGACCGCGTCCATCGCCTCGCCGCGCGCGCCCGTCACATAGCCCAGGAGCACGTCTCCGTGGCCGGTGAGCTGCTTGGTGCCGCTGGCCACCGAGAAGTCCGCGCCCAGCTCCAGCGGCCGCTGGCCGAGCGGGGTGGCCAGCGTGTTGTCGACGGCTACCGCGATCCCCCGCGCGTGCGCCTCCTCGGCGAGCCGGCGCACGTCGCAGACGTCCAGGCCGGGGTTGGAGGGCGTCTCGATCCACAGCAGCCTGGCGCCGTCGAGCACCTCCAGCTGCGCGTCCCCGCCGGTGGGCGCGGTGCGCACCTCCACGCCGAAGGCCTCCAGCTGGGCGCGCACCAGGGGGAAGACCTGGTAGCCGTCGCTGGGCAGGACGACGGCGTCACCGGTCCTCAGCTGGGAGAACAGGACCGCGGAGATCGCGCCCATGCCGGAGGGGAAGACCAGCGTCTCGACGTCGTCCCGGCCGGGCGCCTCGAGTTCGCCGATGGCGTTCTCCAGCAGCGTCCAGGTCGGGTTCTCGTCCCGGCCGTAGGTGTACGGACCGGTGGGCTCGCCCGGCAGGTGGAAGTGGGCGGCGAAGACGGGGCCGGGGAGGGTCGGCTCGTGCTTGAGGGGCTCCGGCAGACCGGCGCGCACGGCGCGCGTCCCGTCGCCCTTCCGCGGAGGGATGGCCTCCGTGCCGTCGGCGTCGCCCGCCGCGTTCGCCGGGGAGTCGTAGTTCATGCGGCCCGTCCTTCCTGCTGCTCACGTCCGGTGCGGCCTGCCGCGCCCACCGGCCCCCACTGTCTCAGGACGGTCGGGCCGGCGGGCGGACGGGTGTGCGTCACGACCCCGGGGCGGGCCGCGGCGGACGGGAGGGTCGTCGGAGCGGCGGGAGGCCGGAGTAGGCCGGGTCAGTCCTTGTCGGGCAGCACCAGGTTCAGGGCCCAGGAGACCACCGCGACGACGAGGCCGCCGAGGACCGCGGTCCAGAAGCCGTCGACGTGGAAGCTCAGGTCCAGCTTCCCGGCGATCCAGGAGGTGAGCATCAGCATCAGGGCGTTGACCACCAGGGTGATCAGGCCGAGGGTGAGGATGAAGAGCGGCAGCGTGAGCAGCTGCACGACCGGCTTCACCAGCAGGTTGACGAGACCGAAGATCAGCGCCACCACGATCAGGGTGCCGGCCTTCTTGCCGGTGCTGCCGCCCTCGAGACTGATCTTGTCGATCAGCCATACGGCGACCGCCAGTGCGCCCGCGTTGGCGAGCGTCTTGACCAAGAAGTTCATCATGGGTCTGATCGTGGCAGACGAGATCGATTTCGGTGCTGACCTCAAGGGGCGAGCGGGGCGATGAAGGCATTCCGGCTGGACGAACTGGAGGCGGAGCGGGCCGCCAACGACGGCGCGTACCTGCAGTTCCTGCGTGAGCGGAACATGTCGGTGGGGCTCTACGCCCTGGACGCGGGCGCGCAGGACCCGCAGCAGCCGCACCATCAGGACGAGGTGTACCTCGTGGTGAGCGGACGCGGTTGGTTGACGGTGGGGGCCGAGACCACGGAGGTGGCGCGGGGCAGCGTGGTCTACGTGCCGGCCGGGGTGCCCCACAAGTTCCACCACATCAGCGAGGACCTGCGGGTCATGGTGGTCTTCTCGCCCCCCGAGGGCTGACCCGCCAACCCTTAGGGGAGCGATCAGGGACGAACGAGGGTGCCCGAGGCGCCTGCCGGGCCCCTTCCGCGCCTAGCATCGAAGACGTACCGGAAGACGTGCTGGGAGAAGGGGCTGGGCGATGCGTGAGATCCTCGCGGACGTGCCGTGGTGGGTGAAGTGGGTCGCGATCCCGGTGATCGCCCTGGTGGTCTTCGGAGGCCTGATAGCGAACGTGCTGGGCTTCCTCGTGGGGCTGCTGTTCAAGGTGCTGCTCTTCGTCGCACTGGTGGGCGGCCTCATCTTCGTGGTGCGGAAGTTCACGGGGTCCTCGTCCTCGTCGTCCGACGAGAAGTGGTAGCCAGGAGCGCAAGGGGTGGATCCCTCGTGAGAGGGAAGTGTGGTCCGCGGGGTGTATCCCGCAGGTGACGGACCGTTAGAGTCCGGAACTCGTCGCGGGGGAGTCAGAGCCCCCGCGGGCGGCCCGCACAGTCCCCGTGTTTCCCCGGCACGGGCAGCCCCCTCGCGCTCCGGGAGTGACCCTTGGCCACGGCCGACACTGCGTCCGCCGCACGACGCGCCCCCTCCGTGCCCGTCCAGCCCACCCAGGCGGGCCACGCGGCCGCCCCCGCCGAGGAGGGCTCCGCGAGAGGCAGAAGGGGCGGGTCCACGGGTGGCGCGGCGCAGGGCCGGCCGGCGACGCTGATCGGTTCCGTCCAGCGGGCCATGCGGCTGCTGGAGACCGTGGCCGAGCACGAGGGCGGCGCGCCCGCCAAGCAGCTCGCCCGGCAGACGGGAGTGGCGCTGCCGACGACGTACCACCTGCTGCGCACCCTGGTCCACGAGGGCTATCTGCGGCGCGACAGCGGGCTCTTCCACCTCGGGGACGCCTCCGAGCGGCTGGGCCGCAGGCTGGCCCGGCAGAAACGTCGCGTCGTCGCCGACGCGCTGGCGCACTGGCACGACACCATCGGCGCGCCGCTGTACTGCGCCCGCTACCGCGACGGCGAGATCGAGGTGCTCGGTGTCGCGGACTCCCCGGAGACCCCCGCCGTCGACGAGTGGGCCGACTTCCGGGCCACCGGGCACGCGCACGCCATCGGGCAGTGCCTCCTGTCCCAGCTCGACGAGGACGCCCGGCGGGACCATCTGGCCCGCCACCCGGTGCAGCCGCTCACGCGGTACACCGTCGAGGACGAACGGGTCCTGCTGCGGCGTTTGGCGGCCGGTCGCCATGGGGAGCCAGTGATCGAGCGTCAGGAGTACGCGCTCGGCACGGTGTGCGCCGCGATCCCCATCCGGATCGGCACGCTCGTCGCCACGGTGGCGGTCTCGCTGCCCGTCCAGCAGGCCGATCACCTGCTTCCCGCGGCCCGTCGGCTGCAGGCCGAGATCGGGCGTCAGCCCGGTGTCCTGGCCCTGTCTTTCAGTATCTGAAAAATCACTCCTTGTGATTCGCCGTGTACGTTCAGCAAGATGGCGCGCAGGGTCAGCAGGATGAGTCCCGGACAACCCGAGGACAAAAGACGGGGTAGGCGATGCGCGAGTCGGTGCAGGCAGAGGTCATGATGAACTTTCTCGTCTCGGACGAGCTCTCGTTCCGCATTCCGGTCGAGCTGCGCTACGAGACCTCTGATCCGTTCGCCGTGCGACTGACCTTTCACCTTCCTGGTGACGCACCGGTGACCTGGGCCTTCGGTCGGGAGCTGCTGATCGACGGGGTGGGGCGGCCGTGCGGGGACGGTGACGTCCGGGTGTCGCCCGCCGACCCGGACATGCTGGGCGAGGTGCTGATCAGGCTCCAGGTGGGCCGTGACCAGGCGCTGTTCCGCTCCGGAGCCGCCCCCCTGGTTGCCTTCCTGGACCGGACGGACAAGCTGGTGCCGCTCGGCCAGGAGGGGGCGCTCGCCGATTTCGACGCGCACCTGGACGAGGCGCTGGACCGCATCCTGGCCGAGGAACAGAGCGCCGGCTGACCCCGTCGCCGTGGCCCGCGTCGCTCCCGTGAAGGAACGCTTCCGCCCGGCGGCCCGAGGGCGGCCGGGCCTCCTCCGCCCCGTCGGCGGCCGGCGTCCGCGCCGGCTCTCGACACGGGGAGACGCGCGGGTGATCAGCGGCGGCGGCGACGTCCCCGGGTCCCCCGCCCGCCGGTCCCCCGCCCGCCGGAGCTTCGGCCGGAGGACTGCCCGGCGGAACGCCCGACTCCCCGGCCGGCCGTCCGGGGAGCGCCGGAGCCGTCCGGCCCGGGGCGGTCGGCGGAGACCACCAGGGCGGCCAGCGCGGTGGTCACCGGCACCGAGGCCACCAGGCCGATGGAACCGATCAGGGTGCGCACGATCTCCTGGGCGACCAGCTCGCTGTTGGCCACCGACCCCACGCTGCTCTGGGCGATGGAGAAGAGCAGCAGCAGCGGCAGCGCCGCACCCGCGTAGGCGAGGACCAGGGTGTTGACCACCGAGGCGATGTGATCCCGGCCGATGCGCAGACCGGCCCGGTAGAGCCCGCGCGGCCCGAGCGAGGGATTGGCCTCGTGGAGCTCCCACACCGCGGAGGTCTGGGTGACGGTGACGTCGTCGAGGACACCGAGCGAACCGATGATGACGCCGGCCAGGAGCAGACCGCTCATGTCGAGCTGCGGGTAGAGGCCGTGGATCAGGCCCGTGTTGTCGTCGGTGTTGCCCGTGAGGTCGCCCCAGCCGATGAACACCGAGCCCAGGACGCCGATCAGCAGCAGCGACACCAGGGTGCCCAGGACCGCCACCGATGTCCGGGCCGAGAGTCCGTGGCACAGGTAGAGCGCGATCAGCATGATGGCGCTGGAGCCGACCACCGCCACCAGCAGGGGGTTCGAGCCCTGCAGGATGGCCGGAAGGATGAAGAGGGTGAGCACCATGAAGCTCACCGCCAGCGCGATCAGCGCCATCAGGCCGCGCAGCCGGCCCACGATCACGACCGCCACCGCGAAGATGCCCGCCAGCAGCGTCAGCGGGAACTTCCGGTCCATGTCCATCACGGAGTACTGCAGTTCCTTGGGCGCGGTCGGCTCGTAGGCGACGATCACCGAGTCGCCCTTCGCCAACTGCCGTGACTGGTCGCGCTGGACCGTCTCGACGAAGGTGCGGCCCTCGTCCTTGCCGGTGTCGATGCGCACCGTGGCCAGCGTGCATTCCTGCTTCTGGTCCGGCTGCTGTCCGCAGGCCGTCTTCTCGACGCGGGTCACGGTGCCCTGCTCGGTGTGCCGGTCGAAGCCCACGCCGGAACGCTCGTGGTCCGGGGCGCCACCGGGCCAGAGGGCCAGCAGGCCCACCGCCACGGCGGCGGCGAACGGCACCAGGACGGCGGCGATGATCCGCCGGAGCCGGCGGGAGGCCGGTGCGGCCGGTCCATGGGCATGGCTGTGGCCGTGCCCATGCCCATGTGCGGGGGCGGCGGGATCGGGTGCCGGGCCGGGGCCGCGACCGTGGTCGGGGCGGGCGCCGTGCTGCGCATGGCCGTGAGGCACGTGTGCGTCGGAGGAGGGACGCTGCGGTTCGGGAGGCGGTTGCATGGTGCTCACGGACAGATCATCCCAAGAGTGACAGTGGCCTACTGTTCACCGCGCCCGGCGGGACGCTAGCGTGGGGTCACCTTTGCACACGCGGGAGCTCGGAGCACCGGGCTGAGAGGACGCTGACCTCCGTTCCGCCCTGGTTCACAGGGCGCACAGGCGATGTTTCACGGGAAACATCGTGCCGGAGACCGCTGCGTCGACCGCCGAACCTGTTACCGGGTAATGCCGGCGTAGGGAGTAGGTCTCATGACCGACAAGGAAGCACGCACGCCTGCTCGTTGGCACAAGGGCCATGTCGAGGGTTCCCGCCCCGACATCCGCGTGCCGGTACGACGGGTCCACCTCACCAACGGCCGCACGGTGTCGCTCTACGACACCTCCGGCCCGTACACCGATCCGGCGGTGGACACCGACGTCCGCCGGGGCCTGTCGCCGTTGCGGCAGAACTGGATCATCGCCCGCGGGGACACCGAGGAGTATCCGGGCCGCCCGGTCCGCCCCGAGGACGACGGCATCCGCCACACCGCACCGCGCGGCGGACTGCGCAACCTGGACGCGGTCTTCCCGGGCCAGCCGCGGCGACCGCGCCGCGGCCGGGACGGCGGACCCGTCACCCAGCTCGCCTACGCGCGACGGGGCGAGATCACGCCCGAGATGGAGTTCGTGGCCATCCGGGAGGACGTCCCGCCGGAGGTCGTGCGCGAGGAGATCGCCGCGGGACGGGCGGTGCTGCCGGCCAACGTGAACCACCCGGAGATCGAGCCGATGATCATCGGCAAGCGGTTCCTGGTGAAGGTCAACGCCAACATCGGCAATTCGGCGGTGACCTCCTCGATCGAGGAGGAGGTGGAGAAGATGACCTGGGCGACCCGCTGGGGCGCCGACACGGTCATGGACCTCTCCACCGGGCGGAACATCCACACCACCCGTGAGTGGGTGCTGCGCAACTCCCCCGTCCCCATCGGCACCGTGCCGCTCTACCAGGCGCTGGAGAAGGTCGACGGCAAGGCGGAGGAGCTCACCTGGGAGATCTACCGGGACACGGTGATCGAACAGGCGGAGCAGGGCGTGGACTACATGACCGTGCACGCCGGTGTGCGGCTGGCGTACGTGCCGCTGACGGCCGGGCGGAAGACGGGCATCGTCTCCCGGGGCGGGTCGATCATGGCCGCCTGGTGTCTCGCGCACCACAAGGAGAGCTTCCTCTACGAGAACTTCGAGGAACTGAGCGAGATCCTGGCCGCCTACGACGTCACCTACTCGCTGGGCGACGGTCTGCGGCCCGGGTCGATCGCCGACGCCAACGACGAGGCGCAGTTCGCCGAGTTGCACACGCTCGGGGAACTCGGCCGCGTCGCCAGGCGTTGTGGTGTGCAGACGATGATCGAGGGCCCGGGACACGTCCCGATGCACAAGATCAAGGAGAACATCGACCTTCAGCAGGAGATCTGCGATGAGGCTCCGTTCTATACGCTCGGCCCGCTGACCACGGACATCGCTCCGGGGTACGACCACATCACCTCCGGCATCGGCGCCGCGATGATCGCCTGGTGGGGCACGGCGATGCTGTGCTACGTCACCCCCAAGGAGCACCTGGGGCTGCCCGACCGGGACGACGTGAAGACCGGCGTGATCACCTACCGGATCGCCGCGCACGCGGCGGACCTGGCCAAGGGGCATCCGGGCGCGCAGGAGTGGGACGACGCGCTCTCCGACGCGCGGTTCGAGTTCCGGTGGGAGGACCAGTTCGACCTCTCCCTGGACCCGGACACGGCACGGGCGTTCCACGACGAGACCTTGCCGGCCGAACCGGCGAAGACGGCGCACTTCTGCTCCATGTGCGGGCCGAAGTTCTGCTCCATGCGGATCAGCCGGGACATCAACGAGCGGTTCGGCGGTGACGCCGGGGCGGCCGCCTCGGCGGAGGAGGTCGCCGAGGGGA
The DNA here is from genome assembly GCF_053592575.1 of Streptomyces sp. NPDC002640. Taxonomy (NCBI): domain Bacteria; kingdom Bacillati; phylum Actinomycetota; class Actinomycetes; order Kitasatosporales; family Streptomycetaceae; genus Streptomyces; species Streptomyces sp. NPDC002640. The sequence goes on along the minus strand of NZ_JBSFVZ010000001.1, from coordinate 155,111 downwards.
TGCTCCAGAAGTCCAAGGAGTTCGCGGCGGGCGGCAACCGGGTCTACGTGCCGCTGACGGAACGGCCGGACCGGGCGGACCGGGCGGCTCTTCCCGGGCAGCCGGAGGGGGCGGGCCGGGCCTGACGGGTTGACGGGTCGCGGCGTCTCCTGGGCGGACCGCCGCGGTGGGTGAGACCGCGGCGGCCCGCCGCGGTCCGTTCCGCGTCCGTCGGTCCGTTCCGCGTCCTCGGTCGGTCGGTGTGGTGTGTGCGGTCGACGCCGTCAGGTGCCGCCGGTTCGGCCGGGGCAGGCCGGGTCCGGGGTGTGCGACCTGGCCTGCCCCGGTGTTCCGTCCGGTGCTTCGGCACTGGCGTGCGGCACTGCCGACCCGGGTGTGCCCCCGCGCCGTGAGGCGCGGGGACCACTACCTGGGGCGGCGGTTGTGGCTGGAGAAGTCCGGGCTGCTGTACCCGGGGCTGCTGAAGCGCGGGCTGGTGATCCGGTTGGGCTCCCGGCCGGGACCGGGGTAGCCGTCGCGGTCGCCCGGGTCCGGCAGTGGCGCGCCGGCCGGGGAGACCTGCGGGGACGAGGTCGACGCCCGGTCCAGGAACGGCTGGATGCCGCGCTCACGCAGGGCGTCCAGCCATTCCGCACGGGCCCGCTCGAGGTCCGCGTCCCGCCGGCCCCGCGGTTCCACGTGGTAGGCACGGGACCCGTTGCGCAGGGCGGTGACCAGCAGCCCGGCCGCCGCGGCCAGCAGCCCGGCTGCGGCCAGCGCGCCGAACACCCAGCCGGCGGTCAGCAGCTTTCCCGCCATCGCCGGCTCCGGCGTGAGCATTTTCAGCAGGTAGCCGATCAGCAGCAGGACGACCGCGGACGCACCCGCCAGCAGCGGGGCCAGGACGACCGTCACGGCGGCGGCCCCGGGCCCGGAGTCGTCGGCCTCCCGCAGCGTGCGGAGGTCGTCCCCCTCGGATCCCGGTTCCTGCTCCACGGCGGCCAGGCTCCGGAGGCCTTCGCGCAGGTCGACGTAGTGGTCGTACTCGGGCGCCGCCTCCTGCAGGATCTCGTCCGCGCAGGAGAGGGCGTGCGAGCGCAGCTGCTCGGTGGTGGGCCGGGCGGAAAGGGCCGCCGGGTGGTCGTAGCGCGAGGTCGAGCGGAGGGCCTCGTCCAGGGCTCGCTCGAAATCGGGGCGGTCCTCGTTCCGCAGGTGCCGCGGGTGGCTGGTCATGTGCATCCCCCGATGCTCCGTAGGGCTGGTGGCTCGGCATGCCGACGAGCCGTCTGGCTGGGACGGAGGGGAGCCTGCTACGGATAGTCCGATGGTAGTGCCGCGGCGGCGGGTGATGACAAGGGGATTACGGGGAGTTTCACGGTTTCCCCGCCGGAATCCGCCCGGTTCGGACGGGCGCTGGGGCGGCTGAACACCCCTGTGACACAAGGGACTTGACGCCTCACCGCGTCACGCCGCCCGGACGGTTCGACCGGGCGGGTCAGGTGATCGGCAGGCGGCGGACCAGGAGGGTGCCGGCCATGGTGACCCCGCCGTCCATGGCGATGGCGAGTCCGTCGGCGTAGACGTGCGGGCCGTCGATCGTCGGGCGGCCCGAGCCGCCCTCACCGTCCTCCCCACCGGCCTCGCCGGTGAGGTAGGGGATCGGGCTGTGGCCGTGCACGATCCGGGTGCCGCCGTAGGCGTCGAGGAGCTCGCGGGCCGCCTCGGCGCCACCGGCGTCGCGGAAGGCGAACCGCTTGGTGAACTTGCGGAAGAGGTCCCAGACCTCGTCCGGGTCGTTGCGGGTCAGCGTCTCCCGGACGGTGTCGTTGACCTCCTCGGTGGAGTTGCCGAACTCCAGGTACGCGGTGGTGTCGGAGTGCAGCAGCAGGTGGCCGTCGACCTCCTCCATGGCGGCGAGCCGGGACATCCACTGCAGGTGGTGGTCCTGGAGGCGCTCCATGTCGGCCTTCTGCCCGCCGTTGAGCAGCCAGGCCGCCTGGAAGGTGGCCGTGCCGGCGCTCGAGTTGACGGGGGTGTCGCCGTACCGCTTGGCGCCGAGCAGGAGCAGTTCGTGGTTGCCCAGCAGGGCCTTGCAGTAACCGCCCGCGGCCGCGGCCTCGGCCGACAGCCGCATCACCAGCTCGATCACGCCGACGCCGTCCGGGCCGCGGTCGGTGAAGTCGCCGAGGAACCACAGGCGGGTGGTGCCGGCCGACCAGTTGCCGTTCTCGTCGACGATCCCCTGCTCCCGCAGGGCGTCGAGGAGTTCGTCGAGGTAGCCGTGGACGTCGCCCACCACGTAGAGCGGTCCGGGGGCGGGCTTGCCGGGGGCGGGGGACTCGGCGGGCTCCGCGGCGGCGGCCACGGACGGGCCGAGCTGGAGCGTGTCGCCCCGGCGGATCACCGGCAGGTCGCGCTCGGTCGGCGTGTACTCCTCGGGCATCCCGTCCGGGAAGGCCTCCGGGGGCACGGAGCCGGGGTGCGGCTCGGCGGGGGGCGCGGCCTGGCCCGCGGGCGAGGGCGGCACCAGGTGAGCCCGAGGGGCCGGGTGGGCCGCCGACGCAGCCTGATGTCCGGGGACGGGCGGATGCCCGGGGGCGGCCGGGTGGACCGGGTGCGCAGAAGGAGCCGGGTGCCCGGGAGCGGCCGGATGCGCCGGGCGTGCCGGATGAACCGGCTGTGCCGAAGGCGCCGGAGCCGCCGGGTGAGCCGGAGCCGCGGGGTGCGCCGGAGGGGCCGGGTGAGCCGGAGGGGCCAGGTGAACGGGTGGGACCGGGGGCGCCGGAGGTTGTCCCGCCGCGGGGTGCGGTGCGGGTTCGTGGACGTATGCGGGCACCCGGAAGTCGCGCAGTGTCGCCGTGCGCTCCACCTCGGGTCCCCGACCGGCCCCCTGAGTCATCGACCCCTCCACCATCGCGCCGCGTCTGCACCGCATCGGACTGCCTGGTGGCAGCGGCCCGCGGTGTCGTGCGCCCATCATAGGAACGCGGATCGTGCCGTGGGACGACCCAGGGGTGGTGAATCCTGCGGCAACAGGCCTTGGCGTGCGGGATTTCGGTCGAATCGCACGGTGTGCACGGGTTGACGCCGCCCTTTGCGGGACGTCGCCGCCGGGACGGATGTCACTGTTGCGGGCCCTTTGCGCGCGCGTCGGCACGGGCGCGCACGACGGCCCGGGGCCCGCGGACGTGCGAACCGGCGGCCACCGGCACCGTCCGGCACCGTCCGGCGCCGGCCGGCGGTGTCGGTGGGCGCGGGCGAGGGTCCGCCCGCGTGACCGGGAGCGGACCCCTGACCCCCCTGACCCCCGGCCCGCCTCCTCCGGGGCGCGGCCGACGCCGTCGCCCGGAACCGCATCCGGGCCGGCGCCACGGCCGCCACGACCCGGGCCGGCGTCACCCACCCGGGCCGCCCCCCACGGCACGGCACCCTCGCTCAGGTGGAGTTCGGGGTGCGCGGAGGACTCACGGTGGTGCGGGTGGGGCGGCGCTGGGAGGAGGCGCGGACGATCAGCTCCGTCGGCATGACCTGCTCGACCGGCTGGTCCGACGCGACCCCTTCGATCGCGTCGATCAGCAGCTGGACCACCGCCGTGCCGATGCGGCGCGGCTTCAGGGAGAGCGTGGTGATCGGCGGCTCGGTGCTGGCGTACACCGAGGACTCGCTGCAGCACACCAGCAGCAGGTCCTCCGGTACCCGGAGCCCGTACCGCCGGGCGGCGGCGAGCAGGTCGGTGCCGTTGGGGTCGAAGAGGCCGTACACCGCGTCCGGCCGGTCCGGGCGGGCCAGCAGCCGGTCGGCGGCGACGGCGCCCGCGCAGGGGTCGTGCGCCGGGTAGGACTCGTAGACCGGGTCCTGGCCGACGTTCTCGCACCAGCGCAGGTAGGCGGTGGTGGACAGGCGGGTGTACGTGTCCGTGCTGGTGCCGGTGAGGAGTCCGATGCGGCGCGCGCCGGCCGCGGCCAGGTGGTCCAGGATGCCCAGCACCGCGGCCTCGTGGTCGTTGTCCACCCAGGCGGTCACCGGGAGCGTGCCGTTCGGGCGGCCGTCGGAGACCACTGGTAAACCCTGCCGGGCCAGTTCGGCGACCACCGGGTCGTGGTCCGACGGGTCGATGACCACCGTGCCGTCCAGGGCGACGTTGGACCACACGTCGTGCCGTGAGGTCGCCGGCAGGATCACCAGGGCGTAGCCGCGGTCCAGTGCCGCCGAGGAGGCCGCCCGGGCCATCTCGGCGAAGTAGGCGAACTCGGTGAAGGTGAAAGGTTCATCCCCGTACGTGGTCACCGTCAGGCCGATGAGGCCCGACTTCCCGGTACGGAGGGTCCGGGCCGCGGCCGAGGGGCGGTAACCGAGACGGTCGGCCACCTCCCGGACATGGCGTCGCGTGGCATCGGGCAGTCGGCCCTTGCCGTTGAGGGCGTCGGAGACGGTCGTGATGGAGACTCCGGCCGCTGCGGCCACGTCCCGGATGCCCGCCCGGCCCGGACGTCCGCCCCGCCGGGTGATCTCCGCCCGGTTCACCTGGTGCTTCCCTGCTGCTGTCATGGCGAGCCGATAGTAGGGCCCGGAGAGGGGGGTGGCCGGGGGCTTCCCGACCGTTGACAGACACGTTTCTCCATGGTCATGTGACAGCTGAGCCTTGGAAAGTAAGGGCATCAGAACCATCTGTCGTGGCTGCGCATGTAGTGATGTGTGCGTGTCGAGTGCATGGAAACGGCTCCGGAACGGGTGCAACTCACCTTCACGGGTGATGCGCGCCACGGCGCGGGCCACCGGCGCGCGTGATGTCGCCGCTTGCGCCCCTCACCGTCCCCAGGGCGGCTCCGGCCGGTCGGTGCGCTCCGGCCGGGCCGGTTCCGCGACGGCGTGGGGCTCTTAGGCTGATAGCCATCGGTGCCGTCGGCGCGTGTGCCGCCGGCCGTCATGAGGAGGACTTCGGTGAGCGAGACGATCCCCACACTGCGCGCCGCGCTGGAGGCCGTGCCCTCCTACAAGCCCGGCCGCCCGGCCTCGGGGTCGGGCCCGGTCGCCTACAAGCTGTCCTCCAACGAGAACCCGTACCCGCCGCTGCCGGGTGTGATGGAGAGCGTGGTGGCCGCGGCCGCGTCCTTCAACCGCTACCCGGACATGGCCTGCACCGGTCTGACCGAGGAACTGGCGGAGCGCTTCGGGGTGCCGGCCTCGCACGTGGCCACCGGCACCGGTTCGGTGGGTGTCGCCCAGCAGCTGCTGCAGTCCACCAGTGGCCCCGGCGACGAGGTGATCTACGCCTGGCGCTCCTTCGAGGCGTACCCGATCATCACCCGCATCAGCGGCGCCACGCCCGTGCAGGTGCCGCTGACCTCCGGCGACGTCCACGACCTCGACGCGATGGCCGACGCGATCACCGACCGGACCCGGCTGATCTTCGTCTGCAACCCCAACAACCCGACCGGCACGGTGGTCCGCCGGGCCGAGCTGGAGCGCTTCCTCGACCGGGTGCCCCGTGACGTGCTGGTGGTGCTGGACGAGGCGTACCGGGAGTTCGTGCGGGACCTGGACGTCCCGGACGGCGTGGAGCTGTACCGGGACCGCCCCAACGTCTGTGTGCTGCGCACCTTCTCCAAGGCGTACGGCCTGGCGGGTCTGCGGGTCGGCTTCGCGATCGCCCACGAGCCGGTGGCGGCCGCGCTGCGCAAGACGGCCGTGCCGTTCGGCGTCAGCCAGCTGGCGCAGGACGCGGCGGTCGCCTCGCTGCGGGCGGAGGAGGAGCTGCTCGGGCGGGTCGGGAACCTGGTGGGCGAGCGCGCCCGCGCGGTCGCGGCCCTGCGTGAGCAGGGGTGGACCGTGCCGGACACCGAGGCCAACTTCGTCTGGCTGCGGCTCGGCGAGCGGACCATGGACTTCGCCGCGGCCTGTGAGCAGGCGGGTGTGGTGGTCCGGCCGTTCGCCGGGGAGGGCGTGCGGGTCACCGTGGGCGAGACCGAGGCCAACGACCTGTTCCTCAAGGCCGCGGGGGAGTTCCGCCGCTCCCTCTGACCTCCGACCGGGCCCTGCGCGCCCGGACCGGCACGGCCCGGTGGCCCCCGAGGGGGGCTGCCGGGCCGTCCTCATGCCCGGGGACGGGGACGGGGACGGGGGGCAGGCAGGGCAGGGGCCGGGCGGAAGGGCCGGGTTTCGGCCGATCCGGGACCGAAGGGGGACCCCCCTGTACGGCCGTTGGACCTACATGCTGATAATAGCTTGTGAATGTGAACGCTTTCACAAGCGCGCATGTTCATCCCCCCATGTGCGGATCTGGCGGAACAAACCTCCGCCTCGAGGCACCGCTGTGAAGGAGACCACGTGGACCTCGCCCTGGCACCCGAGACGCTCGCGCGCTGGCAGTTCGGCATCACGACCGTCTACCACTTCCTCTTCGTCCCGCTCACGATCTCGCTGGCCGCGCTCACGGCCGGGCTCCAGACGGCCTGGGTCCGCTCCGGCAAGGAGAAGTACCTCCGGGCCACCAAGTTCTGGGGCAAGCTCTTCCTGATCAACATCGCTCTGGGGGTCGTCACCGGCCTGGTGCAGGAGTTCCAGTTCGGCATGAACTGGTCCGCCTACTCCCGCTTCGTGGGCGACGTCTTCGGGGCCCCGCTGGCCTTCGAGGCGCTGATCGCCTTCTTCTTCGAGTCCACCTTCATCGGGCTGTGGATCTTCGGCTGGGACAAGCTGCCCCAGAAGATCCACCTGGCCTGCATCTGGATGGTCTCGATCGGCACGATCCTCTCGGCCTACTTCATCCTGGCGGCCAACTCCTGGATGCAGCACCCGGTCGGCTACCGGATCAACGAGGAGAAGGGCCGCGCCGAGCTCACCGACTTCTGGCTGGTGCTGACGCAGAACACCACCCTCACCCAGGTCTTCCACAGCCTGACCGCCGCCTTCCTGACCGGTGGTGCCTTCATGGTCGGCATCGCCGCCTACCACCTGGCCCGCGGCCGTCACATCGCGGAGATGCGGACCTCGCTGCGCCTGGGCCTGGTGACCGTGGCGGTGGGCGGTCTGCTGACCGCGGTCAGCGGTGACCTGCTGGGCAAGGTGATGTTCGAGCAGCAGCCGATGAAGATGGCCGCGGCGGAGGCGCTCTGGGAGGGCCAGCGCGGCGCCCCCTTCTCGCTCTTCGCCTACGGGGACGTCGACGAGGGCCACAACACCGTCGCCGTCGAGATCCCCGGTCTGCTCTCCTACCTCGCCTCCAACGACCTCGACCACTACGTGCCCGGCATCAATGACCTCAACAAGCAGATGCAGGAGACGTACGGGCCGGGCGACTACCGCCCCAACATTCCGGTGGCCTTCTGGAGCTTCCGCTGGATGATCGGGTTCGGCATGGCCTCGCTGACGATCGGCATGCTCGGGCTCTGGCTGACGCGCAAGCGGTTCCTGCTCCCCCAGCACCTGCGGACCGGTGAGGACGAGGTCCCGAACCTGGTCCTGCTGCCGCGCGGCAAGGCCGCACTCGGCCCGCGCACGACCCAGCTCTACTGGCGGGTCGCCACCTGGACCATGGCCTTCCCCCTGATCGCCAACGCCTGGGGATGGATCTTCACCGAGATGGGCCGCCAGCCCTGGGTGGTGTTCGGGGTCTTCCAGACCCGCGACGCGGTCTCCCCCGGTGTAGGCCAGGGCGAGGTCCTCGCCTCGATGGCGCTCTTCACGGTGGTCTATGCGGCCCTCGCGGTCGTCGAGGTCAAGCTGCTCGTGAAGTACGTGAAGGCCGGACCGCCGGAGCTCACCGAGGCCGACCTCAACCCGCCCACGAAGATCGGCGGCGACCCGCGCGACGCCGACAAGCCGATGGCCTTCTCGTACTGACCGGCAGGGAGTCGCTCGCATGGAACTGCAACTGCACGACGTCTGGTTCGTCCTGATCGCCGTCCTGTGGACCGGCTACTTCTTCCTGGAGGGCTTCGACTTCGGGATAGGCGTGCTCACCCGGCTGCTGGCCCGCGACCGCGTGGAGAAGCGGGTGCTGATCAACACCATCGGGCCGGTCTGGGACGGCAACGAGGTCTGGCTGGTGACCGCCGCCGGCGCCACCTTCGCCGCCTTCCCCGAGTGGTACGCCACCCTCTTCTCCGGGTTCTACCTGCCGCTGCTGGTGGTCCTGCTCTGCCTGATCCTGCGCGGTGTGGCGTTCGAGTACCGCGTGAAGCGCTCCGGCGAACGGTGGCAGCGGAACTGGGAGGCGGCCATCTTCTGGACCTCCCTGCTGCTCGCGGTCCTCTGGGGCGTGATCTTCGGCAACATCGTGCGCGGGATGCGGATCGACCGCGACCTGGAGTACGTGGGAACCCTGGGCGACCTGCTCAACCCGTACGCCCTGCTGGGCGGTGTGGTGACGCTGGCCCTCTTCACCTTCCACGGCGCGGTCTTCGCGGCGCTGAAGACCGAGGGGGAGATCCGGGACCGGGCGCGCCGGCTGGCGGTGCGGCTCGGTGCGGTCACCGCGGTGCCGATGGCCGGCTTCCTGGTGTGGACCCTGCTCACGCGGGGCGGTACCCCGAGCCTGGTGGCGGCGGTGGTGACGACGACCGCGCTGGGCGGCGCGGTGCTCGCCGGGCGGGCCGGACGGGAGGGCTGGTCGTTCGTCCTCTCCGGCCTGACCGTGGTGGCGCTGGTCGCGGTGTTCTTCCTCTCCCTGTTCCCGGCGGTCATGCCCTCGACGCTGGACGAGAGCTGGAGCCTGACGGTCACCAACGCCTCGTCCAGCCCCTACACCCTGAAGATCATGACCTGGTGCGCGCTGGCGGCCACGCCGGTGGTGCTGCTGTACCAGGCGTGGACGTACTGGGTGTTCCGCAAGCGGATCGGCACGCGGCACATCGCCGTGGGCCACTGACGAACGAGGTTTCACGTGAAACCGGTGGACCCCCGGCTGGTGCGGTACGCGCGCACCACGCGCTTCTTCCTGGCCGCGGTGGTGGCCCTGGGCCTGGCCGGCGCCGGACTGCTCGTCGCCCAGGCCACGCTGATCGCCGGCGTGGTGGTCGGCGCCTTCCAGCGAGGGCTGGCGCTCGGGGAACTGGGAACTCCCCTGGTGCTGCTGGCCGCCGTCGCCTGCGGGCGGGGTCTGGTCGGCTGGCTGACCGGGCTCGCGGCCCATCGGGCGAGCGCGGCGGTCAAGTCCGAACTCCGGGGGCGGCTGCTGGCACGGACAGCCGCCCTCGGTCCCTCCTGGCTGGACGGGCAGCGCACCGGGTCACTGGTGAACCTGGCCACCCGGGGTGTGGACGCGCTGGACGACTACTTCGCCCGGTACCTTCCCCAGCTCGGCCTCGCCGTGGTGGTCCCGGTGGTGGTGCTGGCGCGGATCGTCACCGGGGACTGGGTCTCCGCGGCGATCATCGTGGGCACGCTGCCCCTGATCCCGCTCTTCATGGCGCTGATCGGCTGGGCCACCGAGGCCCACACCCAGCGCCAGTGGCGCCTGCTGTCCCGGCTCTCCGGGCACTTCCTCGACGTCGTCGCCGGCCTGCCGACGCTGAAGGTGTTCGGGCGCGCCAAGGCGCAGGCCGAGTCGATCCGGCGGATCACCACGGAGTACCGGCGGGCCACGCTGCGGACGCTGCGGATCGCCTTCCTCTCGTCGTTCGCGCTGGAGCTGCTGTCCACCCTCTCGGTGGCGCTGGTCGCGGTGACGATCGGCATGCGGCTGGTCCACGGGGAGATGGACCTCTTCACCGGCCTGGTGGTGCTGATCCTGGCCCCGGAGGCCTATCTGCCGCTGCGGCAGGTGGGGACCCAGTACCACGCGGCTGCGGAGGGCCTGGCGGCAGCGGAAGAGGTGTTCGCGGTGCTGGAGACGCCGCTGCCGGAGGCGGGCCGCCGGCCGGTCCCGGCGGACGGGACGATCACCTTCGAGGGCGTCGCCGTGCGGTACGGCGGCCGGACCCAGGACGCGGTCGGGGACGTCTCGTTCACGGTGGAGCCCGGGGCGGTCGTGGCGTTCACGGGGCCCAGCGGAGTGGGGAAGTCCACGCTGCTGCGGGTGCTGCTCGGACACGTCCGGCCGACGCGGGGGCGGGTCCGGGTGGGCGGCGTCGACCTCGCGGAGATCGACCCGGAGGCCTGGCGGTCACGGATCGCCTGGGTGCCGCAGCGGCCGCACCTCTTCGCGGCGAGCGTCGCGGAGAACGTCCGCCTCGCGCGGCCGGACGCCGGCGAGGCCGAGGTGCGGCGGGCGCTGGCGGACGCGGGAGCGCTGGAGTTCGTGGAGGCGCTGCCGGAGGGGACCGGCACGGTGCTGGGGGAGGACGGCGCCGGGCTGTCGGCGGGGCAGCGGCAGCGGATCGCCCTGGCCCGCGCGTTCCTCGCCGACCGTCCGCTGGTGCTGCTCGACGAGCCCACGGCGGCACTGGACGGGGCGACGGAGGCGGAGGTCACCGAGGCGGTGCGGAGGCTGGCGTCGGGGAGGACGGTGCTGCTGGTGGTCCACCGCCCCGCGCTGCTCTCCGTCGCGGACCGGGTGATCCGGCTGCGGGGCGCCTCGGGCGGGACGGCGACCGGGGTCACGGCGGACGCGGGGGGAGAGGCGGCACCCCTGGCGGACGCCCTCGGGACGGGCTCCGCCGCCGGACGGGCGGACGGCGCGTCCGGTGCCGACATGGTCGCGGAAAAGGTCCCCGGGGCGCGGCGTGCGGGTGTGCGGGCCGGCGGCGGCACCGGCGAGGGCCTGGTGGAGGTGTCCGGGGCGGTGGAGCCCGCCGCGGACCTGGTGCACGAGGCAGGCCCGGCGCCGCGGTTCGGCCGCGGCGGCTCCCCCGACGTGCTGGGACGGGTCCGGGCGCTGTCCGGTGCGCGGGCCGGGCGGCTGGGGTCCGCGCTGGTGCTGGCGACGCTCGCGCTGGGCAGCGCGGTGGGGCTGATGGCCACCTCCGGCTGGCTGATCTCGCGGGCCTCGGAGATGCCTCCGGTGCTCTATCTGATGATCGCGGTGACCGCCACCCGCGCCTTCGGCATCGGCCGCGCCGTGTTCCGGTACGCCGAGCGGCTGGTCTCGCACGACGCCGTGCTGCGGATGCTGGCCGACACCCGGGTGGCCGTCTTCGCGCGACTGGAGCGGCTGGCTCCCGCCGGGCTGCGCACCGCGCGCCGCGGCGACCTGCTGTCCCGGCTGGTCACCGACGTCGACGCGCTGCAGGACTACTGGCTGCGGTGGCTGCTGCCCGCCGGAGCGGCGCTGGCCGTCTCCGCGGGTTCGGTGGGGTTCGCCGCGTGGCTGCTTCCCGAGGCGGGGGCGGTGCTGGCCGTGGGGCTGCTGGCGGCCGGGGTCGGCGTCCCCCTGCTGACGGCGGCGGTGGCCCGGCGGGCCGAGGCACGGCTCGCGCCCGCGCGGGGCGCGCTGGCGACCCGGGTGACCGACCTGCTGACCGGAACCGCCGAGGCGGACGTGGCCGGCGCCCTGCCCGCCCGGCTCGCCGCGGCCCGCGCCGCCGACACCACGCTGACCCGGATCGCCGCCCGCACCGCGTCCGCCAGCGCCCTGGGCGACGGCCTGACCGCCCTGATCGGCGGCCTCACCGTGACCGCCACCGCGCTGGTCGCGGTACCCGCGGTGGCCGCCGGACGACTGGACGGCATCCTCACCGCCGTGGTGGTGCTGACCCCGCTCGCCGCCTTCGAGGCGGTGCTCGGTCTGCCACTCGCCGCGCAGTACCGGCAGCGGGCCCGGCGGGGCGCCGAGCGGGTCTTCGACGTGCTGGACGCGCCGGACCCGGTGCGGGAGCCCGAACGGCCCCGGCCGGTCCCGGCGTCGCCCTTCCCGCTCGCGGTGCGCGGGCTGTCGGCGCGTCACCCGGGGCAGCACCGGCCCGCGTTGAACGGCGTGGACCTCACCCTGCGGCCGGGCCGCAGGGTCGCGGTGGTGGGGCCGTCCGGGGCGGGCAAGACGACCCTCGCCCAGGTGCTGCTCCGGTTCCTCGACCCGGAGGCGGGCTCCTGCACCCTTGGCGGGGTGGACGTCCGTGAGCTGGACGGCGACCAGGTGCGCCGGGTGGTCGGGCTCTGCGCCCAGGACGCCCACCTCTTCGACACCAGCGTCCGGGAGAACCTGCTGATCGCCCGCAGGGATGCCACCGACGCGGAGCTCCGGGCGGTGCTGGACCGGGTGCGGCTGCTGGAGTGGACGGACGCCCTGCCCGACGGCCTGGACACGCTGATCGGCGAGCACGGCGCGCGGATCTCCGGCGGACAGCACCGGCGCCTCGCGCTGGCCCGGGCGCTGCTCGCGGACTTCCCCGTCCTGGTGCTCGACGAGCCCACCGAGCACTTGGACCTGCCGACCGCCGACGCCCTCACCACCGACCTGCTGGCGGCCACCGAGGGGCGCACCACCCTGCTGATCACCCACCGCACCGCGGGGCTGGAGGCGGTGGACGAGGTGCTGGTCCTGGACGGCGGACGGGTGGTGCAACGCGGACCGTACGCGGACCTCGCCGTGGCCGACGGTCCGTTCCGCGCCATGGTGGAACGCGAGGAGGCGGGGGCGCTGCTCGCCGCCTAGGCCTCGGTGGGGCGCCGGGGCCGCTCCCCCTGCCGCGGTATCGCCGCGGCAGGGGGCCCGGGCGCTGGTGCCGGGACAGGGGGTGCCCCCGGCCCCGCGGCGGGGAGGGGATCCCTCGTGAGGTGGTCGCGGCCTCACCCGGCTGCCGCAGGGGTTCCCCCGGCCGTACGTCCTCGACGGGCCGAGCGGCGACCGCGGAACGACGATCGCTGACATGCCCTCACCTCGTTGCTCGCGCCCGCTCGTTCCCGTCCTGCTGTGCCTCCTGGCCGCGTTCACCGTTCACCCCGCGGCCGCCGAGGGGGAACAGGCTCTCTCCGGCCCGCCGGACGACGGCGGCCTCAGTACCCGGGTGGCGCGCCTCCATCAGGAGGCGGAACGGGCCACCCGACGGTACGAGGCGGGCGCGCGGCGCCTGGAGGCGGAGCGGGTCCGGGCCGGGGAGCTGAACCGGATGCTGGCCGAGAAGCGGCAGGAGGCGAAGGCGCTCCGGGAGGACCTGGGCCGGTACGCCAGGGCGCAGTACCGGGCGGGCGGCGGGCTGCCGGTCACCGCCCAACTGCTGCTGGCCGACGACCCGGAGGCGCTGATGACCAGTCACCGCGCGGTCTGGCGGGCGGACCTCGCCGTGCACAACGTGATCGAGAAGAGCCGCCGGGCCGAGCGGCGGCTCACCGAGGAACGTCGGAAGGCCGAGGATCGCAGCCGGCTGATGGAGCAGCGGTCCACGGAGCTGGCCGGGATCCGCCAGGAGATCCAGAGCACCCTGGAGGAGGCGCAGGGGCTGCTGCAGGGCCGGGCGGACGCCTCGGTCGCCGCGGGCTCCTGCCGCGGGACGGTCCGCCTGGAGGAGCCCGAGCTGCCGGCGGCCGGGCCGTGGGTGGCGCCGGTGGACGGATACACGCTGTCGGCCGGGTTCGGGCAGGGCGGGGCACGCTGGGCGAGCCGGCACACCGGGCAGGACTTCGCGGTGCCGATCGGCACCCCGGTGCGGGCGGTGGGCGAGGGGCGGGTGACCCGGGTCGCCTGCGGCGGCCCGTTCGGCATCGAGGTGGTGATCGAGCACCCCGGGGGCCACTACACCCAGTACGCCCACCTGGCCGCGGTCACCGTCGACCAGGGGCAGCAGGTGGGCCCGGGGCAGCTGATCGCGCAGTCGGGCACCAGCGGGAACTCCACCGGTCCCCACCTGCACTTCGAGGTGCGGGTCACGCCCGGATCCGGCTCGGCGCTGGACCCCGTGCCGTGGCTGTCCGCCCGAGGAGTACCGCTGGGCTGAGCCGCCGCCCCGCGGGCCCGGTCGAGGCGATGCCGGGTCGGCCCGGGCGAGGCGTCGCCGGAAGGGCACGGTGAAGGTCTCGCCGGAAGGGCCCGGTCGAGGCGGCGCCGAGAAGGCCCGGTGCCGGTGCCGGTGCCGGTGTCGCCGTGGGCGCCGTGTCGCCTACGGCAGCTCGGCCAGGATCTTCTCGATGACGATCGCCACGCCGTCCTCGTTGTTGCCCGCGGTCTGCCGGCCGGCGGCACGCAGGGCGTCGGGGTGGGCGTTGCCCATGGCGTAGGCCTGGCCGGACCAGGTCAGCATCTCCACGTCGTTGGGCATGTCGCCGAAGGCGACCACCTCCGCGGGGGAGATGCCCCGCTCCTCGCAGCACAGGGCGAGGGTGCTGGCCTTGGAGACTCCGGGCCCGCTGATCTCCAGCAGGGCACTGGGGCTGGAGCGGGTGACGCCGACCCGGTCGCCGACCGCGGCGCGGGCCAGCGCCAGGAAGGCGTCCGGGGCCAGCTCGGGGTGGAAGGCGAGCAGCTTCAGCACCGGCAGCGAGGCGGTGATGCCCCCGGGGGCCAGCAGCTCGTCGGCGTCCCCGTAGGAGTCGGGTGTCTCCACGAAGAGCTTCGGATAGGCCAGCTCCTGGTGGAAGGCGTAGGTCTGCTCGACGGCGAAGAGGGTGCCGGGGGCGGCCTCCCGCAGCAGTCGGACGGTCTCCCGTGCGTTCGCGTGGCCCACCTCGCGGATGGTGGCGAAGCGGTGGCGGCCCGGTCCCTCGCGGAGGTCGACCACGGCGGCGCCGTTGCCGCAGATGGCCAGCCCGTGGCCGTGCAGGTGGTCGCTGACGACCTCCATCCAGCGGGCCGGGCGGCCGGTGACGAAGAAGACCTCGATCCCGGCCTTCTCGGCCGCGGCCAGCGCGGCGACGGTCCGCGGCGAGACCGACTTGTCGTCCCGCAGCAGCGTGCCGTCAAGGTCGGTGGCGATCAGCCGGGGCGGAACTGCAGCGTGGGCCCGGGTCGCGGGCGCTTCGAGAGCTGAGGTCACCCGCCCATTCTCCCGCATATGCCAGCACGTGCGTGCGGGTGCCCGCACATCTGAGTGAGAATCGACGCTCGAATCGCTGGTTCCGCCCGATATGCCGGGTTGGAGGGGGCGCCGTGGCACCCCCTCACGGCAGGCGTCAGCTCAATTGCGCCGGTGCCTCGATGGCGATCCGCTCGAAGACCCGCTCGTCCACGTCGAAGTCCGAGTCCGGGATCGGCATGTGGATGACCAGCTCGGTGAAACCGAGCTCGGCGTGCCGGCCGGCGAAGTCGACGAAGGCGTCGACGGAGGTGAGCGGGGCGTTGCGGTCCGGGGTGAAGCCGGTGAGCAGGACCTTGTCGAGCTCCTTCACGTCCCGGCCGATCCCGGTGCAGGCGTCCGTCAGCCGCTCGATCTGGCGGCGGATGGCCGCCACGGACTCCTCCGGCGTGCCGGTCTCGAAGATCGTCGGGTCGCCGGTGGTGACCCAGGCCTGGCCGTGGCGGGCGACCAGCTTCATGCCGCGGGGGCCGGTGGCGGCCACGGCGAAGGGCAGCCGGGGGCGCTGTACGCAGCCGGGGATGGTGCGCGCCTCGTGGGCGGCGTAGTGGTCGCCGGTGAAGGAGACCGTGTCCTGGGTGAGGAGGCGGTCGAGCAGCAGCACGAACTCGGCGAAGTGATCGGCCCGCTCGCGCGGCGTCCACGGCTCCTGGCCCAGCGCGGTGGCGTCGAAGCCGGTACCTCCCGCACCGACGCCCAGGGTGATGCGACCGCCGGAGATGTCGTCCAGGGAGATGAGCTCCTTGGCGAAGGGCACCGGATGGCGGAAGTTGGGCGAGGTGACCAGGGTGCCCAGGCGCATCCGGGAGGTGACCGAGGCGGCGGCCGTCAGGGTGGGCACCGCACCGAACCACGGGCCGTCACGGAAGGAGCGCCAGGACAGGTGGTCGTAGGTGTACGCCGTGTGGAAGCCGAGTTCCTCGGCCCGTTCCCAGGCGGCTCGCCCGCCCTCGTGCCAGCGGCGGTACGGCAGGATCACGGTGCTCAGACGCAAGCTCATGGGGCGAGCCTACGGCCGGGACGTTTCACGTGAAACAACCCACCTCCCCCTCAGCCCTGCCGGAGCCGCAGGTACTCGGGCGGTACCGAGGCGGTCAGCCAGACCCCGTTGGCGCTGAGGTGGAAGACATGGCCGTCCCGGTGCATCGCCCCCGCGTCGACCGTCAGCACCAGGGGCCGTCCCCGCCGCGCTCCGACCCGGGTGGCCGTCTCGCGGTCCGCCGAGAGGTGGACGTCGTGGCGGGCCATGGGGCGCAGTCCCTCGGCCCGGATCGCGTCCAGGCTGCCGGCCACCGTGCCGTGGTAGAGGAACGGCGGGGGCTCGGCCGGCTCCAGGCCGAGGTCCACCTCGACGGTGTGGCCCTGGCTGGCGCGGATCCGGTCGCCCTCCACGGCGAAGCGGCGCTTGTCGTTGTTCGCCACCGCATGGTCGAGCTCCGCCCGGCTGATCGGGAAGCCGTGGGCCGCGGCGGCGGAGAGCAAGGTGTCGATCTCCACCCAGCCGGCGGGGTCGAGGGTGATGCCGATCCGGTCCGGCTGGTGGCGCAGGTGCCGGGACAGGTACTTGGACACCGTGACCATGCGTCGGTCGTCGGTGCCGGCGCCCTTCTGCTGAGTGCTCATGTGGCCCAAGTCTCAGGTATCGAAGGTTTGATCCACAGCGAATTACGGTTCTCCACAGATTTTGCGACCATCCTGTGGACAACTGCGCCGTGATGCGGACACCTCTGCACGACATCCGGACTCCTGCGCCCTCGAGGTGCCGGACGCCGCTCCCCTTCGGCTTCTCTCCGGCTCCCCTTCGGGGCTGACCCTTACGCATCCCCTACATCTGGAGGCTGACCGGGGAGGGCCCCTCGGGAGGACGACCACCCACCGGTCCCGGCCCTACTGTCATGAACGTGACTGTGATCCTGACCGAAAGCCTGAGCAAGCGGTTCCCGCGGGTGACCGCACTCGACCGGCTCACCCTGGACATCGGGTCCGGCGTGACCGGCCTGGTCGGTGCGAACGGCGCCGGCAAATCGACGCTGATCAAGATTCTGCTGGGGCTGGCCCCGGCCTCCGAGGGGCGCGCCGCGGTGCTCGGCCTAGACGTGGCGACCGAGGGGCCCGCCATCCGGGCCAGGGTCGGCTACATGCCCGAGCACGACTGCCTGCCGCCGGACGTCTCGGCCACCGAGTTCGTCGTCCACATGGCGCGGATGTCCGGCCTGCCGCCGGCGGCGGCGCGTGAGCGCACCGCCGACACCCTGCGCCACGTCGGCCTGTACGAGGAGCGCTACCGGCCCATCGGCGGCTACTCCACCGGCATGAAGCAGCGCGTGAAGCTGGCCCAGGCGCTGGTCCACGACCCGGACCTGGTCCTGCTGGACGAGCCCACCAACGGTCTGGACCCGGCCGGCCGGGACGACATGCTGGGCCTGATCCGCCGCATCCACACGGACTTCGGGATCTCGGTGCTGGTCACCTCCCACCTGCTGGGCGAGCTCGAGCGCACCTGCGACCACGTGGTCGTCATCGACGGCGGCGCCCTGCTGCGCGCCAGCTCCACCACCGACTTCACCCGCTCCACCGCCACCGTGGCCGTGGAGGTCACCGACTCCGACGAGCACCCGAACGGCATCGAGGCGCTCCGCAAGGCCCTCGAGACGCACGGGGTGCGCACCGAGGACGGCGGCGCCGGACTCCCGGGAGCGGGCCGCATCATGCTGCTCACCGCCGACGGCGACGACACGTACGACCTGATCCGCGACACCGTCGCCGGCCTCGGCCTCGGCCTGGTGCGCATGGAACAGCGCCGGCACCACATCTCGGAGGTCTTCCGCCATGACGACCGATAGCCTCTCGCCCTCCGGTGGGCCCGGTGGGCCCGGCGGGCCCGCGCGGTCCGGGAACGGCACCGCCCCCGAGAGCCGGATCCACGACATCGGCTACCGCGGCTACGACGGCCCCCGCCTGGGCCGCGCCTACGCCCGCCGCTCGCTCTTCGTGCAGTCGCTGCGCGGCGCCTTCGGCCTCGGCCGGTCGGCCCGCTCCAAGGCCATGCCAGTGCTCATCGCCACGGTGATGGCCCTGCCCGCGCTGATCATGGTGGCGGTCACCATGATCAGCGGCGCCGAGGAACTACCCGTCGCCTACGTCGAGTACGGCGCGACCCTCGACATGGTGATCGCCCTGTTCCTGGCCTCCCAGGCGCCGCAGGCGGTCTCCCTGGACCTGCGCTTCCGGACCATGCCGCTGTACTTCTCCCGTCCGATCGAGACGGGCGACTACGTCCGCGCCAAGTACACGGCGATGGCCGTCGCGGTCTTCTCGCTCACCGCGCTGCCGCTGGTGATCCTCTACATCGGCGCCCTCCTGGCCAAGCTGGACTTCGTCGACCAGACCACCGCCTTCGCCCAGGGCCTGGCCGGTGCGGCCGTGCTCGCGGTGCTCTACGCGGGCATCGGACTGGTGGTCGCCGCCCTCACGCCGCGCCGCGGCTTCGGCGTCGCCGCGGTGATCGCCGTGCTGATGCTGTCCTACGCGGCGGTGTCCACGCTGCAGCTGGTCGCCACGGAGAACGACGCCACGGACGCGGTGCCGTGGCTCGGCCTGCTCTCGCCGAGCAGCCTGATCTACGGGCTCCAGGACGCCTTCCTCGGCGCCGACAGTTTCTTCCCGGGCAGCGTCACCACGTCCGCCGCCCAGGGTGCCGTCTACCTGCTGGTCGTCGCCGCGCTCGTGGCCGGCTGCTACGGCCTCCTGATCCGCCGCTACCGAAAGGCCGGGCTGTGACCACCCTCAAGCTCGACCACGTCTCCCGCTGGTTCGGCAACGTGGTCGCCGTCAACGACATCACCATGGACGTCGGCCCCGGCGTCACCGGCCTGCTCGGCCCCAACGGCGCCGGCAAGTCGACCCTGATCAACATGATGGCGGGCTTCCTCCCGCCGTCCGCCGGAACCGTCACCCTCGACGGGCAGACGGTCTGGCGCAACGAGGAGATCTACCGGGAGATCGGCATCGTCCCCGAACGCGAGGCGATGTACGACTTCCTGACCGGCCGCGAGTTCGTCCTCGCCAACGCCGAGCTCCACGGTCTGGGCGCCGCCGAGGCGCAGCGCGCGCTGGCCGTCGTGGAGATGGAGTACGCGCAGGACCGCAAGATCGGCACCTACTCCAAGGGCATGCGGCAGCGCGTGAAGATGGCCTCCGCCCTGGTCCACGGCCCCTCCGTACTGCTGCTGGACGAGCCCTTCAACGGCATGGACCCGCGCCAGCGGATGCAGCTCATGGAGCTGCTGCGCCGGATGGGCGAGGAGGGCCGCACGGTCCTGTTCTCCTCCCACATCCTGGAGGAGGTCGAGCAGGTGGCCTCGCACATCGAGGTGGTGGTCGCCGGACGCCACGCGGCCAGCGGCGACTTCCGTTCCATCCGCCGGCTGATGACCGACCGACCCCACCGCTACCTGGTGCGCTCCAGCGACGACCGGGCGCTGGCGGCGGCCCTGATCGGCGATCCGTCGACCTCGGGCATCGAGGTGGACGCCGCCGAGGACGCGCTGCTGATCCAGGCGGCCGACTTCGGCCGCTTCACCGAGCTGCTGCCCAGGGTGGCCCGCGAGCACGGCATCCGGCTGTACACGGTCTCGCCGTCGGACGAGTCGCTCGAGTCCGTCTTCTCGTACCTTGTCGCGGCGTAGCGGCGTAGGAGGCCTCACGATGTCCACAACGTTCCATCCCACGGTGGCCCGCCTCACCTACCGGGCCCTGCTCGGGCGGCGCCGCGCTCTCGTCCTGGGCATCCTGCCGCTGCTGCTGGTGGTGATCTCGGTCGTCGTGCGGCTGCTGGCCGGCTCCGGCCCGGACACCGCCGTCGACGTGCTCGGCGGGTTCGCGCTGGCGGCCATGGTGCCGATCATCGGTGTCATCGCCGGCACGGGCGCCATCGGCCCGGAGATCGACGACGGCTCGGTCATGTACCTGCTGGCCAAGCCGGTGAAGCGGCGGACCGTGCTGGTCACCAAGCTGGTCGTCGCGATCGCCGTGACGATGGTCTTCTCGGCCGTGCCGACCCTGATCGCGGCCCTGGTCCTCACCGGCACCGAGGACGGCATCGCCCTCGCCTACACCGTCGCGGCGATGGTCGCCTCGGTGGCCTACGCCTCCTTCTTCCTGATGCTGGGGACCGTCACCCGGCACGCGGTGGTCGTCGGCCTGGTGTACGCGCTGGTCTGGGAGGCGCTGCTCGGCTCCTACGTGCCGGGTGCGCGGTCGCTCAGCGTCCAGCAGTGGGCGCTGGCGGTCGGCGGCGACCTCGCGGAGGGCAAGCTCGTCACCGCGGAGGTCGGCACGGCCACCGGTGCGGTGCTGCTCGTGGCGGTCACGGTGCTGGCCGCCTGGTACGGGGCTCGCCGGCTGCGGACCCTCACGCCCGCCACGGAGGAGTGACGGGGGCGGCCGCCCCGGATCCGCCCGCTCCGGTCGTCGAATCCGCTGCCGATCCCTCGAACTCGATTCCGGTATCCCCTGCGCCCCGGCACACTGGGGCGTGAGGGGATACCGGGAGGTACGGGGAGATGGCAACGGAGCCGGAAGGGACGGCCGGGCCGGAGGACTGGGACGAGCTCGTCCTGGACGAGGACTTCGTCCGCGGGGCCTCGGTCCAGGAGCCGTCGGGGCGGGCCAGGATGCTGGCGGCGCGGTGGCGGCGGGAGCCGCCGGAGCCGGAGCCCTGGCGGTCGGACCGGCCGCCGGCCGGGTGGTTCTTCAGCAAGGCCCGCCGCCGCAAGTGGCGGCGCAAGTAGAAGTGCGCGGAACAGCCGGCGTCCGCGGAGTTCGCGGAGTTCGCGGAGTTCGGGGAGTGCGCCCCGTGCGCACCGTCCGCCACATCGGCACCTCCACCCCCTAATTCGGTGGCGGTGCCGCGGCCTGTGCGGGCACAGTGAGCGATGGCACGCCGGACATGTCCGGCGTGACGTGGTCCGGGAGCGGGGACGGGGAGGAAAGGCCCCGGCCCCCGACGGGGCAGGCCCGCGCCGGCGCCGGTGGGATTCGTTACCCCACCGCGCATGTGCCGCCGGGAGCCGCCCGGGGGCGGCCGCTTCGAGCGCGCGGGTTGCACAGCCCCGCGCGGGCCGCCCCACCCGGGACCACCCCCCTTGCCGCACGGAACGCCGCCCTGCCGCTCCCACCCGGAGCCGCCGCCTCCGCCATCGGTACGCCGGAACGCCGCCGGAGCGCGGCCCGTGCCTCGAGGCTGCCCCTGACCGACCCTGACCGACGCCGCCTTCGCCGCCGGCACAGCGGTACGCCGTCTGTGTGCCGCCATCCGAGGGCTGCTGCCCACCGCCGGGAGCCCGGCCCACGGCGGACTGCGGACCGCGTGGCCGGCCGCCCCTACCGCCGGAACGGCCGCACCCGGCGCAAGGGTCGGTCACCGCTGAAGGCGTCGGCCCCCGCCGGGACGGTTGGTCCCTGCGGGGGTTTCGAGTCGGCGGAGGATTCAGCCGAGGAGGCGTTCGAGAACGAGGGCGATGCCGTCCGCGTCGTTGGACGTGGTCACCTCGTCCGCGATCGCCTTCACCTCGTCGTGCGCGTCGGCCATCGCCACACCCCAGGACGCCCACCGGAACATCGGTATGTCGTTCGGCATGTCCCCGAACGCGATGGTCTCGTCGGCCTTCACGCCCAGCCGCCGGGCGGCCAGCGACAGGCCGGTGGCCTTGCTCAGGCCCAGCGGGAGCAGCTCGACGATGCCCGCGCCGGCCATCACCACCGTGACGAACCCGCCGGCGATCCGCCCGGCCGCCTCGGTGAGCTCGTCGTCGGTCATGGTCGGGTGCTGGATGTAGAGCTTGCTCAGCGGCGCCGTCCACAGGTCGGCCGGGTCGCGGAGCGGCTCGGCCGGCAGGTGCCCCACCGACCGGTAGCCGGGGGAGACCAGGACGTTGCCGTCGAGGCCGTCCCGGGCGGCGGCGACGAACAGCGGCCCGGTCTCCGCCTCGATCTTGGCCAGCGCCAGCTCCGCGATCCGCCGGTCCAGAGTCACCGAGGTCAGCAGCCGGTGCTCCTTGGCGTCGTAGACCTGCCCGCCCTGGCTGCACACGGCGATGCCCTGGTACCCGAGGTCGTCCAGCACGTCACGCGTCCACGGCACCCCGCGCCCGGTCACCACGATGTGGGCCGCGCCCGCCGCGGTGGCCGCGGCGAGCGCGTCACGGGTGCGCGCGGAGATGGTGTCGTCGGAGCGCAGCAGCGTCCCGTCGAGGTCGGTGGCGACCAGCCGGTACGGGAACGACCCCGTCACTTGGCCACCGGCTCGAGGACCTCGCGACCGCCGAGGTAGGGGCGCAGGACCTCCGGCACCCGCACCGACCCGTCCGCCTGCTGGTGGTTCTCCAGGATGGCGACGATGGTGCGCGGCACCGCGCAGAGCGTGCCGTTGAGCGTGGCCAGCGGGCGGGTGCCCTTCTCGTCCCGCATGCGGATCTGCAGGCGTCGGGCCTGGAACTCCGTGCAGTCCGAGGTCGAGGTCAGCTCGCGGTACTTGCCCTGGGTCGGGATCCACGCCTCGCAGTCGTACTTGCGGGCCGCGGAGGAGCCGAGGTCGCCGGTGGCGACGTCGATCACCCGGAACGGCAGCTCGAGCGAGGTCAGCCACTGCCGCTCCCACTCGAGGAGGCGCTGGTGCTCGGCCTGGGAGTCCTCCGGCGCGACGTACGAGAACATCTCCACCTTGTCGAACTGGTGGACCCGGAAGATGCCGCGGGTGTCCTTGCCGTGCGAACCGGCCTCGCGGCGGAAGCAGGGCGAGAAGCCGGCGTAGCGCAGCGGGAGGCGGTCGGCGTCCAGGATCTCGTCCATGTGGTACGCGGCGAGCGCCACCTCGGAGGTGCCGACCAGGTACAGGTCGTCGTCCTGCAGGTGGTAGACGTCCTGCCCGGACCCCTGGTTGAGGTAGCCCGTGCCGGCCATGGACTGCGGGCGCACCAGCGCCGGGGTCAGCATCGGCGTGAAGCCGGCCGCGGTGGCCTGGGCCATCGCCGCGTTGACCAGGGCCAGCTCCAGCAGGGCGCCGACGCCGGTCAGGAAGTAGAAG
This sequence comes from Streptomyces sp. NPDC002640, assembly GCF_053592575.1. Classification (NCBI taxonomy): domain Bacteria; kingdom Bacillati; phylum Actinomycetota; class Actinomycetes; order Kitasatosporales; family Streptomycetaceae; genus Streptomyces; species Streptomyces sp. NPDC002640. The sequence goes on along the minus strand of NZ_JBSFVZ010000001.1, from coordinate 132,161 downwards.
CGCGAGCCGGAGACCTTGGCGCCGCGCTCGACGTCGATGGCGCCGAGGAGCTGGCCGAGCTCCAGGTGGTCGCGGGGCTCGAAGCCCTCGGCGGCGAAGTCGCGGATGGTGCCGTGGGTCTCGCGGGTGACGAAGTCCTCCTCGCCGCCGACCGGGACCTCGGGGTGCACCAGGTTGCCGAGCTGGAGCAGGAGGCGCTGCGTCTCGGCGGCGGCCTCGTCGCGCTCGGCGTCGGCGGCCTTCACCTCGGCGGCGAGCGTGCCGGCCTTCTTCAGCAGTTCGGCCTTCTCCTCGCCGGAGGCCTTGCCGATCAGCTTGCCGAGCGACTTCTGCTCGTTGCGCAGTTCGTCGTAGCGGACGCCGGACGACCTGCGCCGCTCGTCGGCGGAGAGGAGGGCGTCGACGAGGGCGACGTCCTCTCCACGGGCGCGCTGGGAAGCGCGCACTCGGTCAGGGTCCTCACGGAGCAGGCGAAGGTCAATCACGGAACCAGGCTACCGGTGCGCGCCAAGCGGTCACGACCCAGTATTCGACGGCCTGCGAGTGGAGCCGGAGCGTCGGGTTGTCCACAGAAATGCACAGCATCGGTCATCGGTTATCCACAGGCTTGACGGCGGCTCTGTGGACAAGGGAGCCGATCCCTCCGAATGGCCGCTCCTCAGGGCCGGAGCCCGGGCGAAAAGGCGGGACGGCGGAGTATTGCATCCCCTTTCGAGTGAAAAGGGGACGCGCCAATGAGAGTTTCCATGGAAAAGAGTGAATGAGGGATGGTTGCCCGTAACTCCGGAGGAAGATCCGGGAAGGGCGATTTGTCGACGGCATCCCGCATTGACGACGACTTGTCCCCAGTGCGGTCCGCCGGAGCGCGGCCCGCCTGTGGACAAGGGCTGTGGATAACTTCGGCTAGTCGACGAAACGGCCGTCCTGGCAGCGGGCCACCCACTCCGCCGCCGTGACGAACTCCGCGTCCGAGGTTCCGGGCAGGGTCTGCCGCTGCCCGCCGGGGGCGATGTCCGCCCGCGGATAGGAGCCGAGATAGCGCACCTTCAGGCAGGACCGCTTGAGCCCCATCAGCGTTTCCGCCACGCGGCGGTCGGAAATATGACCTTCCGCGTCGATGGCGAAGCAGTAGTTGCCGATTCCCTCACCGGTGGGGCGGGACTGGAGCAGCATCAGGTTGACGCCCCGTACCGCAAACTCCCCCAGCAGGTCCCGCAGACCGCCCGGGTGGTCGTCGCGCTGCCAGATGACCACGGAGGTCTTGTCCGTCCCGGTGGGCGCGGCGGGCCGGGCGGGGCGGCCGACCAGCACGAAGCGGGTCTGCGCGTTCTCCGCGTCGTGGATGCCCGTCTCCAGCGGCACCAGGCCGTACCGGGCGGCGGCGAACTCACCGGCGAAGGCCGCGTCGTACCGGCCCTCCTGCACCAGCCGCGCGCCGTCGGCGTTGGAGGCGGCGGACTCCCAGAGGGCGTCCGGGAGGTGCGCCTTCATCCAGTTCCTGACCTGCGGCTGGGCCACCGGGTGGGCGGTCACCGTCTTGACGTCCTCCAGCCGGGTGCCCGGCCTGACCAGCAGCGCGAAGGTGATGGAGAGCAGCACCTCGCGGTAGATCATCAGGGGCTCGCCCGCGACCAGCTGGTCCAGGGTGGTGGTGACCCCGCCCTCGACGGAGTTTTCGATCGGGACGAACGCCGCCTCGACCTCCCCGGCGCGTACGGCGTCCAGGGCCGCCGGCACGGAGACCATCGGGATCAGCTCCCGGGTGGCCGTCTCGGGCAGGGTGCGCAGGGCGACTTCGGTGAATGTGCCTTCGGGGCCGAGGTAGGCGTAACTCGCTGGCATGCTGCCCACAGTAGTCCCCGCGCGGCCTCCGTCCGGCCGGGTCCGGATCGCGGACTGCCACCGGCCACCGGCCACCGGCGCGAGGCGTGCGGCACACGGCCCGCGGCGCGCGGCGCGAGGAACGGCCCCCGCGCCGCCGGCCGAGCCGTCACAGTCACCCCTCCAGCAACGCCTGCCCCACGTACTCGCCGCGCGCCGCACCGCCCGGCACGGCGAACAGGCCGCTCGCCTCGTGACGGATGAACGCCGACAGGGCGTCCCCGCGGTCCAGCTTCCGTTGCACCGGCACGAAGCCGCGCAGCGGATCGGCCTGCCAGCTTACGAAGAGCAGCCCGGCGTCCGGAGCGCCGTCGTCGGTGAAGCCGTCGTGGTAGGAGAAGGGGCGGCGCAGCATGGCGGCGCCGCCGTTCTGGTCGGGGCGGGTGATCCGGGCGTGCGCGTTCATCGGCACCACCGGCTTCCCCGAGGCGTTCAGCTTCTCCAGGTCCATCTCGGTCGTCTCGGTGCCGCCGCTGAGCGGGGCTCCGTCGGCCTTGCGGCGACCGATCACCGCCTCCTGGTCACCGAGCGGCAGGCGCTCCCAGTCGTCCAGCAGCATGCGGATGCGCCGCACCACGGCGTAGGAGCCGTGGGCCATCCACGCGGGCTCGCCGTCGGCGGGGACGAAGACCCGCTGGTCGAAGTCGGGTTCGGAGGGCTTGGGGTTGTTGGTTCCGTCCACTTGGCCCATCAGGTTCCGGGCCGTCACGGGGCGGGCGGCGGCGCCCGGCGAGCGGTTGAAGCCGCTCATGTGCCAGCGCAGGCGGGCCGCCGCTCCGGCCTCCTTCTGCAGGGCGCGCAGGGCGTGGAACGCCACCGGGCCGTCGTCGGCACCGATCTGCACCCAGAGGTCGCCGTCGCTGCGGTCCTTGTCCAGCCGGTCGGAGGAGAACTCGGGCAGCGGGTCCAGCGCGACCGGGCGCTGCTTCTCCAGACCTGTCCGGGAGAAGAAGCCGTGACCGAAACCGAAGGTGACGGTCAGGCCGGAGGGGCCCGCGTCACGGGACACCGCGGTGTCCTCGTGCGGGGCGGGCTCCCCGGCCATCAGGCGCTCGGCCGCCGTCGACCAGCGGCGCAGCAGGGCCGCGGCTTCCCGGCGGCCCGCGCCGGGCGCGAGGTCGAAGGCGGCCAGATGGCCATGCGCCTGGGCGGGCTGGAGGATTCCCGGCTGATGTTTCACGTGAAACTTCGCCCGGTTCGTCCCCAGCGCGGTCAGCGGGGTGACGGGGGTGCTCTCCGGTGCCGTCGCGCGGCCGGCGGTGTAGCCGGCCGCCACGCCACCGGCGCCCAGCACCAGGCCGGTGGCTCCGGCGGTGCCGAGCAGGCGGCGGCGCGAGACGGTCCCCGCGGGAGCATCGGCGGCATCGGCCTCGGGGCCGGTGTCGCCGGGCCGGGTCCGCTGACCGGGCAGGAGGTCGGGAGTAGGGTCGTGCATCTGAACGTCAGCCGATCTTCACGTTCTTGTGGACGGTCACCTGGTCGATGTCCGAGGTCCGTACGGTGACGGAGACCTTCCAGTTGCCGGCCATCGGGATCTGGACACCGGCGGTGGACCAGTGCCCCTCGGACAGGTGCTTGGGGGTCACCGGCAGGGGGCCGATGTCCTTGGCCTCCAGGGTGAGCGCCACCTTGAGCTCCGGGAGGTCGTACGGGGCGCCGTAGGAGTGCTCGGCGTAGACGTGGAGGGTGTTCTCGCCGACTCGGCCGGGGACGAACTCCAGGCGCACCACGCCCTTGCCGTCCTCGCCGCCGGTGTCGAACGGGAGCTTCACGTCGACCGGCGTCCCGGCGGGCGCGGGCAGTGCGGCGGACGCCGCCTGGGCCTGCTGCTCGGTGCGGGCGGGCTCGGTACCGGTCAGCGCGGTGGTGACGGCCAGGACCAGGACGGCGACGGCGGCCTCGGTGAGCACGGAGCGGCGCAGTCCGGAGCGGGGGGCGTCGGCGTCGCGTTCCTTGCGGCGACGGGCGGTCTCCACGGCGGCCCGCTGCCGCGCCAGCTGGGCCGCGCGGCGCGGATCGGCGGTGTCGGCGGGCTCGCCAGCGTCGGTGGGGACGGCAGTGTCGGTGGGGACGGTGGTGCCGGCGGCGACGGCAGTGTCGGCGGCGACGGTGGTGCCGACGGGTTCAACGGTGTCCGCGGGCTCGTCACCGTCGCCCGTCTTCTGGGCGGAGCCCTCGCCGGACAGGTGGGCCACCGCGGCGGCCGCACCGGCGGACCCCACGGCGGCACCCGCACCTGCGGCGCCGACGGAGCCCATGGTGCTCGCCGCCCCCAGCTCGGCCGCGGTCTCCACGGCGGGCGTGGACGCCGTGTCGCCGCGCCCCGGCTCGTCCAGCCGCTGGGTCCAGCGGCGGGATATCCACGCGATGCCCACCAGCAGCGCGACCAGCCCCGCCTTGACGATCAGCAGGCGGCCGTACGAGGTGCCGGTGAGCGCGTCCCAGGAACCGACCTGCCGCCAGGACTGGTAGAGGCCGGTCACGGCGAGCGCCACCACGGAGAGGAACGCCACCCGGGAGAACCGCCGCACCGCACCGCGGTCGACCGTGATCCCCGCGGCGGGGCCCCGGTACAGCGCCGTCAGCAGGGCGGCGAGTCCGCCCAGCCACAGCGCCACGGCCAGCAGGTGCACCACGTCCACCGGCATGGCGATGCCCGGCTGGAGGCCGGCCGAGGCGTGCTCCGAGAGCGCCCAGGTCGCCGCCAGCCCCGTCGCGACCACCGCGCCGCCGAGCGCGAGACCGAAGGACAGGTCCCGCTTCTCCGCACCGTCCTCGCGCCGCTGGTACGTGCCGAACAGCACCGCCACGAACAGCGCGGCCACCGCGAGCAGCAGCAGCCGGCAGACCAGCGCGGCCCCGGTACGGCTCTGCAGCACCTCCGCGAGCCGGCCCATGTCGAGGACGTCGCCCAGCTTCCCGGACGCGATGTACGCGCCCCGCAGGAGGAGCAGCGCCAGCGTGCCCGTGGTCAGGGCCAGCCAGCCGCCGACCACCAGCCGCTGCAGCGCGCGGATCTCCGCGCCGCGCCGCCAGCAGACCAGCACGAACGCGGCGCCGCCCACCAGCACCGTGAACCCGGCGTAGGAGACGTACCGTGCGATGCCGTAGAGCGTGCCGACGGCCCCGCCGCCGGCGGACTCCTCCGGGAGGGCCACGGAGGTCTCGGAGGGCGCGCCCACCGAGAAGGTGAAGGCCCCGGCGACGGGGTGGCTGTCCTCGGACACCACCTGGTAGGCCACCGTGAAGGTGCCGAACGGCAGCCCCTTGTGGAGCTCGGCCCGCAGCGCGGTCCCGTCGACGCCGGGCACCTTGCCGGTGTCGACGCGGTTGCCCTTGGGGTCGAGGACCCGGACGGAGTCGGCGGAGACGGCGACCTTCTCGGAGAAGGTCAGCGTCACCCGCTCGGGGGCGACGTCGACCACCGACCCCTGCTGCGGGTCGCTGCCGGTGAGCGCGGCGTGCGCCGACGCCGGCCCGGCGCCGGCGAACAGCAGCCCGGCCACGGTCAGCAGCAGCAGTGCCAGGACACGTGCGGTGCGCGTGCGCGCGGTGCTCGCCGCGTGGGGCGCGATGGTCGGCGTCACGGTGGTCCCTCCCTAGTGCCGGTGGTGCGACGGTGTGTAGGTGGCCGATTCGACCGGCATGTCGACGGTGACCGGATCGGCGCCCTTGAAGCGGAGCTCGACGGTGACCGTCTCGCCCTTCGCGGGCCGACGGGTGAGGTTCTCGAACATGAGGTGCGTGCCGCCCGACTTCAGCGTCAGCCGCCCCTCGGCGGGCACGGCCACCGCGGCGGCGGGACGCATCGCGCCGTCGACCGTCTGGTGGACCGTGACCTTGCCGGCCAGGTCGCTGGAGGCGCCGGTCAGCTCGGCGGGGGCGTCGCCGGCGTTGACGACGGTGAGGAAGCCGGCCGCCAGCGAGCCGGAGACCGGCTGCGGCATGTAGGCGCCCTCCACCGACAGCTCGGGCTCCTCCGCTCCGCCGCAGGCGGCGAGCGGCACGGCGAGCGCGGCCAGGGCCGCCAGGGTCGCCGGTGTGCGGAGACGGCCCCTGCAGGCCGGGCGGCTCACGGGTTCTCGCCCTTGATCAGCTTGGGCAGGTCGGCGGTGTAGTCGTCGACCGTGGTCTCCTCGCCGTAGAGCACGTACCCCTCGTCCGTCTTCGGCGAGAAGGCGACGACCTGGGTGCCGTGGGTGGAGACGACGGTGCCGTCCTTCTCCTTCACGGGCTCCTCGATGGTGATCCCGAGCGTGCGGGCCCCGGCCTGGATGGTGGCGAAGTCGCCGGTCAGGCCGACGATGTCGGTGTCGATGCCCTTGAGCCAGGAGCCGAGCTCCTCGGCGGTGTCCCGCTCGGGGTCGGTGGTGACGAAGACGACCCGCAGCTCGTCCTGCTGCTCCTGGGGGAGCTGCTTCTTGGCCACGGCGATGTTGTTCATCGTCAGCGGGCAGACGTCGGGGCAGTTGGTGTAGCCGAAGTAGACCAGCGTCGGCCTGCCCTGCGTCTGCTCGCGCAGGTCGAACTCCTCGCCGTCGGTGTCGGTCAGTACCAGGTCGGGCTTCTCGAACGGCGTGTCCAGGACGGTGGCCGCCTTGTCGTCGGGCGTCACCTCGGTCACCGCGGAGGCCGGTTTATCGGGAGCGGACTCGCCGGAGGTGCAGGCGGAGAGCGTGAGGGTGGCGGCGAGCAGGGCGGCCGCGGTCCAGATCTTGTTGCGCATCAGTTTTCGTGTCCCGGGTGGACCCGGACGCCGCCGGGGCGCGTGAGGACGCGCCCCGGCGACGGCCGTAGGGCTGGTTGAGGGGTCGGTCAGGCGGTACGGCGGCGGGCGAGGACGCCGAAGGCCACACCGGCGGCGCCGACGACGATGCCGATCACGCCGAGCACGCGGGCGGCGGTGTCCGTCGTTCCGGCGGCCGTCGTCCCGTGGCCGTCGTCGTGGCCCTCGCCGTCGTCCTTCCCGGCTTCGGCCTTGTCATCGGCCTCGGCCTCGGTGCCGGAACCGTGGCCGTGGCCGTCCTCCGCGGGGGCGGACAGCGCCAGGACCGGGGCGGGGGCCTCCGGCTCCTCCTCGCCCTCCTGGAGCTCGATCCAGCGTACGACCTCGCCGTTGGAGTACGTCTGCAGCGCCTTGAAGACGAGCTCGTCGGCGTCCTCGGGCAGCGGGCCGACCGAGACCGGGAACTTCTGGAAGAAGCCCGGCTGGATGCCGCCCTTCTTCTCGTCCTCGGCGGTCCAGACGACCTTGGTGACCGCCTCGTCGACCTGGCGGCCGTGGAGCTCGAGCGGCTTGTCCAGCTTGCCGCGCGTCACCTCGACGTCCCAGCCCTCGACGGGCTGCGGCATCACGGAGGCCAGCGGGTGGTCGGCCGGGAAGTTGATCTCCAGCTTGGTGGTCGAGGCGTTGTCGCGCTCGTTGGGGACCTTGAAGGCCACGGTGGCGTAGCCGCCCTTGGCCGCGGCGCCCTCAGGCTGCACGCTGACGTGCGCGAAGGAGGGGGACGAGAGGAGGAGGACGGAGGCGCCGGCCGCGGCGACGGCGGCGGCGATGCGGGATGCCTTCATGGGGACACTCCATTTCCGGTGATCACGGCGATCACGGTGAACACGGTGAACGATGGACTCGGTGGCAGGCGCGCAGGGCGCGCCGGGCCGCGTGACGGCGGCGTCCGGGTCCGGTTCCGTGATCGCGTGCGCGGGCCGCTGCCGAGCGCGCGTCGGGGCGCGGGTCGGGCGGGCCGGTGCGGAACGGGAACGGAGGGGCGTCGCGTCAGGCGGCGAGAGCGAGGGTGCGGTCCGGGCAGGGCGGGCCGCGCCGGATCACCGTGTGCTGGAGCGGAGCGGTCGGCGGCACCGGGACGTCGCCGAACGCGGCGCCGGGCGGAACCGGCAGACGGCCGGGAGCACCGGGCAGACCCGCGGACAGCGCCCGCACCAGGGACAGCGCGCCGCGCAGCGGGCGCAGCACCGCGGGTTCGGCGGCCAGGTCCTGACCGGCGAGCCGCACCAGCCGCAGCAGCGCCAGGTCGCCCCGGCGCAGCAGCCAGCCGGCCGCGATCCCGGCGAGGGCGTGGCCGAGCAGCATGGACAGCGACGGCAGCACGGAGGCCAGGCCGCCGGTGACGACGTGCTGGTGGACGTGACCGGCACCGCCGGTGTCGCTCAGCCGCGTGAGCTCCTGGAGGTCGCTCCGCAGGCCGGCGTCGATCAGGATCTGCCGGGCCTGCTCGGCGCTCAGCAGGGGGGCGCCGCAGACGATCTCGGAGGCCCGCTCCACCACGGCGGCGTCGGACCCTCCCGGCCCGGCCGCGCCGGAACTACCGCCCGCGGCGGCCATGGCCTGCGGGCCGAGGACGAAGAGGGTGTGCAGGGCGAGCTGGCAGACGATCAGCAGCCCGGCGATGCCCGGCAGCGACCGGCTGCGGCCCTCCCCGGCGAACGGCAGCGCCGCCGCCAGCACGAGCAGGAAGCCCGCGCTCCACGTCCACCACGGCGGTACCGCCGGGTGCGACGCCGAGGACGCCAGGACGTGGCCTCCCCCGGCCAGCACGACGCAGACCGCGGCGAAGGCCGCGGCCCTCGGGTACCGGAGGTCGTCCCCGGTGTGCGCCGCGCGCTGGTGGAGGGCAGTCATGGCGGCCCCATCATCCCACTCACCGCTTCCGCATCACAGACCAGGTCCGTATTGCGCCGAGTGACGCCATATGGGCCGCCGCCGTATGGGCGCTCTCACGCCGAACAGGCGCTTACGCACCCGAAGGCAGGGCAATACGTAACGGTATGTCGAGCCGAGCCGCGGCCTGGAGGCAGGAGCATGAGCATCTTGTGGTCACTCCAATTGCGGCGTGAGGCTGCCAGCGTGCCCTTCGCCCGGCGGCTGCTGCTGGGGGCGATGGAGACCGCGGGGGTCGACCCCGACATCTGTTACGACCTGTGCGTGGCGCTGAGCGAGGCCTGTGCGAACGCGGTGGAGCACGGTGGGAAGGGCGCCGGCCCGGGGGCCGCGTACCAGGTGACCGCCTACCTCGACGGCGAGCGCTGCCGGATCGAGGTGTCGGACTCCGGTCCGGGCTTCGCGAGCGCGCCGCTGTGCCCCTTCGCCGCGGAGCCGGGCGCGGAGGCGGAGAGCGGCCGGGGCCTGATGCTGATCCAGAAGCTCGCCGACCACGTGCGCGTGGACAACCTCCCGGGCGCGGGCGGCGCCGTCGTCAGCTTCGACAAGCTGCTGAAGCTGCGCGACAACGCCCCGCTGACCGCGGCCGTCTGACCGGCCCACCGCGCCGCCCACGGCGAAGGCCCCGGACCGTAGCGGTCCGGGGCCTCCTCACGCGTCCGCGGCAGCAGGGCGGCGGGGCACCCCCGTCCGCGGCAGCGGGGCGGCGGCGCGCCCCGCGGTCGAGGAACGTCAGCCGTTCAGCTCGGCCATCCACGCCTCGACGTCCGCGGAGCGGCGCGGCAGCCCGGCGGACAGGTTCCGGTTGCCGTCCTCGGTGACCAGGATGTCGTCCTCGATCCGCACGCCGATGCCCCGGTACTCCTCCGGCACCGTGAGGTCGTCGGCCTGGAAGTAGAGGCCCGGCTCCACGGTGAGGCACATGCCCGGCTCCAGCGTGCCCGCGACGTAGGTCTCGGTGCGGGCGGCCGCGCAGTCGTGCACGTCCATGCCGAGCATGTGGCCGGTGCCGTGCAGGGTCCAGCGGCGCTGGAGGCCGAGCTCGAGGACGCGCTCCACCGGGCCCTCGACGAGACCCCACTCGACCAGCTTCTCCGCCAGCACCCGCTGCGCGGCGTCGTGGAAGTCGCGGAACTTGGCGCCCGGCTTCACCGCGGCGATGCCGGCCTCCTGGGCCTCGTACACCGCGTCGTAGATCTTGCGCTGGACGTCGCTGAAGCGGCCGTCCACCGGCAGGGTCCGGGTGACGTCGGCCGTGTAGTAGGTGTGCGTCTCCACACCGGCGTCGAGCAGCAGCAGGTCGCCGGAGCGGACCGGGCCGTCGTTGCGGACCCAGTGCAGGGTGCAGGCGTGCGGGCCGGAGGCGGCGATGGTGCCGTAGCCGACGTCGTTGCCCTCGACGCGGGCGCGCAGGAAGAAGGTGCCCTCGACGTAGCGCTCGGAGGTGGCCTTGGCCTGGTCGAGGACCTTCACCACGTCCTCGAAGCCGCGGACCGTGGAGTCGACGGCCTTCTGCAGCTCGCCGACCTCGAAGTCGTCCTTGACCAGGCGCATCTCGGAGAGGAAGACCCGCAGCTCCTCGTCGCGCTCGGCGGTGACCTTGTCGGTCAGGGCGGCCTCGACGCCCGCGTCGTAGCCGCGCACCTGGCGCACCGGGCCGGTGGCCTCGCGCAGCGCGCCGGCCAGTTCCCGCACGTCGGAGCAGGGGATGCCGTACAGCAGCTCGGCCTCGGAGAGGGAGTGGCGGCGGCCGACCCACAGCTCGCCCTGGCCGGAGAGCCAGAACTCGCCGTTCTCGCGGTCCGAGCGCGGCAGCAGGTAGAGGGTGGCGCGGTGGCCGTCGGTGGCCGGCTCCATGACCAGGACGCCGTCCTCGGTCTGGTTGCCGGTCAGGTAGGCGTACTCCACGGAGGCGCGGAAGGCGTACTCGGTGTCGTTGGAGCGCGTCTTGAGGTTGCCGGCGGGGACGACCAGGCGCTCGCCCGGGAAGCGGGCCGAGAGCGCGGCACGGCGGCGGGCGGTCTCCCCGGCCTGGGCGATCGGCTCCAGGTCGCGCAGCTCCGTGTCGGCCCAGCCGGTCCGCATGTTCTCGGCGAGCTCGTCGGACACGCCCGGGTACAGGCCGTTCTTGCGCTGCTTGATCGGCTCTTCGGCTTCGGTGTCCGGGGTCTCCGGCAGCTCTTCCGCCACGACGTCCTCCTCAGGTACAGATGTATTCACCATCGTACGTATCGAGGGAAACGCCGCCCAGGGGCGTGAGGCGTACCACCCCGGCCGAGCACGGGCAGCGGGCCACGGGCGGGTCACGCGGCCCGGAACCGCGCCCGGCGGAACCACGCCCCCGGAACCACGCCCCGTGAACCGGGCGCCACTCAGTCGAAGCGGGCGGCCAGCAGCACCACGTCGTCGGGGCTGTCCCCCTGATCCGCCCGGTCCGCACCGTCCGGCAGCACGGTCTCCAGCACGTGCCCGACGAGCGCCTCGGGATCGTCGCGCAGCCGGCGGGGGACGGCCGCGGCGGCGCGGTGGAGCCGGGCGAAGGCGCGGTCGGTGGGGACGCCGGTGCGGCGCAGCAGCCCGTCGGTCCAGAGCAGCAGTGTCTCGCCGGGGTCGAGGCGGACCTCCGCGCCGGGCGCCTCCCAGCAGCCGAGCATGCCCAGCGGAGCGGAGAGCCCGGTCTCGACGAAGTCGGCGCGCCGGTCGCCGATCACCAGCGGCGGGTTGTGGCCCGCCCCGGCCAGGGTGATCCGCCGCGTGGCGGGCCGGCAGTGGGCGAACAGGGCGCGGGCGGGGAGGCCGGGCTCGGTGAGACGGAGCATCAGCTCCAGGTCGGAGAGGACGGCGACCGGGTCCTCGCCCTCCATCACGGCGTAGGCGCGCAGCGCGGCCCGCAGCCGGCCGGTCGCCGCCACGGCCTGCGGCCCGGAGCCGGTGACCTGGCCGACCGCCAGCCCCAGTGCCCCCTCGGGCAGTGGCAGCGCGTCGTACCAGTCGCCGCCGCCGAGCGGGCCGGTGCGGTGGGCGACGGCGAGGCGCACGCCGGGCGCCCGGGGCAGGCGCGACGGGCGGAGGCCGTCGGTGAGGGAGGCCAGCCGGGCACGGGCCCGTTCCACCTCGACCAGGCGGGCCAGATGGTCGGCGGCGAGCCCGAGGTAGTGGGTCACCAGGGCCCGCGCGGCACGGCCGGGGGCGGTGGGGGCGTCGTACAGCCAGACGACGGCCCCCAGCCGGGCGCCGTCGTGCGGGTCCAGGGCGTGCGCGTAGGCGGCGGCGTACCCGAGCCGGGCGGCCACCTCGCGGTGGCGCGGGGTGAGCCCGGGCTCGGCGGGGAGGTCGGGGCGGACCACCTCGGTGAGGGCGGGGTCGTCGGTCAGCGCGGCCTGGGGCCGGTCGGCGAGGGGCACGGTGTCGAGCTCACCGAGTTCGTCGTGGCCCAGCCCCAGCGCGATCGGGCGGCGCGGGCCGGTGCCGCCCGCGGGGTCCGGCACGGCCAGGCCGCGCCGGGCGCCCAGCAGCCCCGCACCGGTGCGCAGGATCTCGTGCAGCGCCTCGGCGACGGTTCCGGTGCGCAGCAGCCGCCCGGTGGACTCGTGCAGCGAGGTGAGGTCGGCGAGCCGGCCGGCCAGCTCGCCCTCCAGGACGTGCGCGGGCGCGGCGTACGGCGGTGCCTCGTCCACGGGGTCGAGGGGGCCGGCGGGGGCGGAGGAGGGGCGTGGGGCAGGGGCGGTGCCCGGCGCCCCTGCCACGGCGGGAACCGTGGAGGACGCGAGGGCGGTCGTGGCCTCGGGTGAATCGATTCCGGCCACTTTCGGCAGATGAGGGGCGCTCATGGCATCCGGCTTCCGGGCCGGTGCGTAGCGTGCAGAAGCATCGCAAACCCCCATGTGGTTCCGCGCAGCCGACGATCCCCCCACAACTAACGGACTCATCACGAGATGTCCAGTATTGTCCCGCCCGGAGCGTCGGTGTCCCTGGTGCGGGAGTGACGGCAGTGGTGACCGGGTGCGCCCTGGGAGTCTGTCCGGAAAACGCCGTGGCCGTCCGGGGGTGCGCTCGTATAGGGATGCGCCCCGCGGCGCGTCACCTCGGATTGGCGGGGTACCTACTGGTGGGAGAGCCGTAGGTGCGGAGCGGGCCGCGTGGAACCCGGTGACCGCCGCTGTGCGTCCGATGATCGACGGCTGGAACCGGTGTCCGGAAGTGGCGTTGCCGTGGCGCCCGTCGCCGCGGAGTAACACCCGTACGTGCGCGACCTACGTACCTCCGTACCGACGTACCGATGTGATGAGGAACGGCGAAACCGAACTTCGCCACCCCGCGCCATGCCCATGCTGTTCATGGGCGCTCCATCGGCCGCGGAACAGCAGGCGCCCGGGCGGTGTTCCCTGCCCTCAGGGCGGGTGCGGGCGCCGCAGTACGTACGCAGTGCAGTGATCGACACATGGTGTGATGTGGTCCTCGGTGTTGCCAGCGTGCAACGGAAAGGAACGAGCGCCCATGCGCGAGATCCTCGGAAAGCGACGCAGGCTTCTGTCGCTCCTGACCGGTCTGCTCCACCGGAGCGGGCCGGCCCGCTCGGGCCGGCGACCGGACGACAGGGGCGGGACCGTGGCCGGCCGGCCGGCCGGAGGCGGTGGGACGGCCGACGCGGCCGCCGGTTTCGCCCGGTGGGGCTGGCCGGTTCTTCCCGGTGCGGCGCCCGGCCCCGGGGGCCGGGGCGGCTGCGCCTGTCCTGATCCCGAATGCCGGTTCCCCGGCGCGCACCCCTTCGACCCCGAACTGCTGGCCGCCACCGCCGACGCGCGGATGGTCCGCTGGTGGTGGGCCAACCGGCCGAGCGCGCCGGTGCTGCTGGCCACCGGGGAGGGCGCGGCGCCGTGCGCGGTGAGCCTTCCCGCGGTGGCGGCCGCGCGGGCGGTGGCGGAGCTGGAGCGCGAGGGCGTGCGGCTCGGCCCGGTCGTCGCCTCGCCGACCCGGTGGGCGCTGCTGGTGCGGCCGTACTCCCTGGAGCGGCTGGGTGAACTCCTGCACGCGCAGGACATGGTGCCGGGCTCGCTGCGCTTCCACGGCCAGGGCGGCTATCTGGTGCTGCCGCCCTCGGTCACCGGTCAGGGCCGGGTGCGCTGGGTGCGGGAGCCGGAGCCCGGCGACGCCGCGCCGTGGCTGCCCGAGGTGGAGCGGGTGGTCGGCGCCGCGGTCACCGCGCTCACCCGCCCGGGAGTCGGCGCGCCCGACGCCTGACGGTGTGTGCGCGGGGCCCTCGGCGCCCGCGCCGCGGGCCACCGGGCCCGTACACGCGAAGACCCGGTTGCTGGCGACGGGGGATGCACCAGCAACCGGGCTACTTGCACGTTAACAAGAGATCCGTCGTTGGCAAACTCGGTCGTGAGCCTTTCGGCCGCGGCCGAAAGTCCCCTGCGGAGCGGTGCCACGCCGGCCCGGCAGGCGTCAGCTCAGCGTGACCTGACGATTCGTCAGTCCACCGCGGGCCCGGCGCTCGTCGGCGGTCAGCGGGGAGGTGTCGGCGAGGGCCTCGGCCAGTCGCTCGGCGAACTCGGCGGCCGGCTTCTCGACGTCCGCAGCGGTGACCCCGGTCGGCAGGTCCCACACCGGGACGACCAGGCCGTGGGCGCGGAACGACCCGACCAGGCGGGTGCCCTCGCCGAGGTCCGTGCGGCGTGCCGCGTGCAGCCGGGCCAGGGCGTCCAGCAGACGCTCCTCCTCGTGCGGCATGACCCAGCGCAGGTGGTTCTTCTCCGGCGTCTCGCACCAGTACGCGGCGTCCACGCCCTCCAGCTTGACGGTGGGGACGGCCGCTTCGTTGGCCCGCTCCAGGGAGGCCTTGACCTCGGCGGTGGCGGTGGACGCGTCCGGGACCCAGAACTCGAAGCCGGAGTGGACGACCGGCTCGAACGGGGCGTCCGGGGCCAGCAGGTCCTGCAGGCGCGGGGCGTCGGCGGGGGCGCGGCGGCCGGTGACCGGGTTGCCCGGCTCGGTCTCCAGGGCCTGGCTCAGCACGTCGGCCAGGTCGCGGCTGAGGTCGCCGGAGGAGGTGTCGTTCTGCAGGCCGACCAGCACGGAGCCGTCGTCACGGCGCAGCGCGGGCCAGGCCATCGGCAGCACGGTGGCCAGCGTGACGGAGGGAACGCCCTCCGGCAGGCCGCCCTTGAGGGTCAGTTCGGCGGTGGCGGCGGGCACCAGCTCACGCAGCGCCACCCAGTCGCACTCACCGGGCAGCCCCTCGAACGGACGCTGCACCAGCTCGGTCACCGCGTGCGCGGCGGCCCGGCCGTGGCAGGCCTTGTAGCGGCGGCCGCTGCCGCACGGGCAGGGCTCACGGGCGCCGACGACCGGGACGTTCCCGTCGTCGACCTGGGATCCGGCCGCGCGCTGCGGGCGCGCGCCCTTCGTCTGGGGACGCTTCTTGGCCATGGGGTGTCTCCCGGGTACGGCTGGTCTGCTCGAGCTTCGGCCGCGAGCCTAGCCGTTCCCCGCTCCCGCGCCGTTCCCGACGGCACGTCAGCCCGGGCCGCGGGCCCCGCCGGCGGCGGCCGGGACCACCCGCCGGAGGTCGACGCGCGTAGCGCCCGGCCGTGGCACGCGCACTCAGGACAGGTCGCCGAACGGGTCGGGAAAGGCGAGTTCCAGGTCGGCGAGCCCGGTGGCCGCCGGCAGCCGCGGTGCGACGACCCGCGCGGCGAAGTCCTCGCGGTGCCGCCCCGCGTCGGGGTCGTGCACGTCCCGGTGGACGATCACCCAGACCGTGACCTCGCCGGCCATCCCGTCGCGGACGCCCCAGTCGTCGGCGAGCGAGGTGATGATGTTCAGCCCGCGTCCGCCGTGCGCCGTGACCGAGGGGGTGGCCGCGCGGGGGCGGGTCGGGCCGCCGCCGTCCGTGACCTCCACCGTCAGCCTGCCGGTCGGCTCGATCCGCCAGGCGACCCGTACCTGCCCGTCGGCGCCGTCGTCCAGCGGGCGCCCGTGCTTGCAGGCGTTGCTCAGCAGTTCCGACAGGATCAGCACCGTGTCGTCGATCACCGGTTCGGGGACGCCGCCGCTGCGCAGCTGGTCCCGCACCCGGTGTCTTGCCCTGCCCACGCCGGCCGGCCCGTACGGAACGGCCATGCTCGACGACGTGGGCACCTCCTGTGCCACCATCAACGCCACCCCCGAGACCTCCTTCGCCCCACGCCAGGGTGTGGATGCCCCCTTGATCTGCGGCGGAAACCGCCCGGTACGGCCAGGACGACGCATTCACCCCCATCGGCGACACGCCGACTGCGCCGGTGCACACCCGCGAAGGGGCCCGAGACCTCCCTCACGGGCGTGTTCCCGGGCCCCGGCGCAGGTCAGCGGCCGAGCTGCCGCAGCACGGCGCTCGGCCGGTTGGTGATCACCGCGTCCACTCCGAGTTCCGCGCAGAGCGCGACGTCCGCGGGGTCGTCCACGGTCCACACGTGCACCCGGTGCCCGGCCCGCCGCAGCCGCTCCACGTAGGAGGGGTGGGAGCGGACGATCCGGATGGACGGTCCGGCGATCCCCACCCCGGCGGGCAGCCGCCCGTCGCGGAGCCGGGGGGAGACGAACTGCATCAGGTAGACGGTCGGCAGCGTCGGCGAGGCGGCCTGGATGCGGTGCAGCGACCGGGCGGAGAAGCTCATCACCCGCACCGGGGACTCCTCGGGCGAGGCCGGCGCCTCCAGCCCGAACCGCTTGAGCAGCAGCATCAGCCGCTCCTCGACCTGGCCCGCCCAGCGGGTGGGGTGCTTGGTCTCGACGGCCAGCTCCACCCGCCGTCCGGCGTCGCTCACCAGCTCCAGCAGCCGCTCCAGGGTGAGCACCGAGGTCGCCTCACGGTCCTCCGGCCGGTGCTCCCACTCGGGCGCCTCCTGGCGGCCGTGCCACTGCTCGGGGTGCTTCCACGACCCGAAGTCCAGCGCGGCCAGGTCGGCGAGCTCCAGGGCGGAGACCGCGCCGCGGCCGTTGCTGGTGCGATTGACGCGGCGGTCGTGCACGCAGACCAGATGACCGTCGGCGGTGAGACGCACATCGCACTCGAGCGCGTCCGCTCCGTCCTCGATGGCCTTACGGTAGGCGGCCAGGGTGTGCTCCGGCGCGTCCTCGGAGGCGCCGCGGTGGGCGACGACCTGGATGCGCTGCTGCGATGCGTTCGTCACCGCGTCATGGTGCCACCCCCGGGTGGCGGTCGGGGAACCGGTCGGAGCACCTTGAACCGCCGCCCTTCGCGACATCTGTCGCGGATGTCGCGAATGTCCGTAGTAAACAATGTCCGGGCCGGATGCAGCACGGCTTATCGTGCTCTGACGCCCTGTGGGAAAAGCTGATGGACGGATGCCGAACATCCCGTCCGCACACCAGCATGGATCGAGGAGAAAAGCTGTGAGCAGCGAGAACGAGGGCACTGCGGTTCCGCCGGTTCCGTCCGCCCCGCCGGCGTCGGGGGAGACTCCCGCTGCTCCTCCGGCAGCAGCGGCGCCGCCCGTCCCGTCGACCCCGCCCGCGGCCGCCGCCCCGACGGAGCAGCTGCCGCCGGTCCCCGCCGACGCCCCGGCCCCAGCCCCTGCCCCCGCCGCGGCACCGGCCGCCGCTACGGACACGGCGCAGCCCGCGCAGCCGTTCGCCGCGCAGCCCGCGCAGCCCGCGCAGCCCGCGCAGCCCGCGCAGCCCGCGCAGCCCGCGCAGGCCCACGCCGCGCAGCCCCACGCCGCGCCGGCGTACGACGCCCAGGCCGCTCAGCCGTACGACGCGCACGCCCCGCAGGGCGCCGGCGCCTGGCCCCCGCCGACCGCGCCCGCCCAGGGCGGCGGCTGGGGCAGCGCCGCCCCGCTGCAGCCGTCGGCCGTGCCGCCCCGCAAGAAGGGCCGCGGCGGCCTGATCGCCGCCGTGGTCGCGGCCGCCCTGGTGGCCGGCGGCATCGGCGGCGCCATCGGCTTCGGCCTGGCCGACTCCGACTCCGGCGCCTCCACCGTGGTCTCCGCGGGCGGTGCCAGCGTGCAGCGCGCCCCCGACTCGGTGGCCGGCGTGGCCTCCGCGGCCCTGCCCAGCACCGTCACCATCGACGCCCAGAACTCCGGCGGCGAGGGCGGCACCGGCACCGGCTTCGTCTTCGACACCGAGGGCCACATCGTCACCAACAACCACGTGGTGGCCGAGGCCGTGGAGAGCGGCAAGGTCACCGCCACGTTCCCCGACGGCAAGAAGTACGACGCCGAAGTGGTCGGCCACGCGCAGGGATACGACGTCGCGGTCATCAAGCTGAAGAACGCGCCCGCCAACCTCAAGCCGCTGCCGCTGGGCGACTCCGACAAGGTGGCGGTCGGCGACCCGACCATCGCCATCGGCGCCCCGTTCGGCCTGTCCAACACGGTCACCACCGGCATCATCAGCGCCAAGAACCGCCCGGTGGCCTCCAGCGACGGCGGCGCGGGCAGCAAGGCCTCCTACATGAGCGCCCTGCAGACCGACGCCTCCATCAACCCCGGCAACTCCGGCGGCCCGCTGCTCAACGCGGACGGCGCGGTGATCGGCATCAACTCCGCCATCCAGTCGGCCGGTGACGGCTTCGGCACCGGCCAGGCCGGCTCCATCGGCCTCGGCTTCGCCATCCCGATCAACCAGGCCAAGTTCGTCGCCCAGGAGCTCATCAAGACCGGCAAGCCGGTGTACGCCAAGATCGGCGCCTCGGTCACCATGACGGAGGGCGAGGGCGGCGCCCGCATCATCGGCGACGGCGCCACCGCGGTGGAGTCCGGCGGCCCCGCCGACAAGGCGGGCCTGGAGCCGGGCGACCTGATCACCCGCTTCGACGACAAGGCCATCGACAGCGGCCCGGCCCTCATCGGCGAGATCTGGACCCACAAGCCGGGCGACAAGGTCGAGCTGACCTTCGAGCGCGACGGCAAGGAGCGCACGGTGGAACTCACCCTCGGCTCCCGCGTCGGCGACAACTGAGCTGACACGGCGCCTCGGGGACCCGTTACTCTTGTCCCCGCGCCGGGCTCGCCCGACGCGGGGAGGCGTGCCCGAGCGGCCGAAGGGAACGGTCTTGAAAACCGTCGTGGCAGCGATGTCACCGTGGGTTCAAATCCCACCGCCTCCGCGCTGAGAGCAGTGAGAACGGCCCCTGACCCGGGTGTTCGGGTCGGGGGCCGTACCGCACCCAACGCCGGTGACTGACCTTGCTTCCCTCTGACTCCCCCTTCGCAGGGGCACGGGTGGGGCGTGACTGGTAGATGCGCGTTCAGCCGGTAACTGCCGTCAGCGGCCAGGCGTATTGCTCACGAGCGTGGTTGACGGTGCCGGGTCTTGCTCATGACGAAGACCTCCGGTGTGGTGGAGGTGTCTAGGCTTCACGCACAGCGGAGGTCTTCATGTCCCACCGTATCGCCCGGCTGACCGTTCACGGCAGACGGATCCTGATCGAACGCGTCGCCTCCGGCCGGCCGGAGGCCGCTGCAGCAGCACGACGTGGAGCCGGTCCCGTACGCCGGCCTCGTTCCAGGCGGCGAGCAGACGCCAGCACGTCATGCCGGAGCCGAAGCGGATCTCCTGGAGCAGGTACTCCCGCTGGACGCCGGTGTGCAGGACCAACAGGATCCCGCGCGACCCACGGCCGAGAGTCCCTCTTCCCCGCGCACGGACCAGCGAGCATCTGCGCCGACAGTCACACCATCAGCCGACTTCTGTTGGGACCTTTTAGGGCTGGATGGGGCCGTTGCTGGATATCGTCAGGTCGGCCCTTGCCGCTTCATGGAGAACATTCAGGGCTTCTACCAATGGAATCGGGCGAAGTTCTGCTATTCCGCTTGAGGGAAGTCGTGCCATCCTGAGGAGATCCTAAGTTCGCTGGTTGACAGCGTGGGCGGCCGTAGCAGCCTTGTCGTCGCTCAGTAGGACGAAAGTCTCGAAGAGGATGGATCTTCTGTTCTCGCTCCTCTCCATCTCGGTCAGCGAGTCAGAGGCGTCCTTTCCCTGGTCACGGGCCCGTCCGGCGTCCATGGCGGCCCGCTGGATTTCCTTGATGCACGACACGTACTCAATGTAGGTGTCAAGCTTTCGTTCGTCCCACCGAGTGGCCAGCAGATGCCGTAGCTTTGTCCGCTCGATCATGGTCGTGGCAAAGAAGGACGTTAGAGCGCCGATGAGGACGCCGACCAAGGTAATGATTTGAGTGGCCATGCCGAACAACGTACCTGGGCGGAAGCCTGCCGAGCGGCTGAACAGATGCTATGGACTTTTGGCTCAACGGGCACGACCGAGACCAGGGGCACCGAGGGGGCACGACGACAAGAGTGACGGCTCTGCCGGGGTGCTCACACTCGTCCGACCTGCGGCGGAGCGTGCTGCCGATCAGGGGGCGCCCCCACCGGGGGCGCCCCTTCCCCGTCACCGACCGGGAGGATGCTCATGCCGTCCGGGCCCACCAGGTTCTTCGATCACCGGCGGACGAAGTACGACTTCCTCGACCTGATCCTCGTCCGCTGCCCGCAGTGCGAAGGCGTCGCCCGGGTCGTACCGGCTCCCCTGGACGACGGCGGAGCCGGCGCCTCGATCTGGACCAGGCGTCGGGTCGTCTGCCGCGTCTGCGCCTTCTCCCGTGAGTCCGACGGCAACGTGCTGTCCCTTCACCGAGGACCGGGCCAGGTTCACGACCCGTACCTCGGCCTTCCCCTGTGGCTGCAGAGCGAGACCCGTCACGGCCGGTTGTGGGCCTACAACCTCGAACACCTGCGGCTGATCGACAAGTTCGTGCACGCGACCTTGCGGGAGCACGCCTCCTGGCACCTCGCCGTGCGGAGGATGACGGTGATCGGCAGGTTGCCCACCTGGGTCAAGCTGGCCAAGAACCGCGCCGAGGTCCTGCGGACGATCGACGGCATGAGGCGATCCTTGGTGCACTGATCCGGGTGGCTGGGCTCATCGGCCTCCTGCCGGGCGAGTTCGGCCGGGCGCTTCGGGGCGAAGGGGCGGGCGCAGTGCCCGGTGTCCGGTCGTCCCTCGTCACGCTCTTCCGGTCGGAGGGGGAACAGGCCGTAGTCGGGGCCGGCGCCACCGGCACCGACCTCTTGGAGGAACGTGCGGTACTCGGCGGGGAGTTCCGTGCCGAGTCGCCGCTCGGCCGTCCGGAGCTCGCAGTCGGTCAGGACGGGAAGGAGCTCGAACCGGTGGCCGGAGCCCTGGAAGTCGGCGCCGAAGACCGCCCTCCGGTGCGGAGCCTCCCGCAGGGCGAGGACGCGCTCCCGCACACCGTCCCAGGTTCCCGCCATCACCCTTCCTCCGCCCTCGTCGGCACCAAGGGGCGTCAGCGTAGGTCGAGTTGTGGTTCAGCGGCGCGGGACAAATGCGTGGCCGGCGGTGCCCCGGTGCCGGGAGGATCGGTGGCATGAGTCGTGAGGAGAACGAGACGGTCGGCCTGGAGTTCATCGCGACGCAGTGCGTGGAGCTCGTGGAGGAGCGGTTCGGGCGCCGGTTGGACTGGAGTCTGGACAGCCTGGGTGAACTGGACGGCGCCTGCGACGCGTTGCTGGCGGAGGGGCCGCTCGCCGAGGAGCGGATGGAGCTCTGGTGGAAGCTGGTCGGGGCCTACACGGGTGAGGTGCTGGTCCGGGCGTACGGGGGCCGCTGGATCACCCACGAGCAGTCGCCGGGCGCACCGGCCGTGGCGGCGCTCGGGGTGACCGGCTTCCCGTTCGGCATCGCGCACAAGGTGCTCAGCGGCGAGGAGTTCAAGAGTCTCGACTCGTTCGGGCGCTCCCTGCCGGTGATCGCGGCGGACCGGTCCCGTCCGGCGGAGTGAGGCTCCGGCGGACGGGGGTACCGGCGGGCGGGGGTACCAGGCGCTGCGGCGCGTCAGCCGGTGGCTGTGTCCGGCAGGGCGGTGTCCGGGAGGTCGTCGTCGTGTGTGTCGGCGACGATCTCGGCGAGGGTGAAGACCGCTTCCCTGCTGGTCAGCAGGTTGTCGACCGCCACGAAGTAGCTGCGCCCGCCGAGGCGGAAGACCCGGCGCCGCTGGCGTCGCCGCCCCGCCTCGCTGGCGGCCTCCTCGTAGGTGTCGACGATCCGCAGCATCTCCGCCATCGCCTCGTCCTCCGTCCCCTCGAACTCGCGCTGGACGGTGTACCGGAACGACTCGGTCTGGCTCTTGGCTCGCAGGACGGCCCATCGCGGCATGGTGATCTCCGGTCCGTGGGGCGGCGCGGGCCGCGAAGTCACGCGGCGCGTCGCGGGGTTGGCGGGCACGGTAGCGGAGCGGGGGGCGTCGCGGGAGCCCTCTTCCCCGGAGAAGTCCATGATCGGGTGTTTATCGGCGAACCATCACGCTTGCGAGCGAACCGGTGGTCCGGTGCGGTTTGCCCAGGAGCGGGTGGGCATGTCTGGGGCGAGGACGCAGCGGGGCGGTCCGGTCAACCGCCCCGTCCGACGGGGCGGTTCGCCGCCCCGGAGGGAAAAGCCCTTTTCGCCACTCGGTGTTCTTGTCCGTGTCCGCCCACCACCAAGGAGGAACCAGATGGCATCCATCCGCACGAACCGCGCCGGCGGCGCGGTGGCGCGCGGCGGCGGTCCCCCGGTGGGCGCGCTGCCCGCGGGGGGATACGAGGCGGGCCGGGGAGGTCTGTGGTGAGGGGGCCGCGGCCGCCGGAGCGCTAGGGCTTCCGGCGTCCGCGGGACGGAGCGTGCTTCATGGGGATTCGCGTGTGCGCGACGGCGGGCCTTCCGCCGTCGCGCACACGCGTGCGCTCACGCTCCGTCCCGCACGACCCGGCCCCGCCCCTCGGGGAACCCGAGGGGGACTCGGGGGAACCCGGGGGAACCCCGACGCCGCCCTCCGTCTGGAGGAGGTCGGGCCGTCCCTCGCGTCCGACCTGCGATGGACCCCGTTCGGGCCGTCCGGCCGATCCGCGCGAGGCCCGGTCGCTCCTAGCGTGAGGACATGACCCTCAGGACGTCACCGCCCCCGCCGCGCGCGACCTCCTATGCCTCCTTCACGTCGTACGTCCAGGCCCGCAGGCCGGTGCTGCTGCGCACCGCCCGGTCGCTGACCAACGACCCCGGGGACGCGGAGGACCTGCTCCAGACCGTCCTCGCCCGCATCTACCTCCACTGGGACCGGATCGCCGACCACGGTGCCCTCGACGGCTACGTCCGCCGCGCCCTGGTCAACACCCGGACCTCCCAGTGGCGCCGTCGCCGCGTCGACGAGCTCCCCAGCGACATCCTCCCCGAGCCCCGCGACGCCGGCGCGGGCCCCGTCGACCCGGCCGAGCACCAGGCGCTGCGCGACGCCCTGTGGCGTGCCGTCCTCCGCCTCCCCGACCGCCAGCGCGCCATCGTGGTGCTCCGCTACTACGAGGACCTCAGCGAGGCCGGCACGGCCGAACTGCTCGGCGTCTCGGTGGGCACCGTGAAGTCCTCGCTGTCCCGTGCACTGGTCAAGCTGCGGAAGGACCAGGAATTGCAACCCGTGAAGTAGTGACGTGAGCGCCTTCGCCTGTGCAGAATCTCCGGAAACTTACCCACGCGTAATGACGCGCGTTCCTCGGGGAGGCACCGGTGCAGAGCACGATGCAGGACGTCGAGCTGACGGTCTCGCGAATCCTGTCCCACGGCACGACCGTGCACGGTCGTTCGGAGGTCATCACCTGGACGGGCGAGGGTGCGCCGCAGCGCCGCACCTTCGCCGAGGTCGGCCGCCGGGTGGCGCAGCTCGCCCACGCCCTGAGGGACGACCTCGGGGTCACCGGCGACGACCGTGTGGCGACGCTGATGTGGAACAACGGCGAGCACGTGGAGGCGTACTTCGCCATCCCGTCGATGGGCGCGGTCCTCCACACCCTCAACCTCCGCCTGCCCGCCGAGCAGCTCGCGTGGATCGTCAACCACGCCGCGGACAAGGTGATCATCGTCAACGGCTCGCTGCTGCCGCTGCTCGCCCCGCTGCTGCCGCACCTGCCGACCGTCGAGCACGTCGTGGTGGCCGGCCCGGGCGACACCTCCGTGCTGGAGGGCGCGAGCGCCCGCGTGCACGAGTACGAGGCGCTGATCGCGGGCAGGTCCGAGAGCTACCCGTGGCCCGAGCTGGACGAGCGCCAGGCCGCCGCCATGTGTTACACGTCCGGCACCACCGGGGACCCCAAGGGCGTCGTCTACTCCCACCGCTCCGTCTACCTGCACTCGATGCAGGTGAACATGAGCCAGTCGATGGGGCTCACGGACAGCGACACCTCCCTCGTGGTCGTGCCCCAGTTCCACGTCAACGCCTGGGGCATCCCGCATGCCACCTTCATGACCGGCGTCAACATGCTGATGCCGGACCGCTTCCTGCAGCCCGCCCCGCTGGCCGAGATGATCGAGACGGTGCGGCCCACCCATGCCGCCGCCGTGCCCACCATCTGGCAGGGACTGCTGGCCGAGCTCGACGCCAAGCCGCGCGACGTCTCCTCGCTGCGGCAGGTCACCATCGGCGGCGCCGCCTGCCCGCCCGCGCTGATGAAGTCCTTCGACTCGCTCGGCATGCGCGTGGTGCACGCCTGGGGCATGACCGAGACCTCCCCGCTGGGCACCGTGGCCCGCCCGCCGGCCCACGTCGAGCCCGGCAGCGACGAGGAGTTCGCCTACCGCACCACCCAGGGCCGCTTCCCGGCCGGCGTGGAGGCCCGCCTCACCGGCCCCGGCGGCGAGCGGCTGCCCTGGGACGGCGAGTCCGCCGGCGAGCTGGAGGTGCGCGGCCCGTGGATCGCGGGCGCCTACTACAACGGCCCCGACGCCGAACCGCTGCGCCCGGAGGACAAGTTCAGCGAGGACGGCTGGCTGAAGACCGGCGACGTCGGCGTGATCAGCCCGGACGGCTTCCTCACCCTCACCGACCGGGCCAAGGACGTCATCAAGTCCGGCGGCGAGTGGATCTCCTCGGTGGAGCTGGAGAACGCCCTGATGGCGCACCCCGCCGTCGCCGAGGCGGCCGTGGTGGCCGTGCCGGACCCCAAGTGGGACGAGCGGCCGCTGGCCGCCGTCGTCCTCAAGGAGGGCGCGGAGGCGGAGTTCGCGGACCTGCGCGCCTTCCTCGCCGAGGAGGGCGGCATCGCCAAGTGGCAGCTCCCCGAGCGCTGGACGCGGATATCGGCGGTCCCGAAGACCAGCGTCGGCAAGTTCGACAAGAAGGTCCTCCGCAGGCAGTACGCGGAGGGTGAGCTGGACGTGACCACCCTCTGACGGACCTTTGGGACCTCCGGGACCTCCCGGACCTCACGGAAAGGGCGCCCCGCGGTTGGCCGCGGGGCGCCCTCTGCGCACGTCTGCCGGGACCGGACCGGCGGGATCAGTTGGTGCCGATGCGCGCCAGCAGGTCCACCAGGCGCTCCTGGACCTCGTCCTCGGTGGACCGCTCGGACAGGAACAGCACCGACTCCCCCGAGGCCAGCGCCGGCAGCGCCCCCGGCTCCACGGGCGCCGTGTAGACGACCAGCGGGGTGCGGTTGAGCCGGCCGTTGGCGCGCAGCCAGTCGAGGATGCCGGCCCGGCGCCGGTCCATCCGCATCAGGTCCGTCACCACCAGGTTGGGCAGCACCTGCGGGGCGAGCGCCACCGCCTGGGCGTCGTCGGCGGCCCGCCCGACCTGCATGCCGCGCCGCTCCAGCGACGCGGTCATCGCCGCGGCGATCTCGTCACGCCCCTCGATCAGCAGCACCCGCGGCGGGTGCTGCTCGCTGTCCCGCGGCGCCAGCGCCTTGAAGAGCACCGCCGGGTCCGCGCCGTACGCCTCCTCGCGGGACGCGTGCGCGAGGCCCGCGGTCACCATCACCGGGACCTCGGCGGCCACCGCGGCCTCCCGCAGCGACTGCAGCGCGGTCCGGGTGATCGGGCCGGTCAGCGGGTCGACGAAGAGCGCGGCGGGGAACGCCGCGATCTGGGCGTCCACCTCCTCGCGGGAGTTGACCACCACCGGGCGGTAGCCGCGCTGGTTGAGGGCGTGCTGCGTGGTCGGGTCCGGGGCGGGCCAGACCAGCAGCCGGCGCGGGTTGTCCAGCGGCTCCGGCGGCAGTTCGTCGTCCATCGGGCGCGGCTGCGGCTGGTCCGATACCTCCACCGCCCCGCCCGGGCCGTCCAGCGGCTCCGGGCCCTCGGCGGCGTCCGCGTCCGGCGCGCCGATGGCGTACGACCGGCCCACGGTGTTGTCCGGCGCCGGGCCCGGCCGCGCGGCGGGAGCCTGCGGCCGGGGGAGCCCGACGGAGGGCACCGGGGGCAGCGCGGGAGCGGCGCCCGGCACGGGCGTGGGCTGCGCGGGCGTCGCGGAATCGGTCCCCTCGGCGGCACGGGTGCCCAGCTTGCGACGGCGGCCGTTCGAGGCCGGGTTGGCCGGCGGTGGCGTGGGCTGGCCCTGTCCCGGACGACGCGCGAACGGCACGCCCTGGCCGAGAGTGCCGAGGGTGCGGACGCTGAACGCGCGGCCCTGAGTGCTGCTGGTGCTGTCGCCGGGGGCCGGCTGGCCGGCGGGCGCGGCGGGCGCGGCGGGCTGCCCGGGCGCGGTGGCCGGGGCCGGCTGGGCCGGCTGGGCCGGAGCCGGGGGTGCCGGGGGCGCGGCGGCGGACTCGGCGGGCAGCGGCTGGGCGAGCCGCGGCTGCGGCGGCGGCGCGGGCTGCGCCGGGGGCAGTGCGGCACCGGCGGGCGGGGCCGGCTGCGCCGGGGCGCCCTGAGGGGCGGCCTGGGCGGGAGCGCCACCGGGCACGGCAGCGCCCGGCCAGACCGGCGCGGGCGGAGGCACCTGCGCCGTGCCCGCACCTGCCGGGGCCTGCGCGGGCACCGGCTGAGCGACGTTCTGCGGCCCGCCCTGCGGCGGCACGGTGGTCATCTGCGGGGGCGCGGGCTGCCCGGCGGGCGGCTGCTGCGCCGGAACCGGCACGGGCTGTCCGCCGGCGGCGGGCACGGGCTGGGCCGGGGCGCCGGGAGCGGTTCCCTGCGCGGGGACGGGCACGGGCTGCTGCCCCACCACCGGCTGCTGCCCGGCCACGGGCTGCGGGGCCTGCGCGGGCTGCGGGGCCTGTGCCGGCTGTCCCGCCTGCGCGGGCTGCGCGACGGCACCGGGCTGGGCCACCGGCTGCGCGGGCTGCGCGGGCTGCGCCGCGACCCCAGGCTGGGCCACCGGCTGCGCGGGCTGCGCGGGCTGCGCCGCGACCCCAGGCTGGGCCGGCGGCTGCACCGGCGGCGCGGGCTGCACCGGCGGCACCGGCTGCGCGACCGTACCGGGCTGCACCGGCGGCGCGGGCTGCGCGACGGCACCGGGCTGCACCGGCGGCACCGGCTGCGCGCTCGCACCGGGCTGAACCCCCGGCTGCCCGGCCACCTGCAGCGGCACGGGCCGCGGCACACCACCCGGCTGCACGGGCTGCTGAGCCCCGGCCCGCGGAACACCCTGGGCGGCAGGCCGCGGCTGAGGCACCGGCTGAGGCACCGGCTGCGCACCCGCCTGGGCGACCCCCGCCACGTTCGCCGCGGCCAGGTTCACCCCCGCACCCTCGGTCGTGCGGTCCGCGTCCGCCGGCGGCAGCGCGAACGGCGTGCGCGGCGCGGCCTCCTGCGCGGCGGCGTCGGCCTGCGCGGCCGCGGCCGCCGCGGCACGGCGCCGTCGCCCGGACGGCTGCGCCACGGCCGCCTGCGCGTCCTGGCCCGCGTCACCGCCCCCCGCGGGCAGCGCCGCGGGCAGGGCACCGGCGGCCTGCCCCTCGGGCGCACGGCCCCCGGCGGGCACCGGAACGCCCTGCGGCGGCACCGTCCCGCCCAGTCCCTCGGCGGTGGCCGCGGCCCCCGCCGCGTGCTCGGCCGCCGTCACGACCGCACCGGTCGCCACGGCCTCGACCGCACCGGCCTGCACCGCCGGGGCCGCGGCCCCGGCCTCCTCCGCGCTCGGCCGGCCCCGCCGACGACGTCCCGTGCCGGTGGTGGCCCCGGCAGCGACGCCGGGAGCCTCCGCGCCCGTCGGGGCGTCCTGCGCGGGCAGCCGGACGTCGGCGGACTCGTCCGCCGCGGCACCCGCACGCCGCCTGCGCCGACCCGTGGGCGCGGCGGCCGGCGCCTGCTCGGACACCGCGGCCACCGCGGCGGGCGCGGTCTCCACCGGCGCGGCCTCCGCGTTCTCCACCGGCGCGTGCGCGTCGTCGAGGAACGCGTCCACCGAGGACCGCCGCGCACGCCGACGGCCGGACCCGCCACCCGGGGCGGCCTCGGGGGCCGGAACCGGCGCGGGGGCGGGCTCCGGAGCCGGGGCGGGGACCTCGACGACCCCCGCGCCCGACCCCAGCGGCACCTCCAGCACGAACGCGCTGCCGCTCATCCCGGGCACCTCGTGCGTCTGCAGCACACCCCCGTGGGCGCGCACGATGCCCTGCACGACCGGACCGTGGACCGGATCGCCGCCGGAGTAGGGGCCGCGCACCTCGATGCGCACCACCTCACCGCGCTGCGCCGCCGCCACGACCACCGTGTTGTCCATGTAACCGCCCGTGGAGACGGGCGAGTTGCCGGTGGCGTCCACCCCGGCGACGTCCGCCACCAGGTGCGCCAGCGCGGTGGCCAGGCGCTGCGGGTCGACCTCCGCCTCGATGGGCGGCGCGTGCACGGCGAACTGCACCCGTCCCGGACCGATGAGCTCCACGGCGCCGTCCACACCGGCCGCGACCACCGCGTCCAGCATGACCTTGACACGGTCCAGCTTCTCGCCGCCCGTGGCCAGCGACTGGTAGCCCAGCACGTTGTCGATGAGCTGGGTGATCCGGGAGTAGCCGGCCGACAGGTGGTGCAGCACCTGGTTGGCCTCCGGCCACAGCTGCCCGGCGTCGTCCGCCGCGAGGACGGACAGCTCACGGCGCAGCTCGTCCAGCGGCCCGCGCAGCGAGCGGCCGAGCAGCATCAGCAACTGCTCGTGGCGGGCGGCCAGTTCGTCGTAGCGGTCCTTCTCCCGCTCCGCGAGCGAGGCGTACCGCTCGTCGGCCGCGGCCGAGGCCTCGGTGAGCTGCTCGGCGAGTTCGCGGACCTCCTCCGTGCGGGCCTCGGTCAGCTCACGCACCTGCTCGGCGTGCGCCTCGGTGAGCCTGCGGAGCTCCTCGGCGTGCGCCTCGGTCAGCTCCTCGACCTCGCCGACGTGCTGCTGGCGCAGGGAGGTCAGCTCCGAGGCGTGCTCCTCGGAGAGCTTCTCCAGCTCCTCCTCGTGCCGCTTCTCGGCGTCCTCCCGCTCCTTGACCAGGTTGTCGAAGGGCCGGCGGTCGGTGAACGTCATCACCGCGCCCACCAGCTGGTCCCCGTCGCGCACCGGCGCCGTGGTCAGGTCGACCGGGACCTTCTCGCCGCCCTTGGACCACAGCACCTGGCCGCGCACCCGGTGCTTGCGCCCGGAGCGCAGGGTGTCGGCGAGCGGGGACTCGGCGTACGGGAAGGGGGTGCCGTCGGGCCGGGAGTGGAGGATCAGGTCGTGCAGTTCGCGGCCGCCGAGGTCGCTGGCCCGGTGGCCCAGGATCTGCGCGGCCGCCGGGTTGACCAGGACCACCCGGCCGTCGGTGTCGGTGCCGACGACGCCCTCCGCGGCGGCCCGCAGGATCATCTCGGTCTGCCGCTGGGAACGCGCCAGTTCGGCCTCGGTGTCCACCGTGCCGGTGAGGTCGCGGACGACCAGCATCAGCAGCTCGTCACCCGTGTAGGCGGGGCTGTGGCCGTCGTGGGCCTGGCCGCCGTTCTCCAGGTTGGCGCTGGTGACCTCGACCGGGAACTCGCTGCCGTCGGTGCGGCGGGCGGTCATCCGGGTCGGCCTGGTCCGCACGCCGGGCTGCAGCGAGTCGCCCGGGCGCCGCATCGAGCCGGGGATCAGCCGGGAGTCGAACTCCGGGAGCAGATCGAGCAGTCCGCGCCCTACCAGGGCCGTGCCGGGCGTCTCGAACGTGTTGAGCGCGATGGTGTTCGCGTTGACGACGGTGCCGTTGGCGTTGACCAGGACCAACGCATCGGGAAGCGCGTCCAGTATGGCTGCGAGGCGAGCAGCGCCTCGGGATGGCCTGCTGCTCACGAGACGCATTCCTCCCTGTTACCGCACCGTGCTGACCGTGAGGGCCATCTTGCCAACCGGCCCGGCACGTGTCACGGGCAGAGTCTACGGGCACCGGGCGACGCGGCGGCCCCGGATGAGAGGGAGGTCGCACGAGAGGTTGACGCCGAGTGCGGGGGAAATGTGGAGTTCTACCCTCCGTTTCGGGTGTCCTCCGTGGTCCGGTCCGGACCGCCCACGGCCCGGATCTCCGGGAGGACCGGCACCATCGTGTCCCACCGCGCGGTGCCGCAGCCGTCCCGCCGGTCGTAGGAGGCGTTCACCCGCCGGCCGTCCCACCATCCGGTGATCCGCGCCGTCGCGGGACCGCCGTCCACCATCGTGCAGAACATCTGCGGGGCCGGCGGGGCGAACGGGTCACCGGCCGTGGCGCGCGCCGGGCCGTCGAGCCGGGCGCAGGCGGCGGCCGCGTCGGGGTGGTCGCCGCCGGCCGGGTGGCAGCGGAGCCGGTACGTGCCGTCCAGGGCCCGGCCGGCGTCCCGCACGGTGACGGTGAGCCGGTCCCGCAGCCGGTGATCGTCGAGCGGGGCTCCTGCGGCGGGCGCCGGGGCGACGGCGAGGGCTCCCAGGGCGGCCACGGCGGCCAGGGCGGCGGTGCGGGAGGCGCCGCCGCGAGGGGCGGCACTGCGGGCGGCGGCGATGCGAGAGGTGAGGTGCGACATGCCCTGCTCAACGCGGAACGGGGCCTCCCGGTAGCGGGCGCCGCGCGGGTCTCTCCGATTCCGTCCGGCACGCCGAAAGCCCTTTGCCCTGCGGGCCTGCGGCCTAGTACCGTGGGGGCCAATTGGTGACGCGGCGCTCGTCTGTGTCATCATCTGCACACACCGCTCGCGCTTGCGCGAGAGCTGTGCTGGAGGCGTCGCCTAGTCCGGTCTATGGCGCCGCACTGCTAATGCGGTTTGGGCCTTCAAGCCCATCGAGGGTTCAAATCCCTCCGCCTCCGCCCCGCTCGGGCCCCCGTTCTTCGGACGGGGGCCCGAGGTGTTTGTCCGGCCCCCTCCGTGCGCCACTGCACGCGCCACTCCACGTGCCCCTACGCCGCGAGCCGGCCGCCGCGCCACGACGACGATCTTCCCCGCGAAGCCGCCCCGGCCCCCTCCGCCCTCGGATCCACCGTTTCGACGTTTCCGCAGGTCAGGCAGGGTGTGCCGAATGGATTTCACATGTCGGCGGCAGTCATGTAATGTTCTTCCTGTCGCCGGGACGGGCCGAAAGGGCCGAAACGGAGACGACAACAGAACAAGCACTCGTAGCTTAACGGATAGAGCATCTGACTACGGATCAGAAGGTTGCAGGTTCGAATCCTGCCGAGTGCACACAGGTGAGAGGCCCCGGACGAGAGTCCGGGGCCTTTCGCGTTGTGTCCGGTCAGGGGTAGCGGCAGGGTCAGGGTCGGGGGCAGGTGATCTCCGGCAGCCAGTCCGGGCGGTGGCACGGTGCGAAGGACCACGTGCCGTCGGAGTACCGGTCCTCCGTGCTGTCGGTGTAGACCTCGAGGGCGCCCCGGGGCGTCAGGCGGTAGTGGTCGCGGACCGGGTCGCCCTCGACGGTGCGGTACCGCACGTCCAGTTCGGCTCCCTTGTGCTGGTCCAGGGCGCGGCGGAGGCAGTCGATCTCGGTCGTGGCGTGGGTGCGCATCTCGTCGCCGTGGGAGAGGGTCACCGCGCCGCAGCTGGCGAAGGGGGTACGGGACTCCCAACTGCTCCTGGCCGGGTCGTCGGTGAGGAGCAGCCCGGCGAGACCGCCGACGGTGAGGACGGTTCCCGCGATCAGCGCGGTGAGGGCGAGGGCACGGGACGGCCGGGGCGGCGGGCCGCCGGCCGCCCGGGGGAGCCGGGCCGCGGTCCGGGGGCGCAGGGCCGGCACGCCGAAGGCGGCGAGGGCCAGGCCGGCCACCAGGAAGAGGGCGGCGAGGTACGTCGGCGGGCCGGTGACGGAGATCATCGGGTGATCGTCGCGGGCGTCCTCCACGAGGTCAACGGTTCTCGCGCGGTCGGCCGGAGCAGGGGCCGGGCCCGCGTCATAGTGGGGAGCGGTACCGACGCAGGGGTTCACCGCACAGGAGGCCGAGGGATGACCGAGACGCTGACCGTGGCCGTGCTGGGCACCGGGATCATGGGGGCCGCGATGGCCCGCAACATCGCCGGAGCCGGGCACGGGCTGACGGTGTGGAACCGCAGCCGGGAGAAGGCGGAGCCGCTGGCCGCCGAGGGGGCGCGCGTCGCCTCGACACCGGCCGGGGCGGTGGAGGGCGCCGACGTGGTCCTCACGATGCTGCGCGACGGGCCCGCCGCGCTGGAGGTGATGCGGCAGGCCGCGCCGGGGCTGCGTCCGGGCGCGGCGTGGGCCCAGTGCACCACGGCCGGGCTGGAGGCCCTGCCGGAGCTGGCGGACTTCGCCGGGGAGCACGGGCTGGTGTTCTACGACGCGCCGGTGCTCGGCACCCGGCAGCCCGCGGAGGCGGGGCAGCTCACCGTGCTGGCGGCGGGACCGGCCGCCGGGCGGGAGCTGGTGACGCCGGTGTTCGACGCCGTCGGCGCGCGGACGGTGTGGGCCGGCGAGGACGGTGCGCGGGGCGGGGCCACCCGGCTGAAGCTGGTGGCCAACAGCTGGGTGCTGGCGGTCACCGGCGCGGCCGGGGAGACGCTGGCGCTGGCGAAGGGCCTGGGCGTCGAGGCGGAGGCGTTCCTGGACGTCATCGCCGGTGGCCCGCTCGACATGGGCTACCTGCGGGCCAAGGCCGAGCTGATCCTCGAGGACCGGCTGACGCCCGCCGCGTTCGCCGTGGAGACCGCGGGCAAGGACGCGCGGCTGATCGTGGACGCGGGTCGGCGGAACGGAGTGCGGATGGACGTGGCGGCGGCGACCGCCGAGCGGTTCCGGCGGGCCGAGGAGCAGGGGCGCGGCCGGGAGGACATGGCCGCCGCGTACTGGGCGAGTTTCGACGAGGAGCGGGGGACCGGCTCCGGGGGCGGGGCGTCCTGACCACGCGCGGATGGCACAGCGAGGGGCTGCGCTGGACGGTGGACGGCCCGCTGCTGCGGTGGCGGGGCGGCCGGGAGAGCGCGCTGCCCTGCGGGAAACGGGTGGTGCTCGCGGTGCCGGGTGACGCGGTGCGCCGCTGTGTCGGAGCGCGCGGCAACCCGTGCCCGCTGGGGGCGGAGGTGCCGGGGCGGTCGGCGTCGGCGCGGTGCGAGGAGTGCGCGCGGCTGGAGCGGGCGCACTCGGTGGCCGCCGACACGCTGGCCGACGACCCGCGGCCGTACCACGTCTATCTGGCCTGGTTCGGGCCCGGGATGACCAAGGTGGGCATCACCGCGGTGCGGCGCGGGCCGGCCCGGCTGCTGGAACAGGGCGCGGTGGCGTTCACCTGGCTGGGGCGCGGGCCGCTGATGGCGGCGCGGCGGGCCGAGGAGGTGCTGCGGGCGGCGCTCGGGGTGCCGGACCGGATCCCGTACGACGCCAAACGGGCCGTGCGGTCCGGGCTCCCGCGCGACGCGGGGGAACGGGGCGCGGAGGTGGCCGCGCTGCACGCGCGGGTGGCGGCGCTGTCGGGGTGGCCGGAGGCGCTGGAGCGGATGCCGCTGGAGGTGGTGGACCACGCCGGGGTGTTCGGGCTGGACGGGCTGCCGCCGGCCGCGGGGACGGTGCGGGAACTGGTGCCCGGCGGCCTGGTCGAGGGGCGGCTGCTGGCCGCCGCGGGGCCCGACCTGCACCTGCGGACCGGTCAGGGGGTGGTGGTGCTGGACACGCGGCTGCTGCCGGGGTGGCCGCTCACCGCCGCGCCGGAGGGCGGCGGGGGCCTCGCGCTGCCGCTGCCGCTGCGGGCGCCGGTGCGGCGGGCTCCTGACCAGCCGGGGCTTTTCTGAACGTCGCCGGAGGCACCCACCGCGCGGGCACCTCCCCGGCCGCCGGCTGCCCTGCCCCCTGCCCACGGCCGCCCGGCCTCGGGACCGGGCCGCAGCGTGCCCCCGGCCGAGGCCGGGCAGGGCGGCCGGGCGAGGGCTCGCCACCGCTGGCTCGCCGCCGCTGGCTCGCGGTCGCTGGGCCGCCGCCGGGGGCCGATGCCGTGGAACCGCTGTCGCTGGCTCGCCACTGCTGGCCCGCCGCCGGGGGCCCGTCGCCGTGGAACCACCGCCTTCGCAGAGCCGTCGCCGCGGGCCCGCCCCCGCAAAGCCCCCCGCAAAGCCCCCCGCAGAGCCGCCCCCGCAGAGCCGCCCCTGCGGGACCGCCCCCGCAGGAGACCCCGTGGCGGCGCCCCTCACCCCGAGGTCAGTCCTCGTCGGCCAGGTGGGCGGGGAAGCCCCCCGTGGCGACCGGACCCCAGGTCACCGGGGTGACGCGGATCAGGGACTTGCCCTGCTTGACCATGGCGGCCCGGTACTCGTCCCAGTCGGGGTGCTCCCCGGCGATGTTCCGGTAGTACTCGACCAGCGGTTCCACCGAGTCGGGGGCGTGGATTACCTTCGCGGTGCCGTTGACCTGGACCCAGGGGCCGTTCCAGTCGTCGCTGAGGACGAGGACCGAGACCCGCTCGTCCCGCTGGGCGTTGCGGGTCTTGGCACGCTCCGGATAGGTCGAGACGACGATGCGCCCCGCGTCGTCGACGCCGCAGGTCAGCGGCGAGGCCTGGGGGCTTCCGTCGGAGCGGCGGGTGAGCAGGATCGCGCGGTGACGGGGGCGGACGAAGTCCAGCAGTTCCTCGCGCGAGACGGCGGTGTTGGTCGCGATGTTCTTCGGTGCCATGGTCCGCAGCCTAGGGGCCGTCCCGGCCCGGCTCCACGGGACGTGTGGAAGAACGGGTAGGCACGCGGAAGACGTGACACGCATGGGGCGGCGCGGCCCGTGTGCCGCGCCGCCCCATCGGAGGCACGGGGCCGTCAGACGGCCGGGAGCTCCGTGCCCCGGACCGCCTGGACGTCCAGCTCCACCCGCAGCGTGGTGCCGATGGCGGCGATGCCCGCCTGCACGATCTGGTTGTAGTTCATCGCGAAGTCTTCCCGCCGCAGCTCCGCGGTGGCCCGGAAGGCGGCACGGGTGCCGCCCCAGGGGTCCGCGCCGGTGCCGAGGTAGCTGAGGGAGAGGTCCACGGGGCGGACCAGGCCGCGCATGGTCAGCTCGCCGTGCACGGTCCACCGGTCGGTGCCGGAGGGCGTGAGGGCGTGCGACCGGTAGGTGATCTCCGGGTACTTGTCGACGAAGAGGAAGTCCTCGGAGCGCAGGTGCTCGTCCCGGGTGCGGTTGCCGGTGTCGATGGAGTCGGCGCGGATCACCGCGTCCACCCGCGAGTGGACGACGTCGTCGGGGGCGACCTCGATGACGCCGGCGAACTCGGTGAACCGTCCGCGCACGCTGGAGATGCCCAGGTGCTGGGCGACCGCCCCGACCGTGGAGTGCACCGGGTCGACGGTCCAGGGGCCGGGCGGCGGAAGCTCCTCCCCGCCCTGGCGGGCCAGGGTGACGACGCCGACCTCGGCCTGCCCGGAGGCGGTGACGATGGCGCTGGCGGCCACCGGGGCGTAGCCGACGGCGGTGACGATCACCGTGTAGGCGCCGGGCGCGAGGTCGGTCAGGTCACGGACCTGGCCCTCCGCGTCGGCTTCGGCGCGCAGCACCTGGACGCCGTGGGCGTCGGTCAGCGTGACGACCGCGTGCGACACGGCCCATCCGTCCCGCGTCCGGACTCGTGCGGTCAAGGCCATCCGATGTCTCCCTCGAAGGCATGGCGTGGAAAAAGGGAACGGCCCGTGACGGGCTCCCGGAGGAGCCCTGCCACGGGCCGCGGCCGTCTATGCGCCGGGGTGGGCGAGTTCGACGGTGTGGTCCTCGACGTCCTGGCGGACGGTCAGGGTGGTGGCCACCGGCGGGTAGCCCGTCGCGATGACGGTGTAGTCGCCGCTGTCCAGGTCGGCGAAGGCGTACACGCCGTCCTCGCCGGTGGTGGCGGTGCCGATCACGTTGCCCGCCGCGTCCAGGAGGGTGACCCGGGCGTCCGGCAGCGGGCCGTACGGCGAGCGCACCACGCCCTTGAGCTGGGAGCCCGCCTCCAGGGCGGCCTCCACGCGGGTGACCCCGGTGGTGCCGACCCGGACCGGCAGCGCGCTCGGCCGGAAGCCGCCCGCGTTGACCGCGACGGTGACGTCGCCCGGGACCACCGCGTCGAAGGCGAACTCGCCCTGCGCGTCGGTGGCGCCGGTGGCGACCAGGTCGCCGCGCACGTCCGTGACGATCACCATGGCGCCCGCCACCGGCTCACCGGTGGCCGCCGACCGGACCAGGCCGGTCAGGCCGCTGGTGCCGCTCAGCAGGATGTCGTACGACAGGGGCTCGCCGTTGACGGTGATGGTGGAGGCCTGCGGCTGGAAGCCGTCGGCGGAGGCGATCAGCACGTACGACCCGACGCCGGGGGCGTCGACCGCGTAGGCGCCGTCGGCCTGCGCGATGGCCCGGCCGAGCTGGCGGCCCTCCAGCGAGATCAGCGTGACCGCCGCGTGCGGCAGCGGGGCGCTCTCGGCGTTGCGCACGAACCCGTGCACCGGGAGGCCGGTGCGCTCCACGGCGGCCGTGGCGGCCACCGCGTCGGCTGCGGTGGCGGTGACGTCGCCGGCGGACGGGGCGGCGTGCTTCGGACCGGTCGGGACAGCCGGTGCGGCCGGGGCGGTAGAGGCCGCGGCCTCGCCGTCGGCGGGGACCGGGCCCGACGCCTCCTGCAGCGCGGAGTGCGTCTTCAGCGGGACTTCCTTGATGAAGATCGTCAGGACGAAGGCCAGCAGGGCGATCGGCGCCGAGATCAGGAAGATGTCGGCGATGCCGTGGCCGTAGGCGCTCTCCATCAGCTGGCGCAGCGGGCCGGGCAGCGCGGAGACGTCCGGGATGCTGTCGCTGGCGTCGCCGGAGCCCAGCGCCTGGGCGTACTTCGGCGGCAGGTCGGCCGCGCCCTCCTTGACGTACTCGCTGACCCGGTTGGCCAGCACCGCGCCGAAGGCGGAGACGCCGACCGCACCGCCCAGGGAGCGGAAGAAGTTGGCCACCGAGCTGGCCGCGCCGAGGTCGCTGGGGGCGACCTGGTTCTGCGCCGCCAGCAGCAGGTTCTGCATCATCATGCCGACGCCGACGCCCATCACGGCCATGAAGACCGCGACGTGCCAGTACGGGGTGTCGTAGCGGATGGTGCCCAGCAGGCCGAGGCCCGCGGCGAGCAGGAAGCCGCCGGCGACCAGCCAGGCCTTCCACTTGCCGGTGCGGGTGATCAGGTTGCCGGAGACGGTGGAGGAGACGAACAGGCCGCCGATCATCGGGATGGTCAGGACGCCGGACATGGTCGGCGACTCACCGCGCGCCAGCTGGAAGTACTGGGCGAAGAAGATGGTGCCGGCGAACATGCCGATGCCCACGAAGAGCGAGGCGAACGCGGAGAGCGTGACGGTGCGGTTGCGGAACAGCCGCAGCGGGATGATCGGCTCCGACGCCTTGGTCTCGACCAGCAGGAAGAGCAGGGTCAGCGCGATCGAGCCGCCGACCATGGCGTAGGTCTGCCAGGAGATCCACTCGTACTTGTCACCGGCGAAGGTGACCCAGAGCAGGATCAGGCAGGTCGCGGCGGCGACCAGGGTGGCGCCCAGCCAGTCGACCTTGACCTTGCGCCGGACCACGGGCAGGTGCAGCGTCTTCTGCAGCACGATCAGGGCGATCACGGCGAACGGGATGCCCACGTAGAAGCACCAGCGCCAGCCGAGGGACTCGGTGTCGGTGATGACGCCGCCCAGCAGCGGACCGCCCACGGTTGCGACCGCGAACACCGCGCCGAGGTAGCCGGCGTACTTGCCGCGTTCCCGCGGCGAAATGATCGAGGCCAGGATGACTTGGGACAGGGCGGCGAGACCGCCGCCGCCGATGCCCTGGAAGACGCGGAAGGCGATCAGCGTCTCCGGGTTCTGCGAGAAGCCCGCGCCGGCCGAGGCGACGACGAA
The DNA here is from genome assembly GCF_053592575.1 of Streptomyces sp. NPDC002640. Classification (NCBI taxonomy): domain Bacteria; kingdom Bacillati; phylum Actinomycetota; class Actinomycetes; order Kitasatosporales; family Streptomycetaceae; genus Streptomyces; species Streptomyces sp. NPDC002640. The sequence goes on along the minus strand of NZ_JBSFVZ010000001.1, from coordinate 94,525 downwards.
GAGCACCAGGGCTATCTGGATCAGCAGCTTCTTGCTGAACAGGTCGGCCAGCTTGCCCCACAGCGGGGTGGAGGCCGTCATCGCCAGCAGCGAGGAGGTCACCACCCAGGTGTAGGCGGACTGGCCGCCCCCCAGGTCGGCGATGATCCGCGGCATCGCGTTGCCCACGATGGTGGACGAGATCATCGCCACGAACATGCCGAGCATCAGGCCCGACAGGGCTTCCAGGATCTCCCGGTGCGTCATCCGGACGCCGCCGGAGGTACCTCCCCCGCTTTCGGCGTCGGCCCGCACACCGGCCGGTGTGGTGGTTGCCATGCGTTTCCTCTGTCTGGTGTGTCTGCCGGGTGGATCCGACTACTGGGTGGTCGTGGTGCGACGGCAGTCGCCGAAGCTCTGCCGGAAGCGCTTCATCAGCAACGAGAACCGGGCGACGTCCTCGTCGCTCCAGTCGCCGAGCCGCTCGGAGAGCAGCGCGGTCGAACGGCGGGACAGCTCCGCGAGCTGCTCCAGGCCGGCGTCGCTGAGCCGCAGGATCCGCGAGCGCCGGTCGTCCGGGTCGGGGAGGCGTTCCACCCACCCCCGGTCGGCGACGTGGGAGACGTGCCGGCTGCACACGGACATGTCCACCGCGAGCAGCTCGGCGAGCCGGCTCAGGCGCATCTCCCCGTGCCGGTGCAGCACGGTCAGGACGGCGGCGGAGCCCGCGGGGCACTCGGGGGGCAGCTGCCGCCCCAGTTCCCGCTTGACGGCGCCGACGCCACTGAGCTGCCTCAGCAGCTCCTCGAGCTGCGCCTGCCTGGCCATCCGGCCCTCCTGGGGACGCCCTACCGATTCGTTGCTTAAAGCAACCGTAGGGAAAGTTGGTTGCAGTAGGCAAATGAAAACGATGTATGGCACACCAAAACTTGGCAAAGGCAAGTATTGCGAAAGTGAAGGTTAGGTAAGAGCGCAGGTCAGCGCGGTGCGGGCCGTCGTCGCGGGGGCGTGCGGCCCTCACGGGCCCCGCTGCCCGTCCTGCCGCCCGTCCTGTCACCCGCCGGGTCCCGCCCGGAGACCCGGTGGCGGACCGCACTTGGGCCGGGCCACCTGGATTCGCTAGGGTCCTGGACCATGGCTAACACCCAGGGCCCCCAGGGCAATTACGACCCGGCCGGCAGCACCCAGATGTTCCGCGCGTTCGTCGACGAGTCGCCGCAGGCGCGTCAGCCGCAGACGGCTTCCGCGGGACCCCGGATCGGCGTGATCCTCGGCATCGTCGCCGTTGTGGTGGTCGTCGCCGCGGTGGCGTGGCTGGCGCTCGCCTAGGGCCGGACCAGCGCGACCGGACGCGCACGACGCCGCCCGGGGCCCCGCCCCGGAACGCACCGAGATGACGCCAGGCCGCCGGACCCCCTCCTCGGGGGCCGGCGGCCTGGCGTTTCGTCGGTCCGGCGCGCGCGGCGCGGGATGGATCAGTCCGCGATCAGTCCCTCGCGGAGCTGCGCCAGCGTGCGGGTGAGCAGCCGGGAGACGTGCATCTGGGAGATGCCGACCTCCTCGCCGATCTGCGACTGGGTCATGTTGGCGAAGAACCGCAGCGTGATGATGCGGCGCTCCCGCGGCGGCAGCTTGGCCAGCAGCGGCTTCAGCGACTCCCGGTACTCCACGCCCTCCAGCGCGGTGTCCTCGTAGCCGAGGCGGTCGGCCAGCGAGCCCTCGCCGCCGTCGTCCTCGGGAGCGGGGGAGTCCAGCGAGGAGGCGGTGTACGCGTTGCCCACCGCGAGGCCGTCGACCACGTCCTCCTCGGAGACGCCGAGCACCGCGGCGAGCTCCGAGACGGTGGGCGAGCGGTCCAGCTTCTGCGAGAGCTCGTCGCTGGCCTTGGTGAGGGCCAGCCGGAGCTCCTGGAGGCGGCGCGGGACCCGCACCGACCACGAGGTGTCGCGGAAGAAGCGCTTGATCTCGCCCACGACCGTCGGCATCGCGAAGGTCGGGAACTCCACCCCGCGCTCGCAGTCGAACCGGTCGATCGCCTTGATCAGGCCGATGGTGCCGACCTGGACGATGTCCTCCATCGGCTCGTTGCGGCTGCGGAAGCGGGCCGCCGCGTACCGGACGAGGGGGAGGTTGAGCTCGATCAGGGTGTCCCGGACGTAGGCGCGCTCCGGGCTGTTCGCGTCGAGCGAGGCGAGCCGCAGGAACAGGGAGCGGGACAGCGTGCGGGTGTCGATGGCCGCCGGGGCGGCGGCGGGCGCCGGAACCGGCGCTTCGTCGAGGCCCGGGACATGGTCGAGCGCGTCGGGCGCGGACGCGCTCTTCGTGAGCGTGAGCACCTTCGAGCTGCCCTGGTCTGCGGACATGCCACCCCCTTTTGGGTCGCGGACGGTCGCGGCCGGCGCTCCGTCGGGGAGCGCAGCCTTCACCTGAATACCGGAGCCTGAGTCCCGGCAAACACGCTTCCCGAAGAATGTCACAAGTCGGCAACGCGCTGTAGTGACTTGTCGACATGTGACCGGCGAATAGGCGCAGCACAGAGGCCGTATGACGGCACGTCACGGCTCAACGGGGCACAGGGGGGCGCACCGTCGATTCCCTCGTGGGGGTTATGCCTCGATCCTGTTTGCGGACCTCAGTCGCTGGAAGGAACGGGCGAGCAGCCGCGACACGTGCATCTGGGAGACGCCCAGCTCCGCGCTGATCTGCGACTGCGTGAGGTTGTTGTAGTAGCGCAGCAGCAGGATGCGCTGCTCGCGCTCGGGGAGCTGGACCAGCAGGTGGCGGACCAGGTCGCGGTGCTCGACGCCGTCCAGTGCGGGGTCCTCGTAGCCGAGCCGGTCCAGCAGGCCGGGCATCCCGTCGCCCTCCTGCGCGGCCTCCAGCGAGGTCGCGTGGTACGAGCGGCCGGCCTCGATGCAGGTCAGGACCTCCTCCTCGGAGATCCGCAGCCGCTCGGCGATCTCGGCGGTGGTCGGGGAGCGGCCGAAGGCGGTGGTGAGGTCCTCGGTGGCGGCGTTCACCTGCACCCACAGTTCGTGCAGCCGGCGCGGGACGTGCACGGTGCGGACGTTGTCCCGGAAGTAGCGCTTGATCTCGCCGACGACGGTGGGCATGGCGAAGGTGGGGAACTGCACGCCGCGATCGGGGTCGAAGCGGTCGATGGCGTTGATCAGGCCGATGGTGCCGACCTGGACCACGTCCTCCATCGGCTCGTTGCGGCTGCGGAAGCGGGCGGCGGCGTACCGGACCAGGGGGAGGTTGGCCTCGATCAGGGCGCCGCGGACGCGGTCGTGCTCGGGGGTGCCCGGCTGGAGGTGCTTGAGCTGCCCGAAGAGCATCTGGGTCAGGGCCCTGGTGTCCGCGCCGCGGGTGGTGCGGGCGCGCTCGGGGCGGTCGGGCTGCTCCGCGACCACGGTGCGTTCCGCGACCGTGGTGCGTTCCGCGACGACGGCGCGGTCCCCGACGGTGGTGCGGTCCCCGACGGCGGCGCGGTCCCCAACGGTGGTGCGGTCCCCGACGGTGGCGCGGTCCGTGTGCGCGGTCCGTTCCGTCAGGGCGGTCCGTTCCGTGGGCGCGGTCCGTTCCGTGAGTGCCGTGAGCTCGGGCCGTTCCCCGCGCCCGGTGCTCTCGGCGCGGGGCGCGGGCTCCTGCGAGGGCACGGGAGGCGCAGTACTGGCCGGCACGGTCAACTCCACCTCGTCATCCATCAACACATCCGTCAAAAGCGGTCATAGCATCACAAGACGGAACAGAGGGCGCAAGCACCTGACCCCCTGACGTGTTGGTCCCGCGGCGGGCCCCACCGGCTCCGCCGAACCCTCCCGATCCCTGTCCCCGGCGCGCGAAGGAGCCCCCCGCCGGGGTCGGCGAGGGGCTCGGCAAGCGATCCGAAACGGTCAGAATTCGTAGTCGGCGATCACCCAGGTGGCGAACTCACGCCAGAGCGCGACGCCCGCCTGGTGCTCCGGGTGCTCGATGTAGACGCGGAGCGCCTCGGCGTCCTCGACGGCGGAGTTGATGGCGAAGTCGTAGGCGATGGGGCGGTCGCTGACGTTCCAGCCGCACTCCCAGAAGCGCAGCTCCGGGATCTTCCCGCCGAGCGAGGCGAAGAGCCGCGCCCCCTCGACGACGCGCGGGTCGTCCCGCTCGACACCGTCGTTGAGCTTGAAGAGGACCAGGTGGCGGATCACGGGAGCTCCCGGGTGCGCGGGGGCCGCGGGGCCGCTGCCGTCAGGCGCTGCCGCCGCCCCGGGCGACCCAGGTCATGAAGTCGCCGATGGCGGAGGCGGCCGCGGAGATGCCCTCGAAGCCCATTTCGACATAGCCGGCAGCGGTGTGGGGGTCGGTGATGATCACGTAGAGCGCGAACACCACGACGATGCCCAGTCCTATCGACTTCGCGTTCGCCGCCACCGCGGTCCCTCCCCCGTGCCGCCCGCCGACCTGCTGCCGCCGGGGAGTCTATCCGTGCGCTCCCGTGCCGACGCAACGTGTGCGCGCCCTCCCGGCGCCCACCGCCGCCCACGTGCCCCGGCGATCACTTCCGGCCACCGGGTGGTCACGCTTGGTGACGTTCGTTGTACGGTGCGCGAGAGGATCACGCGGCGGGGGCGCCGTGCGTGCCGAGTGCGTGTCGAGTGCGCGTCACGAAGGGTGGAGCGATGGTGGACCAGTCCGCCGGGATGCGGCTGAACCAGCTTCCGGCCGAGCCGGGCGGGGCACCGGGAGGTCCGGATCTGGCCTCCTCGCCCGCGGAGAAGAAGGCCGCCGCGCGGGCGATCGAGCAGCACATCGAGCCCGGGACGCGGAAGGCGGGGAGCCGGGCCGACGAGGACACCGAGGTCGCGGTCAAGGCGTTCGGTGCCAAGGACGGCGATGGCTGGGTGACCGCGAAAGGGCTGAGGAAGGTCGCGACCACGTGGGATGCGCAGGTGAAGAACCTGATGGAGCGGCTGGCCTCCGAGAAGGCCTCGTTGCGGGCCGCCGACAACGTCCTCACCGGCACCGACCTGGCGGTGGGCGGCAGCGCCCGCCGGATGTCCACCCTCGACCAGTTCTGAGACCGACGGGCGACCACCATGCCGACGTACCACGAGATCATGACCACCGACCTCTCCGCGCTCACGACCGCCGCGGGGAGCTGGGACGCGATGGCCGCGGAGTTCACCGAGCAGGAGAAGGCCTACCGGCGTGACGTGGACGGCATCTCGATGGGTAGGGGCTGGTCGGGGCTGAGCGCCGAGGCGGCGAACGGCAGGTTCCACGTCACCCTGCGGGAGTTCGGGTCCGCACAGACCGAGGCCAAGGCGGTGGCCTCGCTGCTGCGCGACGCGCACACCCAGTTCGTCGAGCTGCGCGGCAAGCTGAAGGCCGCCCGGCAGGAGGCCGTCGACGCAGGCATGAAGGTGTCCGAACAGGGATTCGTCAGCTTCGACACCGCGCGACTGACCGACGAGGAGCGCCGGGTGGTCCACCAGGATCCCGGCCACGCGGAGGCCGCCCGCTCGTGGCAGGAGCGCCTGCAGGGGATCGTGCGGCAGGTGACGGACGCCGACGAGGGGGTGCGGATCGCGCTGCGGGCCGTGGTGGTGGACGCCGACCCGGTGTCCGGCGGCAGGGGCTTCAACGGTCAGGCGCAGGGCGACGTCGAGAAGTACGAGGGGGAGACGGCCGAGGAGGCGCTGGAGCGGCTGGGCAACGGGGAGACACTGTCCGACAAGGAGATCGCCGACCTCCACCGCGCCTTCCGCGACAACCAGGACGACCCGGCCTTCTCCCGCACGCTCCTGGACGGCCTCGGCGCCGACGGCACGATCAGGCTCACCAACGAGCTGAACGACCTCATCCACGTCCACGGCGGCGATCACGTCGCCGACCACAGGGCGATCGAGACCGGCCTGGCGAACGCGCTGGCCTCCGCCACCCGGGACACCGCCTCGCCGTGGTACCGGGAGTGGCGCGAGGACATGCGGGAGGCCGGCGTCGAGCGCCATGCAACGGATGCCCAGGGCGCCCGGCTCGACAAGGCGGTGGGCTACCAGTCCCTTGTCACGCTCATGCAGCACGGGGACGGCTACTCGGCCCGGATGCTCTCGGACCTGACCGACGACATGATCGCCGCGGAGAAGAAGAACCCCGACATCTGGCAGCTCAAGCACGAGTACAGCGGTGCGCGGGACGGCTGGTTCGCCAACGACCCGGTCGACGGCATGCTCGGCATCATGAGCCACGACCCGGACACCGCGGCCCGGTACCTCGGCGACGACCAGCGCATGAAGTACCTGGTCACCGAGCGGAACTGGGACGTCGTCCTGCACGAACGCGAGGGGGCGAAGGCGAGCACCTACGCGCCCGGCCTGGACGGCGACGACCACAAGGGCTTCGGCGCGGCCCTGCTCGCCGGCGCCACCGGCATCGACCCCTCCGACCCGAACGCGCGTGCGGTGGAGCACACCGACAGCAACAAGGACGTACTCCGGACGGCGCTCAAGCACTTCGCGGAGAGCGGGGACGATTTCCCGCCATCCATGAGGGAGCCGATGGCGACGATCCTCGTCAACCACGGGGAGACCGTGCACACGGCGATGAGCGAGGTCGACATCGCCGGGTCCCCGCTGGACCAGACCCAACTCGTCGAGGTCGCCGCGCAGGTGTCGAAGGACCAGGACGCCTACAGCGTGCTGAACGCCGGGATGAACCAGGCGATCGTGTCCGACATCAGGGACGACGGTACGACGGAGTCCAAGGAGTCGCTCATCCGAGCCGGTCGCACGGTTGGTTTCCTCGAGGAGGCCCGCACACAGGCCCAGGGTGACCCGGAGGTCGCGGAGTTCAAGGGCAAGCCGGTGCTCGACACGCTCATCAGCTACATCCCGGTGGGCAGCGAGCCGACCCAGCAGGCCGTCGACTACGTCACGGAACAGTGGCTGGGGGACGAGCAGAAGCGGCTCGAGGAGGAGAAGAAGGAACAGAACGTGGCCGATTACTCAAAACGCAACGGCCAGTTGATGGCTCTCGCCGCCGAGTGGGAGGCGACGCACAAGCGGGACGAGAACACACCGTTCGACACCCAGACCGAGATCGATTCCGCTGCGAACAATGGAATCGATCACGCGCAGGGGGTTTCGGGCCAGTGACGCACACCGTGCGCTTCCGGGTATTCGGTCTTGTCATCCTGCTGGTCGGTGTTGCTGTTACAGGTTGCAATGAGACCGATGAGGCATTGCCTGCCGAGATCTGCGGTACCAAGGCCAACGCCGGACTGGTGGAGCCGTTGGTCGCGGACGGCGGGGATTGGAACGAGTTCAACAGGGTGGACCGCAAGAGGTCAGTGACAGCGCCCTGTGTCCTGCTGTCCGGGCGCGATCCGGTGCTCGAATTCCGCTTCTCCTGGACGAAGGACAAGCCGGACCTCCTGTATCTGGCGGGTACTGGGACGGTGAGTGGGGTGCGCGATCCGCAGCCCGTGGACCTGGCCGAGGACGCGGTGGTCGGCGCCGACGGCGCGATCGTCACGGCTTCCTGTGAGAAGAGGGACACCGACTACTTCACGCTCGGTCTCCAGTTGCCGCGAGTAGAAGTGAGGGACCCAGGTCACCGTGAGGACATCGAGCGGTTCATGCGGGAGTACTTCCCGGCGACGGTGAAGACGCTGGACTGCCGTTGACAATGAACAGCGCGGCCAGGCGGGGGAGCCGACGGGTCATCTCCTGGTCGTCGTCGAAGTCGAAGTCTTCCCCCATGTCCGCCTCGCCCCTCTCCGTGTCCGGACGTGCCGCTGCCTCGAAGTCGCGCCACGCGTCGTAGAAGGCGTCCTCATCGCCGGTGATCCGCTTGTAGGCCCCGCTGGCGATGTAATTCATGTCCTCGTAGAACAGATCTCCCGGACGGTCCGGGCCCGGGGGCGTCTGTGCCACCAGAGGGTGCGTGAAGGACGAAGGGCCCGGTCCATTGGACCGGGCCCTTCATCTATCAGCGGTAGCGGAGGGATTTGAACCCTCGGTGACTTGCGCCACACTCGCTTTCGAGGCGAGCTCCTTCGGCCGCTCGGACACGCTACCGAGGGAGACTTTACAGCACGCTGGGCGCTGCGCAGAAATCCGTATCCGCGACCGGCTCCAGGCCAGGTCAGCGGGCGCGGAAGAAGTCCGTGAGCAGCGTCGCGCACGCGTCGGCGAGGACGCCCTCGATCACCTCGGGCCGGTGGTTGAGGCGGCGGTCGCGGACCAGGTCCCACAGGGAGCCGGCGGCGCCCGCCTTGTCGTCGCGGGCGCCGTAGACGACCCGGTCGACGCGGGACTGGACCAGCGCCCCGGCGCACATCACGCACGGCTCCAGGGTCACCACCAGCGTGCAGCCGGGCAGGCGCCACTCCCCCCGCGCCGCGGCGGCGCGGCGCAGGGCCAGCACCTCGGCGTGGGCGGTGGGGTCGCCGGTGGCCTCGCGCTCGTTGTGGGCGGCGGACAGCACCGTGACGCCGTCGGGGGCGAGCACGACCGCGCCCACGGGGACGTCGCCCCCGGGCAGCGCGGCCCGTGCCTGTTCCAGCGCGAGGCCCATGACGGACCGCCACGGATCGCGGACAGGGTCGGTACGGCTCCGCCCCGCGCCCGGGAGGGGGCGCGGGGCGGTCGGGTCGTTGGTCACACGGGGACGTTAGCGGACCGTCTCCAGGACCTCGGAGGCGCCGAGGGTCTCGGCGATGGCGTTGAGCGCGTCGTCCGCCTCCAGCGAGCGCAGCTCCTTCTCGGTGACGCCGAGGTCCTCGAGGATCTCGCCGTCACCGACCGGTCCGTGCGGCACGGGGCCGCCACCGGTCACGCCGTCGTCGTCATCGGTTTCGTCGGCCAGTTCCTGCGGCTCTCCGTCCTCGGTGCCGTCCAGGTCCAGCGCGTCCAGGTCGGTGGTGTCGTCCTCCTCCGGCTCGCGGCCGAGCACGTCGTCGGTGAGCAGGATCTCGCCGTACGAGCTGCGGCGGGCGGCCGCGGCGTTCGACACGTAGATGCGAGGGTCGTCCTCACCGTCCACGCGGACGACGCCGAACCAGGCGTCCTCCTGCTCGATCAGCACCAGCACCGTGTCGTCGTCGGGCGAGGCTTCGCGGGCCAGATCGGCCAGGTCCGCCAGGGTTTCCACATCGTCGAGCTCCGTGTCGCTCGCTTTCCACCCGTCTTCGGAGCGCGCGAGCAGTGCGGCGAAGTACACCGTGACTCTCCCACTGGTCATAGGCGTGCCGGTTGGGGGTCCCCCCGGCGGGGTCGCGGGCGGGGCACCGAGGTGTACGAGGACCCGCCCACTCGGAATCGTGGCAGAAACCTCGCGCCCAGGGGATGTCTTCGACCGGCTGTGTCTGGCTCTTTTGATCGTGACCGGCAGCGGACACCCTTTCCGCGCCGGGCGCGTCGCGGTGCGCCTACCAGCGGAAGGTGCTCATGCGCAGGGCGTGGCGCAGGCGTGCCGCCTTGGCGCGGCGCGGCTGCACGCGGTCGCGCAGCTCGCGCGCCTCGGCCAGGTCACGCAGGAACTGGGCCCGGCGGCGGCGCCGTTCCTCGTCCGTCTCGGGGGGCCGGACCGGCCGGGGCGGGGGCAGCGGTTCCTCGCTGGTGCGGCGCGTGCCGGTGGACGCGGCGCCGGCGCGGGGACGGGACGTGGTGTCCGCCCGTGAGCGGGAGGCGGTGCCGGCCCGGGGCGCGGGTTCCGCACCTGTGCGCGACGCCGCCGCGGCCCGCGAGCGGGAGGTCCCTGCGGCGCCGGCGCGCGCCTTCGGCTGCTCCGACTGCTTCGGCTGCTTCGGTTCCTCGGCGTGGGACTCGGCCCCTGCCCCGGCCTGTGCCGCCGCGCCCCGTGCCGTCCGTGCGCGCGCCGGCTGCGGTCGGGCCGCCTGCCGCCGGGGCTGCTGCTCTCGGGAACTGCGGTCGGGCACAGTGTCACCACCCCGGTCCGTTACGTCCGTGTTCCTTCCGCCTTCCCCCGGGCGGCGTATTCGATGCCGCCCCGTCCGCCCGGGCGCCTCCCCGCGGAGGAGCGGACGGGCTGGTGGGTGGGGTCCTCGTGCCCGGTTACTGTGGAGCAATGCGTCTCCACGTCGTCGACCACCCGCTGGTCGCCCACAAGCTCTCGACCCTGCGCGACCGGCGCACCGATTCCGCGACCTTCCGTCGGCTCGCCGACGAGCTCGTCACCCTGCTGGCCTACGAGGCCACCCGTGACGTGCGCACCGAGCAGGTCGAGATCGAGACCCCGGTGGCCACCACCACCGGTACCCGCCTGTCCCACCCGCGCCCCCTGGTGGTGCCGATCCTCCGGGCCGGCCTGGGCATGCTGGACGGCATGGTCCGGCTGCTGCCGACCGCCGAGGTGGGCTTCCTCGGCATGGTGCGCAACGAGGAGACGCTGACCGCTTCCACCTACGCCACCCGCATGCCGGAGGACCTCTCCGGGCGCCAGGTGTATGTGCTGGACCCGATGCTGGCCACGGGCGGCACGCTGGTCGCGGCCATCCGCGAGCTGATCGACCGCGGCGCCGACGACGTCACGGCCGTGGTGCTGCTGGCCGCGCCGGAGGGCGTCGAGGTCATGGAGCGGGACCTGGCGGACGTGCCGGTCACCGTGGTCACCGCCTCGATCGACGAGCGGCTCAACGAGAACGGCTACATCGTGCCGGGCCTCGGCGACGCGGGCGACCGCATGTACGGCGCGGCCGAGTAGTCCGAGCCGCCCGGCGCGGCCCCGCTCCCGCCCCGTCCTCGGCGGGCCCGCCCCACGACACCGCCCTCCCCGGCGGAACCCGGCCCGGTGCCGGTTCCACCGCGGAGGGCGCGCGTATGTCCGCCCGGAGTCACCGCACGTCAGCGGCTGCTTCGGTGCCCGCACGCCAGCGTCGACTTTGGTGCCGGCACGCCGGCAGTTGCCTCGGTGCCGGCACGCCGGCGCTTGCCTCGGTGCCCGAACGGCAGCGGTTGCTTCGGTGGCCCCACGCCCGACAGCCCCGCCCCGCTCCGCCCCGCGCGCTGCCTCACCACGACCAGGCCAGGCCAGGCCAGGCCAGGCCAGGCCCGGCCGTGGTGAGGCCCGGGCCGTCGTCGCCTCAGCAGGCCTGCCGGGACGCCTTCGGCGTCGGCGTCGGCTTCGGCTCCGGCGCGGTCAACGCGGCCAGCGCCTTCTCGGCCGCGGCGGGCGCGGCCAGGTCCTTGAACCCGTCGCCGATGATCAGGTCGACCACCGGGGTCTTCGCCTTCTCGTCCGGCTCACGCGCCGCGTCCGGCCGGAGCTCGGCGCCGGCGAGCTGCGTGCCGAGCACCGGCAGCACCGTGTCGGCGGTCTCGGGGCCGCCCCGCAGCAGCCCTGCGCTCTTGACCTTCTTGTCGTACTCCTTGGGCGCGTTGCCCACCTCGCCGATCTGGAAGCCGCGCTTCTTCAGCTCGTCGGCGGTCTTCTTGGCCAGCCCGCCACGGGTGGTCGCGTTCAGCACGTTGACGGTGATCCCGTCGGGCCGGGGATAGGCCTTCGCCGGGGTGGGCGACGGGCTCGGGCGCGTGGCGCACAGGGCCGTCGCGCCGGCCGCCGACGCCTCGTCGCCGCCGGTGAAGACGTCGATCAGCTGCAGCGTGCCCCAGCCGAGCAGCCCGAGCAGGGCGACGGGGAGCGCGGTCAGCGCGACGACTCTGCGGCGCTTCTTGGGCCGCCGCATACGGGGGTAGGTCTTCCCCGTCACGCGGTACCGGCCACCCATGCCGGGTGGGGTCAGCATGCTCATGAGCGCAGCGTAGTGCGCACGGCCGGGGATGCCTACAAGACGATCATCATCCTGGCGGGAGTCAACCCGAAAGGGGCAACAGCTGCCGCCGGTCAGTCCAGTTCGAGCACGCGGGCGTGCAGGACCTGGCGCTGCTGGAGCGCGGCGCGGACCGCGCGGTGCAGGCCGTCCTCCAGGTAGAGGTCGCCCCGCCACTTCACGACGTGCGCGAAGAGGTCGCCGTAGAAGGTGGAGTCCTCGGCGAGGAGGGTCTCGAGGTCGAGCTGGCCCTTGGTCGTCACGAGCTGATCGAGGCGGACCGGGCGCGGCGCGACGTCCGCCCACTGCCGGGTGCTCTCCCGGCCGTGATCGGGGTACGGCCGGCCGTTTCCGATGCGCTTGAAGATCACACGGAAAGCCTACCGGGGATGGTGCGCTCGGCGCAGCCACTGGAGGTGAACCGTGCCCTTACGGGCGCGGACGGACCGGCCCCGCGGGGGGCCGGACCACCCCGAGACGCCCGGTGCCCCGCGGGGCCGGACACCTGGGACGCTCCGCTACGTGGCCTTGGCCGCCTTCGCGGCCTTGGCGGCGGCCTTCATCTCCTGCTTGTGGGCGCGGACCTTCGTCAGCGAGTCGGGGCCGGTGATGTCCGCCACCGAGCGGTAGGAGCCCTCCTCGCCGTACCCGCCGGCCGCCTCGCGCCAGCCCTCGGGACGGACGCCGAGCTGCTTGCCGAGCAGGGCGAGGAAGATCTGCGCCTTCTGCGCGCCGAACCCCGGCAGCTCCTTGAGCCGCTTCAGCAGCTCCTTGCCGCTCGCGACGTCCCGCCAGACGTTCTCGGCATCCCCGTCGTAGTGCTCCACCAGGTACTGGCAGAGCTGCTGGATGCGCCCGGCCATCGAGCCGGGGTAGCGGTGCACGGCCGGCTTCTCGGAGAGCAGCGCGGCGAAGGCCTCCGGGTCGTGGGCGGCGATGTCGTGGGCGTCCAGGTCGTCCGCGCCCATCCGGTCGGCGATGGTGCGCGGCCCCTTGAACGCCCACTCCATCGGGACCTGCTGGTCGAGCAGCATGCCGACCAGCGCGGCGAGGGGGCTGCGGCCGAGCAGTTCGTCGGCCGGGGGGTCCTGGGCGAGGTGGAGAGTGACGTCCATGCCCCGATGATCCCGCGCCCCACCCCGTCCCGCTCCCCGGCCCCCCGCTCTTTGAGGTTCCACCGGCGGGAGGGAGCCGGGTCACCGGGCGGTGGCAGAGGCGGGGGCCGGGGAGCCGGGAGGAGCGGGCGGAGGGATCAGGGCCGCTCGACGCGGTCGCCGTCGATCCGCTCCGGCTCCGGCACGGCCGCCCGCTGCTCCGGCACCGCCGTAGCCGCGGTGGCGGACCCCTCGCGGCGCCGGGCCGCGGCGCGGGACAGCGCCATCGCCACCGGCTGGGTGTAGCGCGCGGTGAGGGGACCGACGATCACCAGGATCAGGACGTACGCCGTGGCCAGCGGGCCGAGCCGGGGCTCGATGCCGGAGGTCACCGCGAGCCCGGCGATCACGATGGAGAACTCGCCGCGCGCCACCAGCGTGCCGCCGGCCCGCCAGCGGCCGTTGACCGAGATCCCGGCCCGCCGGGCCGCCCAGTAGCCGGTGGCGATCTTGGTGAGGGCGGTGACCACGGCCAGCGCCAGCGCCGGCAGCAGCACCGGCGGGATCGCGGCCGGGTCGGTGTGGAGGCCGAAGAAGACGAAGAACACCGCGGCGAACAGGTCCCGCAGCGGCGAGAGCAGATGGTGCGCGCCCTCCGCCGCCTCACCGGACAGGGCGATGCCGACGAGGAACGCGCCGACCGCCGCCGACACCTGGAGCTGCTGGGCGATGCCGGCCACCAGCAGGGTCAGGCCCAGCACCACCAGCAGCAGCTTCTCCGGGTCCTGGTGCGAGACGAAGCGGGAGATGTGCCGCCCGAACCGGACCGCCAGGAAGAGCACCAGTCCGGCGACGCCCAGGGCGATCGCCAGGGTCACGCTGCCCGCGGCGAGGCCGGTGCCGGCCAGCAGGGCGGTGATGATCGGCAGGTAGACGGCCATCGACAGGTCCTCGAGGACCAGGATGCTCAGGATCACCGGGGTCTCCCGGTTGCCGACCCGTCCGAGGTCGTTCAGCACCTTGGCGATGACGCCGGAGGACGAGATCCAGGTGACGCCCGCGAGCACCACCGCCGCCACCGGGCCCCAGCCCAGCAGCAGCGCCATCGCGGCGCCCGGCAGCGCGTTGAGCGCCATGTCGACCAGACCGGCCGGGTACTGCGTCTTCAGGTTGGTGACCAGGTCGGTCGCGGTGTACTCCAAGCCCAGCATCAGCAGGAGCAGGATCACCCCGATCTCCGCGCCGATCGCCACGAACTCCTCGCTCGCGCCGAGCGGCAGCAGCCCGCCCTCGCCGAAGGCGAGGCCCGCCAGGAGATAAAGGGGAATGGGGGAGAACTGGAACCGGCCGGCGAACCGGCCGAGGAGGCCCAGCCCGAGGATGATGGCGCCGAACTCGATCAGGAACGTCGCGGTCGAGTGCACTCGATCACTCCTGCCCGAGAATCGCCGCGGCGGCTTCCACGCCCTCGCGGGTGCCGATCACGATCAGGATGTCGCCGCCCGCGAGACGGAAGTCCGGGGCGGGCGAGGGGTACGCCTGGGTGCTGCGCATCACCGCGACGATCGACGCACCGGTGCGCGTCCGCATCTGCGTCTCGCCCAGGCACCGGCCGTTCCACCGGGCGGTGCCGGAGAGTTCGATGCGCTCGGCGACCAGGCCGAGGTCGTTGGCGGAGAGCAGGCTGGGGCTGTGGTGGGTCGGCATGAGCGCGTCGACCAGCGCCGTGGACTCACCCGGGGTGAGGTGGAGCGACACCTCGGCGGCGTCCGGGTCGTCCTTGCGGTAGGCGGTGAGCGTGCGGCTGCCGTCGCGCTGGGCCACGACCGAGATGCAGCGGTGCTCCCGTGTGGTCAGGTCGTACCGCACCCCGATTCCTGGGAGGGGCGTGCTGCTGAGGCGTGGAATACCCACGGCAGTCCCTTTCGCGTACGTTCGTCCGGTTTCGTACCGGACGGTATGTGTAATAGGCAGGTAAAGCCTGCCCAGCCACCTTAGGTGACCGCACGCGAAGCCGGGTCTGGTCCGGGCCGCGGCCGAACCGCCCCCGCCCCGCGGGCGGGGCCGCGGGGCGGGGGTTCCGTCGGGTCAGGCCGGTTCGACCGGCATCCACAGCTCGCAGGTCGCGGTGGAGAAGTCCTCCGCCCGCTCCAGCACGGCGACGATCGACGGCCCCGGCCGCAGCCGCCACGGGTTGGAGGGGAACCACTCGGTCGCGGTCGCCGCCCAGGTCGTCTGCAGCGCCTGCGGGTGCGGGCCCGAGCTGCGGAACACCGCCCAGGTGCCGGCCGGGACGTCGATCACGTCCAGGTCTCCGGGGACGGAGGCGTCCTCGGGTACGGCGACGCCGTGCAGGTAGGTCAGCTCGCTGCCCTCCGCCGCGTCCGGGGCGACGTCGGCGGTGACCTGCAACAGGCCCTCCGGCTCCGTGGCGCCGAGGGCCTTGAGCCGCCCGTGCTCCTCCACCGGCAGCGAGGCGATGTGGCGCTGGATGTGCGGATTGACGCCCTGGTGGATCAGCGGGACCCGGGCCGCGTGGCCGATCAGGCGGAACGCGGGGCGGTCGGTGAGGCGGGTGTCCATGGGGGTGCTCCCTTCGACGGTCAGGCGGAACCTGAGGTGGGGTTGGGTCCGAAGGGGGCCTCCGTCGCGGCGGACCTCACCGGGACCGGCGCCGTGCACCGCCCGGAACGCCCGCCCGAACGCCTCGGCGGAGCCGTAGCCGTGCCGGACGGCGATGCCCAGCAGGTCCTCGCCGCCCCGGATCACGTCCGCGGCGGCGACCGTCATGCGGCGGCGCCGGACGTACTCCGACAACGGCATGCCGGCCAGCGACGAGAACATCCGGCGCAGGTGGTACTCCGTCGTCCCGAGCCCGCGGGCGACGGCGGTCACGTCGAGGTCCTCGGTGAGGTGTTCCTCGACCAGGTCGACCAGCTTGTTGAGTGCCGAGATCACGAGGCCTCCTTCCGGCAACCACCCTGCCGGTGCGCGCCCGGCCGCCGCCCGATCGTTACGGTCCGGTCCGATCAGCCTGCCGGTTCCGCGCCACCACCGGCCGGTGAACGTCGAAGGGCCCCACCGCGAACGGTGGGGCCCTTCGACATCGTGCCCGGTGAGGCACTGGCGGAGGATACGAGATTCGAACTCGTGAGGGGTTGCCCCCAACACGCTTTCCAAATGTTCGTCCGGGGGTTCGGGGCAGGTCACAGGAATCCTGACCTGCGGCGGAGTACTCAGTCCGGACTCGTCCGGACTGGCCCGGACGTGGGTGAATGAGACCAGAACTGAGACCAGTCGGTCCAGCGATTGGAGGGCGGCGAACCGTACCAGGGGCGCGGCTGCGGCTGGGTGAGTAGACGTGAATCTCCACCCCTCTTGCCGAGGCGGCAGCGCTTGCAGGGGCTGGGGCATACGATCGTTTCTTCACCGAGGGTGGAGTGGCCGGCTTCTGGGCGGGTCAGCGGTGATTTTTTTGCGAGGGGGTATGTTTTGGCCACTTTTGCGCACATGAAAGAACGGACGGTCTACTTCTACGAAGTGGTAGTCGTCAGGAATGGTGAAGGCAGGCGACTGCCTCAGCAGCTCGACTGGGACGCGACCTTGGCGGAGCTGTCCAGGGCGCCTGTCGGGGAGCGCACCTACGAGGGTGAAGCGCGTCTGGTCGGAACTATCGCCACCCACAACGAACAGGACCACCTCCTGTTGCACCGGGTTAAGGACGCAGGTGAGTGGCTCTCGGTGGTGAATTGGGTGACTGGTGACCTCCGGGAGCTGGAGCAGAATGCTCAGGAGGGCTACCTGGACACCTCGGTCATCTGCTTTCTGCCGTTCGGCAACATCGTCGGAATCATGCCGGGCAGCCGTTCCGCGCCGAGTCACCGAGGGCTGGAGGCGTGGCTGAACGGGCTCGCCATTTTCCCGGATACTCAGTTCGCAGTACGGCCCGTCGTTGCTCACGCTGAGATCGAGCGTCTGAAGACCGCCACGAGCGCCAGCCGCGTCGAGATCAAGTTGATGGGCAACAAGATGGGAGCGCTGAGCCAGCGCACTGGGCGCCTTGCCCGGACTTTCCGTACTGCTGGCGAGTCCTACGGAGAGATCAACGTGACGATGATCATTTCGGTGCCTCGGGGCAAGAAGCACGAGGGGAACCGGCAGGCTCTGCTTGCTGATCTTGAAGAGATCTCGGACGTTGTGACGGGCGCAGAGATGGCACGCGCGAGGCTCGTGTACAGCGATCCAGGCGGTCCAGAGCGGACGCAGCTCGTTGAGTTGGTCGAGCACAACATCACGGCCAAGAAGCGCGTACCTGCAACGGATGAAGAAGGTAACTCAATCAGGATCGTGTCAGCAGTGGATGCCATCCTTGTGGCGGCGGCCGAGCATCAGGACGCTCTGCGGATGGCGGTGGACGCAGGGGACAGGTGATCGCGGCGCGGACCATGGGGGCAACGTGAGCGTACGCGACACGATCGAGGACGTCTGGGCCAGCCATCTGTGGCTGGACTATCTGGTCGCCGGAGCAGCTCTTGGTGCCCATCTTCTCGTGGTACGGAGCACGGACTCAGGAGACTGGCTGAGCTGGATCGATTCCTCGCAGCGCACTGATCTCTACGCGGCAGCGGCTGGTGTGATGTCGGCCATCGGGGGACTTAGCGCCATCGCCATCTCCCTGTACACGGCTGCCAACGGCGAGAGACTCCGTGCGGTGCGCATACAGCACCACGCTGAGCTGAGGCGTAGCTGGCGCAGCATGCTTCAGTCGACTGCCTTGTGCTGCGTTCTTCTGCTGATGGCCCTGTCGTTGGATCGAGACGGTGACCCACTGTCCGTCCGCTTCGTCTTCGAGTTCACTCTGGCCTTCGCTGCTCTCAGGTTCGCGCGGCTAATCTGGCTCTTCAACAGCATCATGGGCCTAGCAGACGCTGACCTGACGGAACCGGACCCGCCACCTATGCCAGTGCGGGATCCGAGATGGGCTGAGCGGCGTCAAAATCGCTATGTCATCTAGGGTCCGTTCTCAAAGATCATCTGGGTGATAGACCATGGTGTCGTGGTACGTCGTCATGAACTCACTCACCGGGAGTGGGAGTTGCTCGCTCCGCTGATGCCGACCTGCTCGTCGCCGCGGCCACGCTGCACGACGTCGGCTACGCGCCCCGGCTCGCGGTGACCGGCTTCCACCCGCTGGTCAGGGCACGGTTCCTCCGTGACGAGCACAAGGCCGACGAGTGGCTCACGAGGTTGGTCGCGAACCACTCGTTCGCCCTGCTGGAGTCCGAGGAACGTGGGCTGCAGGACGAACTCGTGGTGGAATTCCCGCTGCTTGATGAGCCGCTTCTGGTGGACGCGCTCGTGTACGACATGACGACCACACCCGACGGAGACAGGACGACTGCCCAGGAGCGCGTGGCGGAGATCCTGGGCCGCTAGTGTCGCGGCGGCGCTGGAGGAGGATGGCTCCGCTGTCGTCGACCACCAGCAGGTTGCTGGCAGGGATGAGGGGTTAGCCTTGGGCGCGTCGGGATCGTTGTAGTACTCAGTTCTGCCCATACGTGGCGTACCCCTCCTGGGTTGGTGTCTCGGGCGTCCACGGCTTCGCGCTGGCCCAGACTGCGTCGAAGCTTTGAGCGTAGTTGTCGTACCAGCCGCCTTCGACGCTCTTCCTGAGGTGGAGAAGGGGGTTGGCGCTGGCGGGGCGCCCCCAGACATGTGGGTTGGCCAGAAGGTTCTCGTCGTACAGGAACAGCGACGTGTACAAGGTCGCGTCGTGCAGCCGTACCTCGCATCCCGGAGTGCCGAGAAGGGGGCGGTAGTAGGTGAGGGGACGCGCGGATCTTCGCCGCGAGAGTGTCTCCGATGCCTTCCTCCCGGCCCCGGACGGCGACCGCCCCGCCGACCGGGGCACCGAAGCACAGCCGGACAACATCCCGGGCGGCCTGGGTACGAGCGCCCAGCCGGCACGCCCCGCCGCTGAGTGGGCGTGCCAGCGTAGGCGTCTACCCGAGCCGTTCAGCAGCTGCCGCTGATCTCCTGGGTCACTCCTCCACAAGACGGATTGCCATCACGGTCCCGTCAGCGCGGATGGACACCACGTTCCATTGCCCAGACGTGCTGCGATCGGGCCATTGCCCGCGGAGGTCGTGTACCTCGCGGCGGTATTCGTTGACGCGGCCGTGGTGGAGGTGCTCGTACAGACTCCTCTCGAGGCCGGAGAACGCCTCCACACGGGTGCCGTTGAGGCGGTAGATGTGGTCGGTGCCGACGAAGTCGATGCCGTGGATGGCGTGCTTCGTATCTCGCAGTTTCACCGTGTCGGTGCGGGCGTCGTGCAGGAAGTGGCGGTGTCCTTGTTCCTTGGTCAGGTACTGGGCGGTGGGCCTGCCGCCTCCGGTGAAGGCTGTGAGCGTGGCTGCTTCCGTCCGTGCGAGCACAATGCTGAACCACGCGTAGGAGTTCGGCAGCACCTGAAAGCCTGGGACGGTCGCCTCGCCGCGGTCAGTGGATCGCACGACGTCGGGCACGCGATTGTCCTGCTCCAGTACCAGGTCCAGGTCGGCTCCGGATTCCTCTCCGGGAGTTTGGAGAAGGGACATGCCTGGCTTCTCGAGGGCGTGCAGGGCGAGGGACTCCGTGGCGGGGATCTCGGTTCCTATGAGCAGGTACGGGACGGTGCCGTAGGGCCCGATGTGCACCGACTCGACGTGGGCACTGGCCGTGCTCAGCTGTTTGTGTACCTGATGGGCGCTGCTGTGCGTGCCCTTCGAGGCGAGGAGGAGGACCTTGGACGGCTGCCCCGGTTGCCAGGCTTCGACGAAGAAGTGCGGCCGTCGCTGGAGAGGCTCCGGACGCCGGCCGTTGCCCGACCCGGTCAGCGCCCAGCCCGCCTTCAGGGCGATGTCCGCCGGGATTACGGAGACCGAGTGGTCGGGGTACCGGGACCTCACGATTTTCTCGGCCAACAGCGAGGCGAAGCCGGTGCCGATTTCTCCGGACTGGGTGGCCTTGTAGAAGCGCAGAAGATCACGGCCCTCGGACGACAGCTGCAGGTAGCGGCCTCGGTTGGCTTCCAGGGCTTGGACGTAGCGGAGACAGCCCCAATGCTCGGCGAGTCCCCGCCCCGCGCCCTGGCGGGCCGAAGCAGCACCGAGGCCGATGGCGTGGATGACCTGCCAGGGGGTGAGCCCCAGTGATCGCGGTGCCCTCGCGACGGCTCGGTAGTCGGTGCGTCGGCGCAGCGGACCACGCCCATCGTCGATGCGCTTTTCGTCCTCTTCCGCCGCAGCCTTGGTGACCTGGGCAGCGAGTTCGGTGGATGAGCGGACCTGGACGTGGGAGGTGGTGCTGAGCTCGTGGAGGATCTCGGCAACAGCTTTGGGATCGCCCTCGTTCACCTGCAGTCCTTCCGTCGACGTCGTGTGGCGTGAGCCGGAGGACGGTAGGACGGGGCAGGGGGGCGCAAACAAGTACGCAGGAGAGGCGCACGCCGGGGTTCGACCAAATCCGACGGCAACGAACCCGCCCTCACTCATGAGGAGGCCCGCTACCTGTCGGGCACCCACATCTCAAGAGTGGTGCAGTCCAGGTAGGTGGCCGCCGCGGTGTAGGACTGTCGCCGGGCACCCGAGGACACCACGGGCCTGTGCACGGCCCTGGCAGAGCTGACTGCCCAGCGTCGTGACACTGACCCTCACACCTTGCCGATCACGGCGTCGATGACGGTCCCAAGCGCCGAACAACGGAACCCCGTGTCGTCGTCGAGCATCTCGGCGGAGGCGTCGTTGAACATGGCGGGGGTGGCGCGGACGAAGGGGCTGGTCCAGGCGCCGGCCTTGAGCTCGTAGCGGCCAGGCCCGGAGCGGGTGGAACACCACTCCCAGGTGTTGCCGCAGAGGTCGTAGACCCCGTACGGGGAGACTCCGCTGTGGTATCGGCTCACGGGAGTGGTGGAGCCGATGCCACTCTCGCGGGAGTTGCACTTGGCCGGGGTGGCGTTGTTGCCCCACGGGTAAGTGTCGCCGCGTGTGCCTCGGGCAGCCTTCTCCCATTGCTGGGCGGTCGGCAGTTCTTTGCCCGCCCATGCGGCGTACGCGGCGGCGTCGTGCCAGGTCACGAAGACGACGGGATGGTCGAGGATGGCCTCGGGAGGCGTGCCGCGGTTCCAATGCTGAGGCGGAGTATGACCGGTAGCCGTCACGAAGCGCGCGTAGTCGCTGTTGGTGACCGGGAAGACGTCGATGTAGAACGACGGGAGCCAGGCCGGCTCGTTCCTCTCGCCGTACAAGAACGTGCCCGCCTCCACCAATGCCATCTTCTTGCCGTCGCGGGGGTGGCGGACCTGGTGGTGTTGCGGCTCGAACCCGGGGCTTGGGCTCTGTTGCGTGGGGAGCACCGTGCCCAGTGAGCGGGCGAGGCTGGCGAACCGCTCGTGGACCTCGGGCGGTGAGCCGGCGAGGAGAGTGTCCAGGGCCGCTTGGTTCACCTGCCTGAGCCGGATCGTGTCCTTGCGTGCTTCCCACTTGGACACCATGCGGTCGCTGACGCCGAGACGGGCTGCGAACTCCTCGGTGCTCATCCGCGATGCCTCGCGTAAGGCCCGGACCTCCAGCCCGGACCACCGCTCAACTGTCGCCACTGCAGGACTCCTTGTTACGGGTCGGCCCTGCTCAGCCTAGCCAGTGTGCACCCGGCTTCGGAGCGTTACAGCAAGTCGCCTTCGATCTCCGTGTACTCCTTCCGGAGCGTGTCGATGATCGCGTGGGACTCCGGCAGCGGGATGCCGTCGATGGAGCGGATGGAACGGACACCGATCGCCGCGTTGGTCGCGAATGCGGCATCCATGTCAGTCAGGTCGCTCAGCCGGACCGAGCGGGTCTCATGGCCGTGGGTGGCCTTCAGAAGCTCCATGGTCACCCCGACCAGGCAGTCGGCATTCGGCCAGATCACACGGCTCCCGTTGAAGAAGCCGATGTTCCAGGTGCCTCCCTCGGAGATCACGCCCTCCTGGTCGACGAAGAGCGCGTCATCAAAGCCCTGCAATTGTGCCTGGCGGCGGTGGTGCAGCGTCGCGAAGAGGCCGACGCTCTTGACGCTCGGCACGTCGCGCACATAGGTCCTGCTCCCCACTGCGAGGGGCGGGAGGGGAAGGGCGCCGGCCGGCCGGGAGGTCACCAGGATGTGCGGGTCATCTGCCTTGCTCGGTTGTCCGAGGTCGAGGCTGGGATCGAAGACCGTGACGCGGATCGTCGTCGATCCTGTGGGGGGAGCGACACGCCTGACCAGTGCGCGGACGCGCTCCGGGTCGAGGGCAACGCCGAAGAGCTGTCGGCAGTCGCGTTCGAGGCGCTCCAAGTGCAGGCTCAGGCCACGGACGCGCCCGTCGTCCATCCGCATGGAAGTGAAGTGGCCGTAGTTGGTCAGGGCCAGGTTCTGAAGCTGGGTCGCCGTGACCGGTTCTCCGTTGAGTTCTGCCATGCGGCCAGAGTGCCACCTCGCTCGCGTGGTCCAGCCGCGAACGGCCTGGCCAGGGGCACAAGTTCGGTGAAAGTTCGGTCCTGGGGCGGTGGGAGGACGTTCTGGCGAACGAGCCAGGCCAGCAGCCTTGTGGTGAGAACGAGACCCGTTGTTCGGCAGGTGCGCCGACGCTCGTCTCTGCCCCGTTCCTGTCCTGCGAGAGGAAGTGCGTGGTGCCCCGTACGAGCACGACCATCGACAACAGCCACCTGGTCATCGAGACCGGTGGGTTCGCCCCGGACGCCACGACCATCGTGGAGCGCAAGGGCCTCGGCCATCCGGACACCCTCGCCGATCACCTGGCGGAAGGGCTGTCCCGCGCGTACAGCGCCTACACCGTGGAGCACTTCGGCGCGGTCCTGCATCACAACTTCGACAAGCTCGCCCTGCTCGGCGGAGCGAGCGAGGTCCGGTACGGCGCCGGCCGGATGACCGCTCCGGTCCGCGTGCTCGTCAACGGCCGTGCCGCGCCGATGTGCGGCGGGGAGCGGATTCCCGTCGAGGAGCTCGTGGAGGCCGAGGTGCGGGCGTTCTTCGCCCGCCGGCTCCCCGAGGTCTCCGACCATCTCGACATCGTCTTCCACATCACGAGCAACTCCAGCCCCGGTGCGGTTCTCACGGGCGACGGGGTGCCCGACCGGACCCGCTGGTTCAACCCGCGCTCGATCGAGGACCTGAGGGAGAGGCGGGTGAGGCTGTCCAACGACACGTCGCTGGGCACGGGCTGGGCGCCGGAGAACGTCTTCGAGTCGTTCGCCCGGGACCTGGTCGACCACTTCTCCGGGGAGAGCGACTTCACGCGCTCCAACCCCTGGTGCGGGTCGGACGTCAAGCTCATGGGCTACTGGGACGGGGAGCGGGCGGACGTCGTGCTCTGCGTGCCACAGAAGTCACGGCTCGTCGCCAGCCGGGCGGAGTACGTCCGGAACACGGAGAGCGTCCTGGCCGAGTGCTACCGGCTCGCCGGCCTGCGCCTGCCGGGCGCGCAGGCGAGCTTCCGGCTCAACGCCCGCGACGTGCCGGAGAAGGACGAGCTGTACCTCACCTACTCCGGGAGCTCGATCGAGTCCGGCGATGAGGGCGTCGTCGGCCGCGGGAACCGCGTCAACGGGCTCATCACGCCCCTCCGGCCGATGAACCTGGAAGGAGCCAACGGCAAGAACCCGGTGTACCACGTGGGCAAGCTCTACAACATCGCCGCACGGCGACTTGCCCAGCGGCTCCACGAGGCCACAGGCGGGCACGCCGAGGTCCACCTGGTGAGCACGACCGGGCAGCGCCTGGATCGGCCGTGGCGCATCCTCGTCCGCCTGTCGTCCCCGGATGCCGAGGTGGACAAGGCGCGGGCACTGGTGGAGGAGGCGCTCGGTGAGTTCCCGGCGCTCACCGACGAGCTGGTCTCCGACGGGATCGTGCTGAGCTGATGAACAGGCGGGCGCTCGCAGAGGTCTCCCCGGCATGCAGACGCCGGCTGGTGACGCACTACGGCAGTGACATCTCCGGGTGGCTCGACTCGGTCCCCGGCCGGATGAACTCGGCGGCCGAACGCTGGAAGCTCACACTCGGGGCCTATCACGACACCGGCCATGCCTCGGTGGTGGCCACGGCCGAGGACTTCGACGGTCGTCCGCTCATCCTCAAGGCGTGGGTCGATCCGGCCCGGTTCCGTAGCGAAGTCACCGCCCTGCGTGTGTGGGCGGGTGGTCCGGCAGCAGGAGTCGTGGAGGTGGCGGACGACTTGGCGGTGGCGGCCCTGGAGATGATCGGGGGCCGCCCCGGCGGTTGTCGGCGCCCTGCCTGGGAGCTGCCTTCTGTCGCTGCCGCTCTTCGTGCCGTCCACACCGCGGGGCGGCGGCAGGTCGGCTCGGTCGAGCTTCCTTCGCTGACGTCGTACCTGCGCCAAGAGGTGCGTCCCAGGGTGCGCCGCCGCCTGGAGCTGGTCGAGGCCGGCGAGTGGCTGCGTCTTGTCGACGCAGCTCTTCCAGATCTTGCGGCTCTGGAGGAGGACGGCGACCGGACCACAGTCCTGCATGCGGATCTCTACCGGGAGAACGTCCTCTTCAACCAGTTGGGCCACCCCTGCCTGGCCGACCCCCTCCCGATGGTGGGTGATGCCGCATTCGACTGGGCGTTCTGGACCGTCTACTACGACCTCGGCCGGGGCACCTCGGCACGCCTGGCCACTGCCGCTCGGATCTCCCGCATCCCCGCACTCGCCCTGGTGCCGTGGTGCCGGGCGCTGGCCTTGGACGGCCTCCTCTTCTACCTGGAAACCGACGATCCGCGAGCAGCGGCCATGGCCGACGTCCTCACGTGGCTGGCGGAGACGACGTATTCAAGGAGTCAGTCGCGATGATCACCTACGTGCTTCGGCATGGGCAGACGGACCACAGCCGTCGCTACCTGGTCAACGGCGATCCGGCCAAGCCGATCCTGCTGGACGAAGAGGGCCGGCGGTCGCTGGGCGGGGGATGGAGCAGCGTTCCTCTCCACGGTGTGAAGACGTGGCTGGCCAGCGAGTTTCCCCGAGCTCGGCAGACGGCTCAGTTGCTGATGGGAGTTCCCGGACCGGAACTGGTCGTCGAGCCGAGGCTGAACGAACTCGACTACGGCGAATTCGAGGGCGGACCCTTTCTCGAATACGCCGCCTGGCTCGAGGGCCAGGGCGCGCACCGACGTCCGCCCGGTAGCCGCGAGTCACAGACCGAGGGCATCCGCAGAATGCTCACCGGGGTGCTCGCAGCCCTTGACCACCAGGGCCCTCGGGTTCTGGTCTCCCACGGCCTGCTGCTCTCGGTGCTCCTGTGGAACAGCGACAGGGTGCCTGGTGAGGCCCCACCTCTGTTCTTCCCCGAGGCTCCTTACGCCGAGCCGGTCGCCATTTCCGACGACGACTTGCCGCGATGTGTCGGAGCCCTGATCAAGGATCTTGAAACCGGCGTTCTGGAGCGCCCTGCCGTTGAATGCGGTGACGGGGACGTAATGCGGGTGGGTGAAGGGGCCGCGGTTGCTACCGTCGGTCCCGAATTCCACCACTCGCCGGATCAGAAGGATCTTCCTCATGCATGATGCCCGCGCCCTGATCGAAATGGGTGCCGAAGCGGTTCGTCGGCTCGCTCGTCGCGGCTACACCCTGGACCTGTCCGAGCTGGAATCCCTTCAGTCTCGTCGCAACCAGAACATCCGCTCGGCCGACGAGCTGCGGGCCGAGTCCAAGAGGGTGGCGAGTGACGTCCAGCAGACCGCCAAGCAGGGTGGCGACATCACCAAGCTGAAGGAGCGCGCCCGCGAGATCAAGGAGCAGGTGCGCGACATCGAAGCCGCGCAGGAAGAGATCGAGGCCCAGCTTCGTGACCTGCTCCTGAGCATCCCGAACCTTCCGGACGACTCCGCACCCGATGGCGACTCGGAAGAGTTCGCAGTGGAGATCCGGCGCGTCGGCACGCCTCCCGCGTTCCCGTTCGAGCCGAAGGACCACGTCGATCTCGGCGAAGCCACCGGCATCCTCGACTTCGGCCGGGCGACCAAGCTGTCCGGTCCCCGATTCGCGGTCTCCCGGGGAGCCGGCGCGGCTCTGGAGCGGGCCCTGGCGACGCTCTTCCTCGACATCCACACCCGTCGGCACGGGTACACCGAGTACGCCGTCCCCTACCTGGTCTCCCGCAAGACCATGACCGGCACCGGTCAGCTGCCGAAGTTCGAGGAGGACCTGTTCAAGACGGGCGTGGCCGACCGTGATCTCTTCCTGATCCCGACGGCAGAGGTCCCGCTGACCAACCTCTTCGCGGACGAGATCATCCCGCCCGCCGAACTGCCCGTGGCCATGACCGCGCACACCCCGTGCTTCCGCTCCGAGGCCGGCTCGTACGGGCGGGACACCCGCGGGCTGATCCGCCAGCACCAGTTCGCGAAGGTCGAGATGGTCAAGATCGTCGACCCGGAGACCGCCGACGCCGAGCTGGAGACCATGGTCGGTCACGCCGAGGCATGCCTGAAGGAGCTGGGCCTCGCCTACCGCGTTATCAAGCTGCCCGCCGGCGACACCGGCTTCTCGGCCCAGCTCACCTACGACCTCGAGGTCTGGATCCCGAGCCAGAAGACCTACCGGGAGATCTCCTCAGTCTCCAACTTCGGCACCTTCCAGGCCCGCAGGGCGAACATCCGGACCCGAGGCGAGGACGGCAAGCCCAAGCTGGTCGCCACCCTCAACGGCTCCGGCCTGCCCGTCGGCCGCACCCTGGCCGCTCTCCTCGAGCAGGGCCAGCAGCAGGACGGCTCCATCGTCCTTCCCGAATCTCTCTTCCCGTACCTCGGCTTCCGCCGGATCTCGGCGGACGGAACACCGGAGGCATAACGTGCTCGTCGGCGTCTGCGACTTCCCTGGTAGCTACGCCTTTCCGCCCGCCGGGTACGGCGGGATCGAACGATGGCTGTGGGCGGTCGCCATAGGCGCCCGAGCCGCAGGCGCCGACGTACACCTCCTCGGGCCGGGCTGGCTCACGGACCTGGAGCACGACTGGGTCCGCAAGCCGGTCCGGCTGGAGGACATCACCCCCGGTTCACTTGCCGAGGCCGATCTCCGCGACAGCGGGTACGACCTCCTGGTCGTCGGCCACGAATACCCCTCGCTCCCGGCCTGGGCACGCACCTGGAACGAGCTCCGCTGCGACGTGGCCACCTTCCAGCACTCGCCGGTCTTCCAGCACAGAGCCACCGCCTTCGACGGCCGGCGGTCGCGGCTGTACTGCTACTCGCCGGAGATGGCCGAGCGCTACTCCCAGCACCAACCGATCCCCGAACTCGCCGTCCACCTCGGCCTCGACGAGGAGGAGCCACCTGCCACCGCGGGCACCGACCTGGTCTGGCTCGGCCGGATCGACGAGGAGAAGGCACCGCACCTCGCGGTACGGGCCGCCCAGATCCTCGGCCGCCGCATCCAGCTCGTCGGCCCCGTCTTCGACCAGGCGTACGTACGACGCCACGAGAGGCTCCTCAGCTCCGACCACGTGAAGTGGACCGGTGAACTCGGCGGTCCCGCCAAGACCGCCGCCATCAGCGACGCCACCGTCTTCGTCTACACCTACGCCCGCACCTACGTCGAGGCCGGCGCAGCGGTCTTCGGAGAATCCCTCCGCGCCGGGACACCCATGGCGGCCCTGACCTGGCGCGAGGGCACATGTGCCCAGGCCGCACTGTGCGAGGAGACGGGCGCTGTCACGGTCGTCGACCCGCGCGAGGACGATGAGGCCGCAGCGCGGAGGCTCGCCGACGCCATTGAGCAAGCCGAGACCCTCGACCATCGGCAGGTCCAAGCGCTCGGCATGCAGCGCTTCGATCCCGCGCGCCACTTCCTGGCGATGGCGGCACGGTCGTGCTGACCCGTGCGCCCAGCAGCGTCGGCCACGACCTGGCCCGGCAACTACCCGGAGTGCTGAAGAAGACTCTGGGCCACCACTGGCAGTTCACGGTCGACGGCCCACGTCTGGAGGTGCTCCATCCGCACCGGGGCAGCCCTTACCGACCGCCGCGAAGACCTCCCACGTGGAGGGAAATGCTTGTGTCCCTGGACGCCGGCTTCGCCCGGGACGGAGCACCGAGGGACGACTGCCTCCCCATCCGGTGGGGCCGGGAGACCGAGCTGACGATCTCCGCGGTCCAGGCGCTGGATCCCGTCCTCAAGAGCGGCCGCCTGCAGCCGTACCGGCGCGGGTTTCTTCCGCAGCCGGTTGTCCGGTTCACCGGTGAGCGAGACGAAGGCGGTCGGCTGAAGGACGGCTTTCTGACCTCCTTCGTCAACGTCTCCCGAGTCCAGCCCATCGGCAAGCTGGAGGAGTACGGCTCCATACTCGACGGGTGGCTGACGGTCCTGTCCCAGCTCGGCTTCCACGCCCGTCATCTGAGCGTTTACGGAACGGTCGAGCCGTGGCGTCGACGACAGGTCGAAGGCATCACCCTGCGGTTCCGGCACCTTGATCTCCCCCTGGGCGACATCGTCCTCCTGTGGAACGCGGACCGCCCGGAGCGGATGGCCGTAGACCTGGGCACCGGACTCGAACGACTGGCCTGGGCGCGCACGAGGACGAGCTGGCTACCGCTGGTCTTCGGCCGCTTCACCCGGCAGGCCGCACCGTCGACGCTGGACGCCATCCGCACCGCCACGCTTCTTCTGGGGCACGGCATCACCCCAAGCGCCCGGGGGGCGGGCGGCATCACTCGGCGGGTCATCGGAACCATCAGTCGGAGTTCGGTAGGTCTCGGTGCTGGATCATTGGTCCGAGAGTTCTACGGCTACTGGTCGCTCTTCGGCACCCTGAAGGCGCCGTGGTTCGAGATCGCGCAGGCGATAGAGGAAGAAGCCCCTCCGTGACCGGCTGGCTCACGGCAACTTGTGGGGCAGCGCTATTCGATCACCGAGGGGCGGCAAGGCGCTCCACAGTTCGCTTGGGGCAGACGGAGAAGAGTCGCGGACGAGTGGCCATCGGCCGCAACGCATGTCAACGTAGACGACCTTCTGCAGAACCCCAGGTCAGAGAGGTGATCGTCCCTGACTACGGCGCGTCGGCGTCCCGGATTCTCAACCGCTGTCGAGGCCCTGCCGCTGCGTGAGTGGCTGCTGGGCCCAGGACAGCCCGCGCTCGTGATGGACCAGTTCTCGGCCGATGCGTTCCATGTGGTCGTCGATGACCGGGCGGACGTGCACGTGAACTCCAAGGACGACCGCTTCTACATCGGCTGGTTCCCTCACGGGAGGCCGGGCGGCGCACGCGAGGGCTGGAAGATCGCGGTCACCGGCACTGCCAAGGTGCCGGGCTACCAGATCTCGTTCGCTGTTGAGACGCCCGCGGATCTTGTTGCAGCCACCGTCGCTCGCGTGCTGGAGACCTCCCGGCCGGTGTGACCGAAGGGCCCAGCGTTGTGCCGTCGGGCAGTGCTGCACCCCTCCGCGCGTTCAACGCGCACACGCACCATCCCAATGTCTTCCTCAGCGCCGCGATGCTTCGCGGCGATTCCTCTGCCTCAGGAGGCGCCCCTGTATCCCGAAGATCCCTTCGATCGACCCGCCGCAGCCGGTGCCCGGCCCGCCTGCTGGGTCGGCCCTCGGCACCTGGCCGGCGACGACGGCCGGCTCTACGAAACCGTCGCCGAAGCTCTCGACAGCCTCGGCTGGACGGGGCTGACCATCGTTCGTGGCCGCCAGGAGTTGGGCGACGCGGAAGGAGAACGCGAAGTTCTACGGAGCACCGTTCTCCACATCAGCCCCGACATGCTCCGGTGGGTCCAGTGGATACTTCCGGACGAGCCGTTCCACCTGGGGGGCCTGCCGATCGCCTGGCAGGTGTCTGCTCGTGCAGAGCTGGCCAACTCGCTCGCCCAGTGGTCCGCCTACTTCACGCCCGACGTGCCTGGGGAGGTCCTCGTCGACTTCCTCACGGCCCTCGACGCACGCGACCAGCCCGCCGAGCCTCGCGGGGAACCCGAGTTGGTACTCGACGCTGTTGGGGCGCACGGGTGGCCCCGCGACTTCGGCGATCCCGATGCCGGGGCGCTGGACCCGACCGTCGCCACCCACGTCCGACTCGGTGAGCTGCCGCCGCTGATTCAGGACGCGGATCCGCGCACGCTGGTAGCCGAGGCCGGCGAAGCTGGTCCGGTCGGATGGCAGGCGTGGGCCGAGCCGGTGCCTGGCGGCGGCTATCTCTGGGCCGCGTCGTTCAGCTCCAGCGTGCCGAACGATCTCGTCGCGGTCTTCGCCGGCGCTCTGAGCTCGACCGCGCCGGTGTTGCGCCGCGTGCTTCCGGAGGCCACGCGGGACCGGCTCCTGTGCGCACCAGCCGTGTGAGCGATCTCCATGCCACGAAGCCGGGTCTCCCCAGAGGGAGGCCCGGCTTCGTGGCTTGAGCACTGAGGGGTGGCCCGGTGCGCGGCCGCGTCAGAAGGCGTTCAGGCTGTAGGGACGGAGCGGTTCGAGCAACAGGTCGAGGAGCCGGTTGAACTCGGCCCGTTCCTCCGGGCTCATGAGGCTGATGGCGTTGCTGAGGTTCTTCTCGGTGAGCCGCTCCGAGAACGGGGCCAGGAAGCGGGTCATGGCCTCGGGCGCTTCCTCCTTGGCACGCCGGTATTCCTCGTAGCGGGTGATCTGCCCGTACAGGTCCTCCGGTTCGCCCTCTGCGGCAGAGAACACGGGGTCCAGCTCGCCCTTGCTGAGCGGGCGACCGTCAAGGTGACTCCAGGTGCGGGCATCGGAGCGTGGCTTGACGCCGGCGTCGCAGACGCGGGTGAGGGCTTCGGCGCGAGTGCGGGTGCGGGTGCGGGCCTGGGGCATGAGGGTGCTCCTCACGGGGTGGGTGAGTGGAGACACCGATGGTCCGGACGATCGCCGGTTTGGCTAACCGGCGATCGTCGGCTATATTGCCCCGCTCCTCACGTCAGCGCCGGTGTCCGGGGTGGCCAGTCTTCCCGGGAGCCGGCTGCTTGGCGGGGGCTGCCACGGGCGTGCGCAGCGACCTGCGTGTAGACGTTCCCGCCGGAATCTCGGCCAGGGCGGGTAGATGGGCGCTGCGGCGCAGGCGCCAGACGAGCACGTCGCTGATGGAACGGGCGGTGCCCAGTTCCCCTCGCCGGGCGGCTTCCGCGAGGAGGGTGGCCGGGTTGTGGCCGGCTCTTGCGACATGGTGGAGGGTGGCTGCGAGGGCATGCCAACCGGCTTCGGCCCGTACCCGTGCGGCCAGTTCGGGCAGCACTTCGCCGACCAGGTCTGTTTGCTGCTGCCTGATGTGCGGAGGCAGGAGCTGGCCGTGCTGTCGAAGAACGGCAAGGGGCTCTGCCGCGGCGGTCTCGTGTGCGGCCCGGAGGTGCTGAGCGGCCTGCCGGGCTGCGGCAGCCTGCTGACTGTGCTGCCGTCTGGCGTGCCAGTTCGCGGCAGCCAAGGCAAAGAAGAAGGTCATGTCGATGACCATGGCCGTGGTGGCCCCGTCCTCTCCACGGCCGAGAGCCGGGCCGCTGGTGACGAGAGCGCGGGCTGCTTGGCGCAGGGCTTGGGCGTTCTCGTGTGCGGCCTTGACGTGGGAGCGGCTTGCCCGTTCGAACGCGAGTGCTGCCGCGCGAAGCTCGGCGCGAGTATGGGCGGCGGATGACTGGGCGAGTGCGTCCAGAACTTCACCCGCTGCGGCGATCTGCGCTGCCACCGTGCCGTTGTCGGCATGGTCGACGATCAACAGAGCCTGCCACGTCGCGGCGGCAGCCTGACGCCTTGCGAACGCGGGACTTGCTGCGGGCGGCAGGGCTCTGCGCCTCGGCCGGTCGCGGTGGGACGAAGTAATTGTTCCCCCGGGAAGTGTCCAGCGGATGCGAATGCGAGGCAGCGACAGGTCCGGGGCCAGGGTGGAGCCGGAGTAGTAGACCGGGTCACCGTCCTTGTTGCGGTCACCGGGGAGGGCGACCTTGTAGCCCAGCAGGTCCCCGGACGGGGCGATCCGCTTGCGGATCAGCACACCAGCGGACGCCAGCCGGTCGAAGAACTCCTCCTCTCCGGCAGCGCCGGCAACCTCCTGCCGGACCGATTCCCGAAGTTCCTCGCGCACCGGACGCCCGCGGCCCTGGCGTTCGGCCTTGTACCGCTCGGCACTGGTGGCTCGCCTGGCGGCGGTGCCGTCGCCGGGGGCCACTTGGTGCAGGCCGAGTTCCTTCTCGATCAGGCGGCACTCCGCCTGGGCGCGCTGTCCGGAGCGATGGTGGTCAGGGCGGCGTCCGTCTTCGCGGACGAGGGTCGCGATGATGTGGATGTGGTCGTCCGCATGGCGTACCGCCGCCCAGCGACATCCGGCTCCGTCTCCGGGATCGATGCCGGTTGCGGCGACCGTGCGGCGGGCGATGTCGGCCCACTGCTCGTCGGACAGGACCGGATCGTCGGGGGCGGCCCGCACGGAGCAGTGCCAGACGTGCCGGTCGGGACGCTGATCGGGTGCGAGGAGGGCGAGGGGCTGGTCGAGGAGGTGCTGGAGGTCTTTCTTCGTGGCTGAGGCATCGCGGCCGGGATCCGGGGCCATGTCGTCGAACGAAGCGACCAAGTGGGGGTCAACGTGTTCCTCGCGGGTGGCCCGGACCCTGCGATCACGCCCACTGCACACGCACTCGGGTCACTCGATGATGTCCAGAGGCGGCAGCGCGTCGACGATCTTCATCGTCTCAAGACTCACTGTGACGATGCGCTTGAGCAGGTCAATGATGTAGCGGGGATCCTCGGACCAGTCGTTCGGATCGTTGACGATGCCCGAGTCCTTGTCCGTCTTTACCCAGTACCGGTCGATGATCCACTCGATCGCTGAGCGGGCACCAAGCTGGTAGCGGTACGCCTCCTCCGGGA
This sequence comes from Streptomyces sp. NPDC002640, assembly GCF_053592575.1. Lineage (NCBI taxonomy): Bacteria > Bacillati > Actinomycetota > Actinomycetes > Kitasatosporales > Streptomycetaceae > Streptomyces > Streptomyces sp. NPDC002640. Next base: position 61,800 of record NZ_JBSFVZ010000001.1, on the reverse strand, counting down.
TGTTGGTGAGGGTCACCCGATGGTTGTAGACGATGGCGGTGCGGTCGACCTTGCTCTTCACCCGGAGGAACTTCATCTTCTTGCCGACTCGGTACAGCTCGCTCGGAGGCGTCGCCGATGTCGCCCCCAACACCTGCTCGACGATCCCCGGGAACGGTTCTGCTTGCTCGTAAGCGAGGTGGAGCTCGGTGAGAGCGCGGCCGGCAGTGGCAAAGCCGCGGAAGTCCTGCACTTTGGGAATGCGCGGCAGGGACTTCTTGAGGTCGGCAGCGAACTGTTCGCGGTACGTCGGGGAGTGGAGTAGGCCGTAGGTGTAAAAGAAGATGTCGTCCGCGGTGATATCAGGGTCTTCGTACACCTCGCGGTAGGCGGCGAGTGTAGTGGCGTTGATGTTGTCGACGCGCTCGTAGTCAATACCGGATTCGGCCTCGGCTGCCGCGAAGAGGTCATCTCCCTGGCCGAGTTCACGATAGATGTAGCGGGGGAAGAAGGTGCCACCGCTACCTGCGCCCGTGACGTGGAGGTTGGGCAGAGTGTCTAGAGCGAGGACGGAGAACGGGACAGCTGAACCGCTTCCCACGATGTACAGGCCCAAGTTCTTGTGTTGCGCAGTAGGGAACACGCGGGGCAGTTGATACACCCTCTCGATCAAGGCAGGGTCGAAATAGAGACGCTGCTTGGTGAAGGGTCGATAGGTTGAGGTGACCACGCAGTCGGCATCAAAGCTGTATGTCTGCCCCTTGATCATCCTGGACTTGTCGGCGACATTCCAGCTGATCTTCTTCGGGTCTGTATTGATCCAGTGATCGACGTCGCGCGTCGTTGGGGTCGTAATTCCCTCATCCTTGCAGTGCTTATGGAAACCTGCGACCTGACTGTTGTAGAAGTCGATCATCGATTCCATGCTCGTTCGCACGCGTTGCGCAGAGGAGTTGTACACCCATGCATCGCGAGCAGAATTCAGGCCGCCGGAGTAGGTGGCAAACACTGCTTTCTCTGCCGCATTCTTGTCCTTGTCTCCAATAGCCTGGAGTGCTGCGTAGTCCTCCGATCGTTGGTTGATCCAGTCGCCATCTGAGTTAGGGGTGAGTTCTTGCCATTCAATTGTGTCGAGGCTGTTGGAGCTAAGGATCTTGAGTTTGTCGTCGCGACTGAGGTAGTCGCCAATGTCGCGGTAGTGCAGCGTGCAACCTGCCTTGGGTGCAGTTGTCTTGCTGTTCTTGACGAGAAGGAGGATCGCGACGGTACTGCGGCTTCCAGAGCCGAAGATTTTGCCGCCTTCCCTCTTTGCTTGCTCCCCGGCGGTTCGTTGATTTCCGCGCAGGTTGTAGCAGTAAATGGCGTCGAATTCCTCCGTAAGTGACTTTCGGAGTCCGTCTGCACTAGTGCCATCGATGTAGCCTCCATTGGAGACGAAGGCCACGATTCCTTCGTCCTGGAGACGGTCTGATGCCCAACGAATGGCACGAATATAAGAGTCGTACAGCTTATTCTTGTTGCCTACAGTCGACTTGGCGACGTACGTTTCTGCGATGCGGCGGTCAAGTGTCTCGTACTTGAGGTTTTGGTTGTTATCGTTGACGCTATCTTGCCCCACCGAGTACGGCGGATTTCCGATGACCACCGTGATCGGCTGAGCCTTTTGCTTCTTTGCCCGCTCGCTGTTGCCCTCCAAGACATCCATGCCGTCGAGCTTCGCGGCCCCACCTTCTGCCAGTTGGAAGGTGTCGGCCAGGACAATGCCCTCGAAAGGCTGGTAGTCGGCTTCACCGCCAGTCAACTCGTGGTAGGCGGCCTCGATGTTAACGGCGGCGATGTAGTACGCCAGCAGCACGATCTCGTTAGCGTGCAGTTCGGAGGTGTACTTGCGTAGCAGATCGTCGGGCTGGATCAGACCGGACTGAAGGAGCCGGACCGGAAAGGTCCCAGTGCCGACGAAGGGGTCGATCACATGGACTCCGTCATCGGTCAAGGAGCGGCCGAAGTGCTTGTTGAGGGCCTGCTCCGTTGATCGGACAATGAAGTCGACAACTTCGATCGGGGTGTAGACGATGCCGAGTGCATCGGCGGTCTTCGGCAGCGCCTCCTTGAAGAACTTGTCGTACAACTCGACGATGACCTGCTGGCGGCCCGCGTGGTTGTCAATACCCTTGGCGCGTACGCGCACCGAGTCGTAGAAGTCCTCCAGGGTCTTGGTCTCGGACTCCAAGCCCTGGTCATCGAGGACATCGAGCATCCTCTGCATGGCTCGGGACACCGGGTTGTGCTCGGCGAACGCGTAGCTGCTGAAGAGAGCGTCGAAGACAGGCTTGGTGACGATGTGCTGGGACAGCATGTCGATGGCGTCGCTCTCGGTAACGCCGGGGTTTATCGTCGCCCGGAGTTCGTTGAGGAAATCATCGAACGCGGCCCGCTTATCGCTCAGCTCCAGCGCAGCCTTGATCCGAGTGACATGCGCTTGGGCGATGGCTGCAACGTCTTTCGCCCACAGCTCCCAGTACTGCCGCTGCCCGACCTTCTCCACGATGCGGGCGTAGATGGCTTCGCGCCAGTTCTCGAGCTTGAGCAGTTCATCCTGAACGTACTGCACACCCTGGGATTCCTGCTGCTGCACGTTCTGGGCGTCTGTCGAGGTGGTGGAGCCGTCCTCGTCGCCAATAGCTTCATCGCCGGGTGCCACGATCCCGATGCCGATGTTCTGAGGGGGCTGCTGGTTGAGGGAAATCTGATTGACGGTGGCGTTGAAGCGCTCGTCGTGAGAACGCAGTGCCTGCAGGACCTGCCAGACCGTGCGGAAGCGGTCGTTGTTGGCGAGCGCCTGTGCCGCTGGCATGCCGGCCGGGATGGCGACCGGCAGGATGATGTACCCGTACGCCTTGTCGTCGGCGCGACGCATGACTCGGCCGACCGACTGGACGACGTCCACCACGGAGTTGCGGGGGTGCAGGAAGAGCACCGCGTCCAGGCTGGGGACGTCAACTCCCTCGGACAAGCAGCGGGCGTTGGACAGGATCCGCGCGTTCGCGGGCCCGGGGTCCTCCTTCAGCCAGTCGAGTCGCTGGTTGCGCTGCAGCGTGTTGAACGTGCCGTCGACGTGCTCGACTTCGCAGTGCAGTACTTCGTCATCGCCTTCGTCGTAGGCATCGACGATGGCGTTGAAGTTGTCTGCGATGGCCTGGGAGTCGGCGATGGAGCGGGCGAAGGCGACGGCTCGCTTCATCGGAGCTTCGTTCTTGCCGAAGCTCACGCCGTCGATGAAGGTTCCTGTCCGCTTGGCCATGGCGTTCCAGCAGCCGATGATCTTTGCGGCATCATCCAGATTCAGTTCGGGCTGCCCACCAGCGAAGCCCTGCTGAAGCGTCTTGGCGACTACGCCTTCGTCCACGGCAAGGATCAGGACCTTGTAGTCCGCCAAGAGTCCCTCTTCAACGGCCTTGCCGAAGCCGAGGCGATGGAACTCGGGCCCGTAGAGTTCCTCGTCGTCCATTGAGGCGACCGTGGCGCTGGAGTCCTTGGCCTGCTGCTGGGTGTCCTCGGTGTAGACGCGCGGTGTGGCGGTCATGTACAGCCGACGATCGCTGCCGATGTAGCTGTCGTCGTGGACGCGCACGAACGCAGACTCGTCGGCGCCTGCGATGGTGACACCCGTTGTGCGGTGGGCCTCGTCGCAGAGGACCAAATCGAACCGGTCCAAGCCCTTCTTCTGGGCAGCGGCGATGGTGTCGATGGACTGATAGGTGGAGAAGACCACGGTCAGGCCGGCACCGGACTCCACGCTGGAAATCTGTTTGATCAGCTTGTCAGGGTCGGTCGTGGCCGGCAATGCCAGGTCGTGGGTCGCCATGTCTTCGCTGTCGTTGGCGGCCTGCTGTTTCCCGACCTTGACGTCGGAACAGACGGCGAATGGGCGCAACTTCACCTGAGCCTCTGAGGACCACTCGCGCAGAGTCTGCGAGAGCAGAGCGATAGAGGGCACCAGGAAGAGCACCGTGGTGTGCTCACCTTGGCCTGCCTGAGCGCGCTCCTGCTGCAGCCTCTCGGCGATCTTCAGGCTCGTGAAGGTTTTGCCGGTACCGCAAGCCATGATCAGCTTGCCACGGTCGTGCTCAGCGAAGCCGGCGAAGACATCTTTGATCGCCTCGCGCTGGTGCGCCCGAAGCGACTTCTTCTTGTGCAGCTCGAGGTCGACGTCGAAGGCCACCCCGGTCTTCGGCGGGTACCAGATGATTGGGCTTGCGGCGATGTCGGACAGGCCGAGGCGGGTCACGGGCGGCTGCTGGCCGACCATAGTGTCCTCGGCGTTCTTGCCCCACTTCTCGGTCGTGGAGATGATCATGCGGCGGGTGAACCCGCCCTTGCCCGACGCGGCCAAGAAGGAATCTATGTCCGCCTTTTGGACTGTATGTGCAGGCTCGTAGAACTTGCACTGGATGGCGCAGAAGCCGCCCGTTTCCCGGTCCTGGGCCACCAGGTCGATTCCGGTGTCCTTCTTGTTCGCTGCAGCGCCTGGCCAGTCGGCCCACAGCCAGACCTGGCTGAACTGCTTGTTCCACTGCGGATCGGTGCGCAAGAACTTCACCATGAGCTGCTCGAAGCGCGTCCCGCGCTCGTGGTTGTCCTTCGACGTCTGGCGGATCATCCTCAGGACGTCGTGCACCGTCGTCATGCCAGTTCCTGCTTCCTTCGGGGCCGGGTGTCGGCGCTCATCCGTGTTCAAGGGCACCTGTGTGTCAGTTCCGGAGGGAGCCTATCTGCGAGAGGTCCCACGATCCGGAGTAATGGAGGGATCCCGCGGCATGGGGCAGATGGCGTGGGGGTGGAGTAGGGCACCGACCTTCGGCCCGGGGGCGTCCCTCCTGTCCGCGTGGTTGCCTGTCCGGCCAACTGAGACCAGAACTGAGACCACGCACGTCGAAGGGCCCCACCGCGAACGGTGGGGCCCTTCAACATCGTGCCCGGTGAGGCACTGGCGGAGGATACGAGATTCGAACTCGTGAGGGGTTGCCCCCAACACGCTTTCCAAGCGTGCGCCCTAGGCCTCTAGGCGAATCCTCCGGGAAGAACATTACATGACTCCCGAGGGTGGTCGCGAACTCGTTCTCACCGCCCGGATCAGGTACTCTGTGCGGAGCCCCTCACGTGGCGCTATCTGACTGAACTCCCCCAGGGCCGGAAGGCAGCAAGGGTAGGTCGGCTCTGGCGGGTGCGTGGGGGGCGCTGTCGTTCGCGGGGCTCCGCCGCCCTCCTCTGTGGGGCTGTCCACAGGCACTCCGGTATGTCGGTCCACGCCTATAACCTCGTAGGCGTGTCGTCTCTCGCGCTGTACCGCCGCTACCGCCCCGAGTCCTTCGCCGAGGTCATCGGGCAGGAGCATGTCACCGACCCGCTGCAGCAGGCGCTGCGGAACAACCGGGTCAATCACGCGTACCTGTTCAGCGGTCCGCGCGGCTGTGGCAAGACGACCAGCGCCCGCATCCTGGCCCGCTGCCTGAACTGCGAACAGGGCCCCACGCCGACGCCGTGCGGCGAGTGCCAGTCCTGCCGCGACCTGGCGCGCAACGGCCCGGGCTCCATCGACGTCATCGAGATCGACGCCGCCTCGCACGGTGGTGTGGACGACGCCCGTGAGCTGCGCGAGAAGGCCTTCTTCGGCCCCGCGTCCAGCCGCTACAAGATCTACATCATCGACGAGGCGCACATGGTCACCCCGCAGGGCTTCAACGCCCTGCTGAAGGTGGTCGAGGAGCCCCCGGAGCACCTCAAGTTCATCTTCGCGACCACGGAGCCCGAGAAGGTCATCGGCACCATCCGCTCGCGGACGCACCACTACCCCTTCCGCCTGGTCCCGCCCGGCACGCTGCGCGAGTACCTGGGCGAGGTGTGCGGCAAGGAGGAGATCCCGGTCGAGGAGGGCGTGCTCCCGCTGGTCGTGCGCGCGGGCGCCGGTTCCGTCCGTGACTCCATGTCCGTGATGGACCAGCTCCTCGCGGGCGCCGGCGAGGCCGGCGTGACGTACGCCATGGCCACCGCGCTCCTCGGGTACACCGACGGCTCGCTGCTGGACTCCGTGGTCGAGGCCTTCGCCACCGGGGACGGGGCGGCGGCCTTCGAGGTCGTCGATCGGGTCATCGAGGGCGGCAACGACCCGCGGCGCTTCGTCGCGGACCTGCTGGAGCGACTGCGCGACCTGGTGATCCTGGCCGCGGTGCCGGACGCGGCGGACAAGGGGCTGATCGACGCCCCGGCCGACGTGCTGGAGCGGATGCAGGCCCAGGCCTCCGTCTTCGGCCCGGCCGAGCTGAGCCGTGCGGCGGACATCGTCAACGAGGGCCTCGCCGAGATGCGGGGCGCCGCCTCGCCGCGGCTCCAGCTCGAGCTGATCTGCGCACGGGTACTGCTGCCGGCCGCGTACGGGGACGAGCGGTCGCTGATGGCCCGCCTCGACCGGATCGAGCGCGGGGTCAACTTCTCGGCCGGAGCCGGAGGCCCGGCCATGGGGTACGCCCCGGGACCGGACGCCCACGGGCCCGTCGCGGCCCGGGCCGCGGTCCGTCCCGGCGGTGCCGTTCCGCCGACCGGACAGCCCCCGGCGCCGGTCGCCGCACCGACGCCGCCCCCCGCAGCGGCCGCCGCGCCCGCACCGGCCGCTCCGGCGGCGCAGCAGCCGCCCGCCGCGGCACCCGCTTCCGCCCCCGCTCCTTCTGCTCCCGCGCCCGCTCCCGCACCGGAGCCGGCCCCGGCGGCGGCTCCGGCTCCCGCCGCGCCCGGCGCGTGGCCGACCGCGGCCCCGGCCGGTGGCGGACGTCGCCCCGGCGGCTGGCCCACCGCCGCGCCCACGGGCGGCGGTGGCGCTCCCGCGGCGCGCCCGGCCGCCCCGGCTCCGGCCCACACCCCGGCCCCGGCCCAGGCTCCGGCCGCTCCCGCGCCGGTCCAGGCGGCTCCCTCGGGCGGGCTGGACCCGCGCAACCTGTGGCCCAACATCCTCGAGGTGGTGAAGAACCGCCGCCGGTTCACCTGGATCCTGCTCAGCCAGAACGCGCACGTGGCGGGCTTCGACGGCACCACCCTGCAGATCGGCTTCGTCAACGTCGGCGCCCGCGACAACTTCGCGAGCAGCGGCAGCGAGGACGTGCTCCGGGCGGCGCTGGCCGAGGAGTTCAACGTCCAGTGGAAGATCGACGCCGTGGTCGACCCGAGCGGCGGCTCCGCGCCCCCGTCCGGAGGCGGCGGTGGTTTCGGCGGGGGCGGTCACAGCGGTGGCCTCGGCGGCGGCCCCAACGGCGGCGCGGGCGGCGGGGCGACGGCGTACCAGCGCCCGGCGCCCCCGCAGCAGGCGCCCGCCGCGGCGCCTCCGCAGCAGCAGGTCCCGGCGCCCGCCCAGCGCCAGGACCGCCCCTCCGCGCCCTCGCAGCAGCAGGCCCCGCCGCCCGCACCGGAGCCGCGGAGAGTCGTGGCGCCGGAGGACGACATGCCGGCTCCGGACGACCCCGACCTCGACGAGTCCGCCCTCTCGGGACACGAGCTCATCGTCCGGGAACTCGGCGCGACGGTGGTCGAAGAGGTCGTTCACGACTAGACCGCGGCCAGGAGCAGACCGACCGCAGCCATGGCCGGACGGCGGGCCACGACCGGACCGCAGGCCATGACCGGACCGCAGGACGGGTGGACCGCAGGCGACGGGTAGCGACGGCTAGACCGCAGGTCACGGGCCGGGCCCTGCCGTGTGCCGTCCGGTCGAGGCCCGGGGGACTGGAGGAAGCTCCAACGCCTCGCGTCGCCTCCGCTGGGCGGGGCCTACAAGGGGCGGCCGGTTCGCCCGTTAGGCTGAGCACGTGAAGGTCCTCGTCATCGGCAGCGGTGCCCGCGAACACGCCCTGTGCCGCTCCCTGTCCCTCGATCCCGCCGTCACCGCGCTGCACTGCGCCCCCGGCAACGCAGGAATCGCCGAGGTGGCGGAGCTGCACCCGGTCGACGCCACCGACGGCGACGCCGTCACCGGGCTCGCCCGTGAGCTGGAGGCCGATCTGGTCGTCGTCGGCCCGGAGGCCCCGCTGGTCGCGGGCGTCGCCGACGCCGTACGCGCGGCGGGCGTCCCGGTCTTCGGCCCCTCCGGTGAGGCCGCGCAGCTCGAGGGCTCCAAGGCCTTCGCCAAGGACGTGATGGCCGCCGCCGGCGTGCCCACCGCGCGGTCCTACGTGTGCACCACCGCGGAGGAGGCCGCCGCGGCGCTGGACGCGTTCGGCGCCCCCTACGTCGTCAAGGACGACGGCCTCGCCGCCGGCAAGGGCGTCGTCGTGACCGACGACCTGGAGGCCGCCAAGGAGCACGCCGCCGCCTGCGAGCGCGTGGTGATCGAGGAGTACCTGGACGGCCCCGAGGTCTCCCTCTTCGCCGTCACCGACGGCACCACCGTCGTCCCGCTCCAGCCCGCCCAGGACTTCAAGCGCGCGCTCAACAACGACGAGGGCCCCAACACCGGCGGCATGGGCGCCTACTCGCCGCTCCCCTGGGCCGACCCGGCGCTGGTGGACGAGGTCATGGCCTCCGTCCTGCAGCCCACCGTGGACGAGATGCGCCGCCGCGGCACCCCGTTCTCCGGCCTGCTGTACGCCGGTCTGGCGATCACCTCCCGCGGTGTGCGGGTGATCGAGTTCAACGCCCGCTTCGGCGACCCCGAGACCCAGGTGGTCCTGGCCCGCCTGCGGACCCCGCTGGCCGGGCTCCTGATGGCCGCCGCCACGGAGAACCTGGGCGACCTGGAGCCGCTGCGCTGGAGCGAGGAGGCCGCGGTCACCGTGGTCGTCGCCTCGCACAACTACCCCGGCTCCCCCCGTACCGGTGACCCCATCACCGGTCTGGACGAGGTCGCCGAGAAGGACGCCCCGCACGCGTACGTGCTGCACGCCGGCACCCGCCGTGAGGGCGACGCGGTGGTCAGCGCGGGCGGGCGGGTGCTGTCGGTCACCGCGACCGGCTCCGACCTCACCGAGGCCCGCGACCGCGCCTACACCGCCGTGGCCCGCATCAACCTCGACGGCTCCCAGCACCGCACGGACATCGCCGCGAAGGCCGCCACCGGCGCCTGACCGGCCACCCCGCGGTCCTGCGCCGCCCCGCCGCGCGGCACACGACAGGCCCCGGATCTCCCGCCCCTTGAGGGCCGGAAATCCGGGGCCTGATCTTTGCGCTGCGTCATCCACCTTTCCCCAAAGCCATTCCATCGAGTGAGCGATGGCCGGTATGGCTGACTGGGGTCCGGAGCCCAACTAGTGTGCCCCGCGAGCGTTCCGGCACTTGGCCCACAGGCATTGCGATGTCCGCGCCCGGTGCCACAGTGGGGGCATGGGAAGCGGACAGACGACGGACGGACGACGGACGCGGAGGGGGTGAGGTCCGGTCGTGACCGGTACGGGCATGGAGGCCGGGGCTCTCGGCGCGCGGTCCAGGGCGCTCGCGGTGCTGCGGGTCCGGGGCTGGGCCCTGGCGGCCGCGCTGCTGCCCGCCGGGCTGGCCGTGGTGCTGCTCACGGGCGGCGCCACCGGGCGGCTGACCGGGCAGTTCTGGGACTACGCCCGTCTGGTGACCGGCGTCGTGGCCGTGCTGGTGCTCTCGGCGGCCGCGGCGGTCGCGCTGGTCGTCGCCCGCTCCCGCCCGGCCACCAGTCCGACGGTGCCGATCCCCGAGCCTTCCGCTCCCGACCTCTACCGGCTGGTCCGGGACCTCGCCGACCGGCTGGGCGTCCCGGCGCCGTCGTCCATAGAGCTGACCCCCGACTGCGACAGCTGGCTGGAGGACCGCTCGCATCCGTCCCACGAGGCCGGGTCCGGCCGCCCGACGTCCCTGCTGCGGCGTCTGGCCGATCCGCACCGGCGTGACCGGACGGCTCCCGTGCTGGTGATCGGCTCCCCGTTCCTGTGGTGGATGCGGGTGGGCGAACTGCGCGCCGTGCTCGCGCCGGTGGTGGCCGGCACCGGTCCCTCGGCCCACCCGGACATAGCCGCGGCGCGGCGGTTCGTGCGCGGTCTGGACGCGGCGATGGCCGTGGCCGTCGACCCGCAGCGGCGCGGGGCGGTCCGGCTGGTGCTGGCCGGCGTGGCCCGGGTCGTGCGGCTGATGCTGCGCGGCTGCGCGCCGCACGCGGCGGAGATGGAGCGCGGGGTGGCCGCGGCGGCCGCCGAGCGCGCACAGGCTGTGGACCACGGGCTGCGGATCGTCGCCCAGGAGCAGGTCGGGCTGGCGTACGCGGGCTGGGACCGGTTGCTGACCCGGGTGGCGCTGCCAGCCTGGCGGATGCGGCGGTGGCCGTCGCGGCTGGACGTCGGCGTCGTCGCCGCGCTCACCGAACTGTCCCGCCGCGACCGGCTGGCGGAGGGCTTCGCCTCCCGGCTCGGCGAACGCCCGGCCTGCGACCTGCTGGAGGAACCGGGGGCCGTCGACGAGGCGACCTCGCTGCTCGCCGCCCGCCTCTTCCACGGGGCCCCCGCGGGGGCCGGCGGGCAGTGGGCGCCGGTGGAGTGGCAGGAGTACCCGGAGGAGGTGGTGGACCGCACCTGGCGCACCGAGGCGGACCGCCTGCACCGGGTCCTGGACGGGCTGGGCCCGCACCAGGCCCCCGGTGACCGCACCCTCGCCCGGGTCCTGGACCACCTGGCCCCCGCCGCCGACGCCACGGAGGACGGCGCGGAACCCCCGCCGACCGAGCCCCGCCCCCAGCCCGCGCCACCCCACCCGACCCCCGCCGCGGACACCCACGCGCCCCCGAGCCCGAACGACGCCGCCCCCCGCCCGGACCACGCTGCCCCGAGCCCGGACCATGCGTCCGCAGCCCCAGATCACGCTGCCCCGAGCCCGGACCAGGCGCCCGTGGCCTCGGAGCACGCTGCCCCGAGCGCGGACCAGGCGCCCGCGAGTCCGAACGACGCTGGCCCGAGCGTGGACCAGGCGCCCGCGGCCTCGGAGCACGCTGCCCCGAGCCCGGAGCAGGCGTCCGCGGCCCTGGAGCACGCTGCCCCGCGCCCGGACCAGGCGCCCGCGAGTCCGAACGACGCTGCCCCGAGCGCGGACCACGCGCCCGCGAGCCCGGACCACGCTGCCCCGAGCCCGGACCAGGCGCCCGCAGGCCCGAACCCGCACGGCGAGACGCCACCCGCCTCCTACACAGCCACCACCGCCACCGCCGCAACCGCCGACACCGACCCGGACGCCGTCACCACCCCCCTGACCGACCCGGACCTCGACCTCGACCTCGGCTTCGACCCCGACGACCCCGACCCCGACCCCCTCCGCGACAACGCCCTCGCCGCCGCCCTCGCCGCGGGGATCACCGCCGAGCTGGCCCGCGAGGAGGCCGCGGTGGCGCGGGGGACGGACCACGGGCCCGCCGCGGCGGCCGGAGGGCCCGGCGCCGGCTCGACCTGGTGGGACGACGGACGCCTCCCGCTGCTCCCGCCCCCGCCGCCCCGCTCCGGCCGCGACCTGCTCGCCGACCACGTCACCGCGATGGTCTGCTGCGCGGCCGTCGACACGGCGGGCGCGTCCCCGGGCCTGGACTGGCTGGACGGCCCCGCCCTCCTGGTGCGCGGCCGGCGCGTCGCCGACCTGGGCCCGAGAGTGCTGAGCCTGGTCGAGGACGGGGACCCCGTGCCCCTGCGCGCCTGGCTGAGCGACCTGGGCGTCCGAGCGGAGAAGCCGGTACGGCTGGTGTGACCCGGCGGAGATGACCGTGCCGCCCCCGCCCGGGGGAGCGGTCCACGAGGAACGGCGCCACCGGCAGGGGAACGGACGCCGGGCCACGAACGACTCGGCCGGGCCACGAACAACTCGGCCGGACCACGCGCAACTCGAGGGAGGGAAGCGGTACATGGACCCTGAGCGGATCCGCCGCTGGGAGTCGGGAGCGTTGGCGCACGGCGTGTCGGATCCGTTCGGCCAGGGACCCTTACCGTGGCTGCGCGGCGGTGAGACGTACTTCGGCGACACCGGCCAGGTCGTGCCCTGGTACGTGGACGAGCCGGGCCCGCGCTCCGGCGGCCCCCGCGCCGCCGACGACGTGCACCGGCAGATCAAGGGCTTCGCCTCGCCCGGCGCCGTCGCGCCCGGCGAGTCGATCGACTTCCGGATCACCGTCGAGCCGCCCCAGCAGTTCGGCGTCGACGTCTACCGGATCGGGCACTACGACGGTCACGGCGCCGCCAAGGTGACGAGCAGCCCCCGGCTGCCCGGGCTGGTCCAGCTGCCGCCGCTGGTCGCCGACCGCACGGTCTCCTGCCACCACTGGTGGCTGTCCTGGCGGCTGACCGTCCCCGCCGACTGGCAGCTCGGCGCGTACGTCGCGGTGCTCACCACCGCCGACGGCCACCGCTCGCACATCCCGTTCACGGTCCGCGACAACCGTCCCGCGGACCTGCTGCTCCTGCTGCCCGACATCACCTGGCAGGCATACAACCTGTACCCGGAGGACGGCCGGACCGGCGCCAGCCTCTACCACGCCTGGGACGACGAGGGCAGCCTGCTCGGCGAGTCCCAGGCCGCCACCACGGTCTCCTTCGACCGCCCCTACGCCGGGGCGGGCCTGCCCCTGCACGTGGGCCACGCCTACGACTTCGTCCGCTGGGCGGAGCGCTACGGCTACGACCTCTCCTACGCCGACGCCCGCGACCTGCACGCCGGCCGGGTCGACCCGGGCCGCTACCGGGGCCTGGTCTTCCCCGGACACGACGAGTACTGGTCGAAGCCGATGCGCCGCACCGTGGAGCTCGCCCGCGACCAGGGCACCTCGCTGGTCTTCCTCTCCGCCAACACCCTGTACTGGCAGGTGGAGCTCGGTCCCTCCGCCTCCGGCGACCCGGACCGGCTGCTGACCTGCCGGAAGCGCCAGGGGCCGGGCCGGCCCGTGCTCTGGCGGGAGGCCGACCGGCCGGAGCAGGAACTGCTCGGCATCCAGTATGGCGGCCGGGTGCCCGAACCCGGGCCGATGATCGTCCGCAACGCCGGCCACTGGCTGTGGGACGGCACCGGGGCCGTGGACGGCGAGGAGATCCCCGGCCTGGTCGCCGGCGAGGCCGACCGCTACTTCCCGCGCACCCCCCTGCCCGACCACGACGAACGCATCCTGCTGGCCCACTCGCCGTACCGGGACTCCGCGGGCGTCAAGCGCCACCAGGAGACGTCGCTGTACCGGGCGCCGTCCGGCGCGCTGGTCTTCGCCTCCGGGACGTTCGCCTGGTCCCCGGCCCTCGACCGGCCCGGTCACGTCGACCCGCGGATCCAGAAGGCGACCGCCAACCTCCTCGACCGCATCTGCAAACGCGACTGAACGGGCCCCGCGGGGCGCCCCGGTACCCCCGCGGCACCCCGCGGCACCCCCACGAGCCCCCCGCAGCACCTCGGCACCACCCCGCACCACCCCGCGCACCCCCGGTCTGCCTCGGTTCTCCCGGTACGGGAGAATCGGGGCATTGGACCAAGCCACGGGGAGGAACCGTGTCCGGATTCGTCGAAAAGCCCGAGCCCGTAGAGGTGCCGGGTCTGGTGCATCTGCACACCGGCAAGGTGCGCGATCTGTACCGCAACGAGGCGGGCGACCTCGTGATGGTCGCCAGCGACCGCATCTCCGCCTACGACTGGGTGCTCCCCACCGAGATCCCGGACAAGGGCCGGGTGCTCACCCAGCTCTCCCTGTGGTGGTTCGACCAGCTCGCCGACCTGGTGCCCAACCACGTCATCGGCGCGGAGCTGCCCGCCGGCGCCCCCGAGGACTGGCGCGGCCGCACCCTGGTCTGCAAGAACCTCGAGATGGTCCCGGTCGAGTGCGTGGCCCGCGGCTACCTGGCCGGCTCCGGCCTGGCCGAGTACAAGGAGTCCCGCACGGTCTGCGGCCTCGCCCTCCCCGAGGGCCTGGTGGACGGCTCCGAACTGCCCGCCCCGATCTTCACCCCGGCCACCAAGGCCGAGGTCGGCGAGCACGACGAGAACGTCTCCTACGAGGAGGTCGCCCGCAAGGTCGGCGCCGAGGTGGCCGCGCGGCTGCGGCAGACCACCCTGGCCGTCTACGGCCGCGCCCGGGACGTCGCCCGTGACCGCGGCATCATCCTGGCCGACACCAAGTTCGAGTTCGGCTTCCACGGCGACGAGCTGATCATCGCGGACGAGGTGCTGACCCCCGACTCCTCGCGCTTCTGGCCGGCCGACGTCTGGCAGCCGGGGCAGGCCCAGCCGTCGTTCGACAAGCAGTTCGTCCGCGACTGGCTGACCTCGGACGCCTCCGGCTGGGACCGCCGGAGCGAGCAGCCGCCGCCGGCCCTCCCGCAGGAGGTCGTCGACGCCACCCGCGCCAAGTACATCGAGGCCTACGAGCGCCTGACCGGCCTCACCTGGAGCTGAGGCGGGCGGACACGCCGAAGGCCCCGGTCGGACGACCGGGGCCTTCGGAACTGGAGCGGACGACGAGGCTCGAACTCGCGACCTCAACCTTGGCAAGGTTGCGCTCTACCAACTGAGCTACGTCCGCCTTGCGCCGTGGCGCGAGAGCAACTATACCCAACCTCGCTCGCGAGCGGTACGCGCCGCCGTGTGACGGTTCTCGGCCCCCAGCTTGGAGACGGCCGAGGAGAGGTAGTTCCGGACCGTCCCGGGGGAGAGCCCGGCCCGCTCCGCGATCTCCGCGACCGGGGCGCCGTCCGACGCCAGGTCCAGCACCTCGGCCTCCCGTGCGGTCAGCGGCGAGTCGCCCGCGCTGATCGCGTCGGCCGCCAACTCCGGGTCCACGTAGCGGTTGCCGGCGTGCACGGTGCGGATGATCTCGGCCATGCGCCGCGCGCTGACCGTCTTGGGCACGAACCCGCGCACCCCCGCCGCCAGCGCCCGCTTGAGGTGTCCGGGCTGCCCGTGGCTGGTCACCACCAGCACCTTGCACTCCGGCAGTTCGGTCCGCAGGGCTGTGGCGACCTTCACACCGTCCGCCCCCGGCATCCGCAGGTCCAGGACGGCCACGTCCGGCCGGTGCGCCCGGGCCATGGCCAGCGCCTCCGGCCCGGTGGCGGCCTCGGCGACGACCACCAGGTCGTCCTCCAGGGCGAGCAGCGCGGCCAGCGCGCCGCGGATCAGGTGCTCGTCGTCGGCGAGCAGCAGCCGTACCGGAGCGCTCACGCGGCGCCCTCCGAGGGGTCCCGCCACCCGCCCGGACCGCCCGGACCGCCCGGACCGCCCGGACCGCCCGGACCGCCCGGACCGGCCGACCCGTCCGACCCCTCCGGCCTGTCCGCGGAGCCCGGGTAGCCCGCGGGATCCGGATGGTCCGTGGACCCCGGCGGGACCGTCGCCACCAGGCGGAACGTCTCCCCGTCGCTGCCCGCCGTCAGCGTCCCGTCCACCGCGGCCAGCCGCTCCCGCAGCCCGGCCAGGCCCGAGCCGCCCGTGTCCCGGACGTCCTCGACGCCGTCGTTCTCCACCACCAGCACCACCTTCCCGCCGTCCGTCCCGGCGGTCACCGCACACCACTGGGCGTTCCCGTGCCGCAGCACGTTGGTCGTCGCCTCCCGCACCACCCAGGCCAGTACCGACTGGGTCTCGTCGGGCAGGTCCATGTCCTCGACGGACACCTCGCAATGGATGCCCGCCGCCTCCAGCACACCCCGGGCGCCGGTGATCTCGGTGCCCAGGTCCGCCCGGCGGTAGCCGCGCACCACCGCCCGTACCTCACGCTGCGATTCCTGCGCGATCCGTTCCACCTCGGTCATCTGGTCCACCGCCTCCGGCCGTCCGCGCCGCGCCAGCTCCACGGCCAGCTCCGCCTTGAGCGCGATCACCGCCAGGTTGCGCCCCAGCACGTCGTGCAGGTCCCGTCCGAACCGCAGCCGTTCCTCGGCGACGGCCAATCGGGCCCGGTTCTCCCGCGCCTCGTCCAGCTCGTAGACGGTGTCGAGCAGCCAGACGGTGAGGGCGGTGACGAAGCACATGAAGCCGGTGACCAGCACGGTGATCGCGGCGGCCACGAGAGCGGCGAGCGGATCGGCCCCGGCGACCAGCGCCAGCGCGCCCACCGCGGCGCCGGCCCCGCCGACGGCCACCAGGTACACGGTGGGCTTGCGGACGCCCAGCGCCAGGATGCCGCTGCCGACGGCCAGCACCATCGCGTACACCGAGCCGGCCGCCTGCTGGACCTGCCCGTCGGCCGACCTGTCCGCCACCAGCAGCGCCGCCGCCGCGACACCCGCGGTGAGGAGGCCGAGGGCGTACAGCAGCCCCCGCGGCCGGCCACGGTTCCCCCGGGCCCAGTCCAGTGCGCGCGAGGCGGTCAGGGCGCACAGTGCCGCGTGGGCGAGGACGGCCAGGACGACCGGCACCGCCTCGGGGAACCCCAGCGGCGCCAGCAGCGGCACGGTCGCCACGGCCTCGGCCACGGCGAAGCTGTGGAACGACCACCGGGTGTAGGTCTCCACCTTCGCCGTGGTGCTCTTGCGCCTCCACCACTGCCGCACGCCGTCGCCCTCCTCCGTCACCCGCCACACCCCCGGCCGTCCGGCCGTCCGGGGCCCCGCCGGGCGCTGCCGCCGGTCAGTGCCGCGGCTCCCAGCGGAACCACCGTCGCACAGCGAACGCCCCCAGCACGATCCACACCAGCACGGTGCCGACGGCGGTCAGCGTCTCACCGGCCGACAGGGTGCCGAGCCAGCCCTCGCGGATCAGGCGGATCGCGGGGGACAGCGGCAGCGCGTCGAAGACCGCCGCCATCGTGTCGGGCAGCATCCCGGTCGGGAAGGCCATGCCGGACGTGAACATGGTGAGGAACAGGAACGGCAGCGAGGTGACCTGGCTGCTCTCCACCGTCCGGGTGAGCCCCGCCGTCGCCGCGCCCAGCACCGCGCACAGCAGGATGCCCAGCACCACGCCCAGCACCACCAGGTGCGGCGAGCGCGGCATCCCGACGTCCAGCAGCACCGCACAGGCCACACCCAGCAGCAGCGACTGCACCACGCTGACGGTCAGTACGGGGACGGCGGCGCCGCCGAGGATCTCCGTGTCGGAGGCCTCGCCGGTCCGCAGCCGCTTGAGCACCAGCTCCTCGCGGCGCGCGACGTAGGCGGAGACCAGGGTGGCGTAGACCGCGAAGAGCATCGAGAAGCCGATGCCGGCGGTCACCATCATCACGCCGACGCTGAGTCCGTAGGCGGCCAGGTCGATCTCCCGCATGCCCTGCTGGACGCTGACCGGCAGCAGCAGCGGAAGCACCAGACCCGTGATCACGGCGCTGCGGTTGCGGAGCAGCAGGGTGAACTCGGCCCGGGTCAGGGCCCACAGGCGGCCCGAGGGCGTGGTCGCGCCCCCGCGCGGGACACGGGTGGCGGTCGTGGGAGTGCTCATGCGGTCTTCTCCGTCTCGCGCGCGCCGCCTCGTCCGAGGACGCGCTCTGCCGTGCCGTGCCGGTCGCCGTCGGCGTCGCCGCCGGCGTCGGTGTCCGCGCCCCGGCGGCCGCCGGCCTCGCGGGCGATGTCGAGGAAGGCCTCCTCCAGCGAGGCGGACCGCGCGTCGAGCCGGCGCAGCTCCACGCCCTCCCGGGCGGCCCAGGTCAGCAGCTCGGTCGCGGTCCGCTGCAGCTCGCGGGTGTGCAGCCGCAGCAGCCCGCCCTCGATGCCGTGGTCCACGACGCCCATGGGGGCCAGCGGCGGCAGGTCGGCCGGCAGGAGCCCCGTCGGCAGCTCGAAGGAGATCAGGGAGGGCCGGGCGGCGGTCACCTCGGCGGGCGTCCCGGAGGCGGCGATGACGCCGTCGTGCAGGATCGCCAGCCGGTCGGCGAGGTCCTCGGCCTCCTCGAGGTAGTGCGTCGTCAGCAGCACGGTGGTGCCCCGGTCGCGCAGCGCGCGGACCAGTTCCCAGGTCTCGCGGCGGCCCTCGGCGTCGAGGCCGGTGGTGGGCTCGTCCAGGAAGAGCACCTCGGGGTCGCCCAGCAGCGCCAGCGCCAGGTCCAGGCGCCGGCGCTCGCCCCCGGAGAGCTGCTTGACCTTCACGTCGGTCCGTCCCCGCAGACCGACCAGCCCCAGTACCTCGGACTCCGGGCGGGCGCCGCTGGTGCAGCCGGCCCACATCCTGGCCGTCTCCGCCACGGTCAGCTCCGACGGGAAACCGCCCTCCTGGA
This sequence comes from Streptomyces sp. NPDC002640, assembly GCF_053592575.1. Classification (NCBI taxonomy): domain Bacteria; kingdom Bacillati; phylum Actinomycetota; class Actinomycetes; order Kitasatosporales; family Streptomycetaceae; genus Streptomyces; species Streptomyces sp. NPDC002640. Next base: position 43,667 of record NZ_JBSFVZ010000001.1, on the reverse strand, counting down.
GCATCACCCCGGTCCGCGGACGCACCGCGGCGCGCTCGGTGTACGGGTCGTGCCCGAGGATCCGCACCCGTCCGCCGGCCGGGCGGTCCATGCCCTCCAGCAGTTCCACCGTCGAAGTCTTGCCCGCCCCGTTGGTGCCGAGCAGCGCGAAGATCTCGCCGCGGCCCACCGAGAAGGAGATCCCCCGCACCGCCTCGTAGCCGCCCCGGTAGACGCGGCGGAGGCCGGTGACCTCGATCACCTGCTCCTGCATGCTGATGTCCATGGATTCAGCCTGTCGGCGGGCGAGGCCTTCCGGCAGTGCGCGCTGTCATCGGCTCCCATGACAAATGTCAGCCGCGGTGCGGCGGCCCCCGCCGCGTTCCGTGCCGGAGGATTCCGTGCCGGAGAAATGCCGAAGGCCCCGGTCGGATGACCGGGGCCTTCGAAGCTGGAGCGGACGACGAGGCTCGAACTCGCGACCTCAACCTTGGCAAGGTTGCGCTCTACCAACTGAGCTACGTCCGCAATGCCTCCGACCGGCTTTCACCGATCGGCGCGTGTCCCAGCCTACCGGATACGGAGGGATGCTCCGTACCAAGCGGACCGGTGAGAGCGGGTGACAGGGATCGCACACTGCGCCTCCCCCCTGGAAGGGGGGTGTTCTACTACTGAACTACACCCGCACGGTTCGGGGTTCCGGCCTTCCGGCCTCGCCCCTCGGCGTGCTCAGACTCTAACTGATCACCCGGGGTGCAGCGCAAGTCGGTTCCCGCCGCAGGCGCGGCGGGGACCCACGGACCGTCAGGACGGACCGTCAGGAACGGGCGGCGGCGAAGGCCTCGTAGACCCGCTTGGGGATCCGGCCGCGGGCCGGCACCTCCATGCTGTGGGCCTGGGCCCAGGCGCGGACGGCCGCCGGGTCGGGCGCGACCTCGGTCTGCCGGTAGACCTTCCCGGACCGGGCCCGCTTGCGGCCCGCCTCCACGAAGGGGGCCAGCGCGGCGCGCAGCTTCCCGGCGTTGGATTCGTTCAGGTCGATCTCGTACGTCCGGCCGTCGAGGCCGAAAGCGATCGTTTCCGCCGCCTCGGTGCCGTCGATGTCGTCGGAGAGGGTGACCAGGACACGCTGCGCCATGAATATCGGTCCTTTCCTGCGGGCCCCGTCGGGTTCCCGGATGCCGCCCGAACGGTATGACGTGCCGGAACGTCCTCCGGCACGCGAAGTGGATCATCGGGGCCGTCCGGGCCGTCGCGGCCGGCGTTTTTCCGGCCGGCAATTACTTGTACAGGGTTTCTCGGGTAAAGGGGAAGGGCGGAGAAATCCTTTCACGCGACGCCGCCCGGTATCCAGGAGATTCTTCCCGGGATTTTTCCGTGGCTTGACCATCACTGCCGCAAAACCCGGAAGAAACCCGGAAGATCGCGGAAGCGGCGCCTCGCAAAGTGACCCGTAACACGTAGTTTCCTACTAATCTACCCGCGTAGAAATTTTGTCCGGGTAGTCTGAAGGAACCTGCTCAGCACCACACATCGGGAGTGCCAGTGGCACGCGTCGTAGTCGACGTCATGCTCAAGCCGGAGATCCTCGACCCCCAGGGCCAGGCGGTCCAGCGCGCGCTGCCGCGCCTCGGTTTCGAGGGCATCTCCGACGTCCGTCAGGGAAAGCGTTTCGAGCTCGAGGTCGAGGGCCCCGTCGACGACGCGGTCCTCGCCCGTATCCACGAGCTCGCCGAATCCTTCCTCGCCAACACGGTGATCGAGGACTTCACCGTCAAGGTGGAGGAAGTCGCGGAGGCGGCGAAGTGACCACCCGTATCGGCGTCGTCACTTTCCCCGGGAGCCTGGACGACCGTGACGCGCAGCGCGCGATCCGGATCGCCGGGGCCGAGCCCGTCGCCCTCTGGCACAAGGACAAGGACCTCAAGCAGGTCGACGCGGTCGTCCTGCCGGGCGGCTTCTCCTACGGCGACTACCTGCGGGCCGGCGCCATCTCCCGCTTCTCGCCGGTGATGGAGACGCTCATCGAGCAGGCGAAGGCCGGCCTCCCGGTCCTCGGCATCTGCAACGGCTTCCAGATCCTCGCCGAGACGCACCTGCTGCCCGGCGCGATGCTGCGCAACAACCACCTGCACTTCATCTGCCGTGACCAGAAGCTGCGCGTGGAGAACGCGGACACCGCCTGGACCTCGGACTACGCGGCGGGCCAGGAGATCCTCATCCCGCTGAAGAACGCCGACGGCCGCTACACCGCGGACGAGTACACGCTCGACAAGCTGGAGGCCGAGGGCCGGGTCGCGTTCCGCTACCTGACCGACGGCCCCGCCGCGGACGGCTACGGCAACCCCAACGGCTCGCTGCGGAACATCGCCGGCATCACCAACGAGGCGGGCAACGTCGTCGGCCTGATGCCGCACCCGGAGCACGCCGTCGAGTCCCTCACCGGCGGCGGCACCGACGGTCTGCCGTTCTTCACCTCGATCATCAAGAAGCTGGTCAGCGCATGAGCCGCACCCCTCTGGACACGGTCGAGCACGCGGCCGAGACCCCCGACGTGGAGCAGCCCTGGGCCGAACTCGGCCTGAGCAAGGACGAGTACGCCCGGATCCGCGAGATCCTCGGCCGCCGCCCGACCGGCGCCGAGCTCGCCATGTACTCGGTGATGTGGTCCGAGCACTGCTCCTACAAGTCCTCCAAGGTCCACCTGCGCCAGTTCGGCGAGAAGGCCCCCGAGTCCGAGGCGATGCTGGTCGGCATCGGCGAGAACGCCGGCGTCGTCGACGTCGGCCAGGGCTACGCGGTCACCTTCAAGGTCGAGTCGCACAACCACCCGTCGTACGTGGAGCCCTACCAGGGCGCCGCGACCGGCGTCGGCGGCATCGTGCGCGACATCATCGCGATGGGCGCCCGCCCGGTCGCCGTGGTCGACCCGCTGCGCTTCGGCGCCGCCGACCACCCCGACACCCGGCGCGTGCTGCCCGGCGTGGTCGCGGGCATCAGCGGCTACGGCAACTGCCTGGGCCTGCCCAACATCGGCGGCGAGGTCGTCTTCGACTCCTGCTACCAGGGCAACCCGCTGGTCAACGCCGGTGCCATCGGCGTGATGCGGCACGAGGACATCCACCTGGCCAAGGCGTCCGGCGCCGGCAACAAGGTCATCCTCTACGGCGCCCGCACCGGCGGCGACGGCATCGGCGGCGCGTCGATCCTGGCCTCCGAGACCTTCGACGACGCCAAGCCGTCGAAGCGTCCGGCCGTCCAGGTCGGCGACCCGTTCCAGGAGAAGCTCCTCATCGAGTGCACCCTGGAGGCCTTCCAGGAGAAGCTGGTCGTCGGCATCCAGGACCTCGGTGCGGCCGGTCTGTCCTGCGCCACCTCCGAGCTCGCCTCCAACGGCTCCGGCGGCATGCGCGTCGAGCTCGACGACGTGCCGCTGCGCGACTCCACGCTCTCGCCCGAGGAGATCCTCATGAGCGAGTCGCAGGAGCGCATGTGCGCCGTGGTCGAGCCGGAGAAGGTGGACCGCTTCCTCGAGATCTGCGAGAAGTGGGACGTCATCGCCACCGTCATCGGTGAGGTCACCGACGGCGACCGCCTGGAGATCTACTGGCACGGCGGCAAGATCGTCGACGTCGACCCGCGGACCGTCGCCCACGAGGGCCCGGTCTACAACCGCCCCTTCGCGCGCCCCGACTGGCAGGACGCGCTGCAGGCGGACGACGCCGCCAAGCTGCCCCGCCCGGAGAGCTCCGACGAGCTGCGCGCCCAGGTCCTGCGGCTGGTCGGCTCCCCGAACCAGGCCTCCAAGGCGTGGATCACCGACCAGTACGACCACCTGGTGCAGGGCAACACGGTCCTCGCCCGCACCCAGGGCGACTCCGGCATGATCCGCGTCGACGAGGAGACCGGCCTCGGCGTCGCCATCGCCACGGACGGCAACGGGCGTTACGCCAAGCTGGACCCGTACACGGGCGCGCAGTTGGCGCTGGCCGAGGCCTACCGCAACGTGGCCGCCTCCGGCGCCAAGCCGCTGGCCGTCTCGGACTGCCTCAACTTCGGTTCCCCCGAGGACCCCGCGGTGATGTGGCAGTTCGCGGAGGCGGTGCGCGGTCTGGCGGACGGCTGCCTCCAGCTCGGCACGCCGGTCACCGGCGGCAACGTCTCGCTCTACAACCAGACGGGCACCGCCGCGATCCACCCGACGCCGGTCGTCGCCGTGCTCGGTGTGATCGACGACGTGGCCCGCCGCACCCCGGTCGCCTTCCGCGAGGAGGGCCAGCTGCTCTACCTGCTCGGCGACACGGAGCAGGAGTTCGGCGGCTCGGCCTGGTCCCAGGTCGTCCACGACCACCTCGGCGGCCTGCCGCCCAAGGTGGACCTGGAGCGGGAGCGGCTGCTGGGCGAGATCCTGATCTCCGCCTCGCGGGACGGCATGATCGACGCCGCCCACGACCTCTCCGACGGCGGCCTGGTCCAGGCCGTGGTCGAGTCCTGCCTCGAGGGCGGGACAGGCGCGCGCCTGGTCGTCCCGGACGGCCTGGACGCGTTCACGTTCCTGTTCTCCGAGTCCGCGGGCCGCGCCGTCGTGTCCGTTCCGCGGTCGGAGGAGCTCCGCTTCACGGACATGTGCGGGGCGCGGGGGCTGCCGGCGACGCGGATCGGTGTCGTCGACGGCGACGCGGTCGAGCTGCAGGGCGAGTTCACGCTGCCGCTGGCCGAACTCCGGTCCGCGCACCAGGGCGTGATCGAGGCTCTGCTCGCCTGACCTCACGCACCACCCACAGGCTCCGCCCGCCACCGCCCGGGCGGAGCCTGCGGCGTTCCCGGCCGCCCCTGGGCCAAGCGGCCCCGTTCGCGCCTGCGGCGGACGTGTCCGGGGCGGTGGGGGACGGGCGTTTTCTGCGGAGTCACGAGGTCGTCGGCCTGCGGCGCTTCCCCGACGCCGACGCCGACCGGTGGTGGCCCTCTGTTGCCGACCTCCGCGGCCCGGTCCGCGCCTGTGCGGCGGGGTCGGCCGGCAGGTCTCTCGCGGGCGCACGTCGGCGTCCGTCCCGCAGTGTCCGGTCCACCTCCGGGCGGCAGCTCTGCCGCGGGGCACGGCGCCGTCGGCCTGCGGCGCTCCCTGGTGCCGCCCCGTCGTGGCCCCGCCCGCGCCACGGGCGGTCGGGGCTCCGTGCCGTCGGCCGGTCGGGGGCGGCATAGGCTCGGTGCATGCCTACGGAACGGAAGCGTGCGCGCAGTTACGACCCCCTCCGCACCCGCACCGCGGTCCTGGCCCAGTTCGGGAACGTCCGGCGGACGGTGGCCGACCTGACGCCGGAACAGCTCGCCGCGCCCACGCGCCTGGGCGACTGGACGGTCCGTGACCTCGCCGCCCACATCGCCTTCGCCGTCGGCAGCACCAGCCACCTGCTCGGCCTCCCCGAGCCGCCGAAGGCCGAACTGATCCCCGCCACCTGGACCGGCACCGCGGCACAGCACGCCGGGAGCGTCGCCGCGTCCGCCCGGGAGCTCGCCGAGGCCCACCCCGACCTGAACGCCCTCTACGCCGAGACCGCGGACCGTCTCGCCGAGGACCTGGCTGATCACCCCGGGCGCCGCATCGTCGCGGCCCGCACCGGCGCCCTCTCGCTCACCGACTACCTGGTCACCCGCTGCGTCGAACTCGCCGTCCACACCGACGACCTGAACGCCGCCCTGGCCGCCGTGGACGGCCCGCAGACGCCGCAGGACCGCCAGGCCCTCGCCGCGGCCACCCGTGTCCTCGCGGACTCCCTCGCCCACGTCGCCCCGGGCGGCTCCACCGAGCTCCGCGTCCCGCCGTTCGCCGTGGTGCAGTGCGTCGAGGGCCCGCGGCACACCCGGGGGACGCCGCCCAACGTGGTGGAGACCGACCCGCTGACCTGGCTCCGGCTGGCCACCGGCCGGCTCACCTGGCCGCAGGCGCGGGAGACCGCCTCGGTCACCGCGAGCGGCGAACGCGCGGACCTCTCCCCGTGGCTCCCCGTGCTGAGCTGACCGGCCGCCGTGCCACCTACTGCGACGCCCACCGCGACCCCACCGCGACACCCGCCGGGGCCACCCCGCGTCACCGACCGTGGACCCGCTGTCCGGTCCGTGGGACCGCCGGGTGTGCGACGCCTCACTCGCGCCGTCCCGCGAAAAGCCCCGCCGGACGCCGCGAGCGCCCCGCCAGGCCCCCCGCCCGCCTGGCGTACAACCCCGCTGACCTGCGAAAACGGCAACACCACCACACGGCCGCGCGCGCCGTCGACGTAAGCCGTCCCCGCATCGCCCCATTCGGCGCAACGGCGGCTCTCCCCTACACTCGGAGACGTGCCACGTGGTGACGGTCGACTCAATCACGACCTGCTTCCCGGTGAGAAGGGCCCCCAGGACGCTTGCGGCGTCTTCGGTGTCTGGGCTCCGGGTGAAGAGGTCGCAAAGCTCACGTACTTCGGGCTCTACGCCCTCCAGCATCGGGGCCAGGAATCCGCGGGTATCGCGGTCAGCAACGGCTCCCAGATCCTCGTCTTCAAGGACATGGGCCTCGTGTCCCAGGTCTTCGACGAGACCTCCCTCAGCTCCCTCCAGGGTCACATCGCGGTCGGACACGCCCGCTACTCGACCACCGGCGCCTCCGTCTGGGAGAACGCCCAGCCGACGTTCCGGGCGACCGCACAGGGCTCCATCGCCCTCGGTCACAACGGCAACCTGGTGAACACCGCCGAGCTCGCCGAGCTCGTCGCCCGCATGCCGGAGCGGAACAACGGCTCGGCGCCCGCCGCCACCAACGACACCGACCTGGTCACGGCCCTCCTGGCCGGCCAGACGGACGACGACGGCAAGCCGCTCTCCATCGAGGCGGCCGCCGCGCGCATCCTGCCCCAGGTCCGCGGCGCCTTCTCCCTCGTCTTCATGGACGAGCACACGCTCTACGCCGCCCGTGACCCGCAGGGCATCCGCCCGCTGGTCCTGGGCCGCCTGGAGCGCGGCTGGGTGGTCGCCTCGGAGTCCGCCGCACTCGACATCTGCGGCGCCAGCTACGTGCGCGAGATCGAGCCGGGCGAGTTCGTCGCGATAGACGAGAACGGCCTGCGCTCCTCCCGGTTCGCCGACGCCCGGCCCAAGGGCTGCGTCTTCGAGTACGTGTACCTGGCCCGCCCGGACACCGACATTGCCGGCCGGAACGTGTACCTCTCCCGCGTGGAGATGGGCCGCCGCCTCGCCAAGGAGGCGCCCGCCGAGGCCGACCTGGTGATAGCGACGCCGGAGTCCGGCACGCCCGCGGCGATCGGCTACGCCGAGGAGTCGGGCATCCCGTTCGGCGCCGGCCTGGTCAAGAACGCCTACGTCGGCCGGACCTTCATCCAGCCCTCGCAGACCATCCGTCAGCTCGGCATCCGCCTCAAGCTGAACCCGCTCAAGGAAGTCATCAAGGGCAAGCGCCTGGTCGTGGTGGACGACTCGATCGTCCGCGGCAACACCCAGCGCGCCCTGGTCCGGATGCTCCGCGAGGCCGGCGCCGCCGAGGTCCACATCCGGATCTCCTCGCCCCCGGTGAAGTGGCCCTGCTTCTTCGGCATCGACTTCGCCACCCGCGCGGAGCTGATCGCCAACGGCATGACCATCGAGGAGATCGGCACCTCGCTGGGCGCCGACTCCCTGGCCTACATCTCCATCGACGGCATGATCGAGGCGACCACCATCGCCAAGCCGAACCTCTGCCGCGCCTGCTTCGACGGCGAGTACCCGATGGACCTGCCCGACCCCGAGCTGCTCGGCAAGCAGCTGCTCGAGACGGAGCTGGCCGCGCCGGTGGAGACCGCCGCCAGCGCCGCCATCCGGCGCCCGTAGTCCGACGACGCGCGACGCCGGGTCCTCCCGCCCCCCGTGGGCCCCGAGGACCCGGCGGCCCGTCGCCCCTCGAAGATCCCTCGCAGCGCTCCAGCTGTACCCGACAGAAAGCTCCCAGTCATGTCCACTGAGACAGGTGCCAGCTACGCGGCTGCCGGCGTCGACATCGAGGCGGGCGACCGCGCAGTCGAGCTGATGAAGGAATGGGTCAGGAAGACCCAGCGTCCCGAGGTGCTCGGCGGGCTCGGCGGCTTCGCCGGCCTCTTCGACGCCTCGGCCCTCAAGCGCTACGAGCGTCCGCTGCTCGCCTCCGCCACCGACGGCGTCGGTACCAAGGTCGACATCGCCCGGCAGATGGGCGTCTACGACACCATCGGCCACGACCTGGTCGCGATGGTCATGGACGACATCGTCGTGTGCGGCGCCGAGCCGCTGTTCATGACCGACTACATCTGCGTGGGCAAGGTCCACCCGGAGCGGGTCGCCGCCATCGTCAAGGGCATCGCCGAGGGCTGCGTGCTGGCTGGCTGCGCGCTCGTCGGCGGTGAGACGGCCGAGCACCCGGGCCTGCTCGGGGCCGACGACTTCGACGTGGCCGGTGCCGGCACCGGCGTGGTGGAGGCCGACGCGCTGCTCGGCCCGCACCTGATCCGGGAGGGCGACGCGGTGATCGCGATGGCCTCCTCCGGTCTGCACTCCAACGGGTACTCGCTGGTCCGCCACGTGCTGCTGGACCGGGCGGGCATGGCCCTGGACGCGCACGTGGAGGAACTGGGCCGGACCCTCGGCGAGGAGCTGCTGGAGCCGACCAAGATCTACTCGCTGGACTGCCTCGCGCTGACCCGCACCTGCGAGGTGCACGCCTTCAGCCACATCACCGGCGGCGGGCTCGCCGCCAACCTGGCCCGGGTCGTCCCGGACGAGCTGCACGCGGTGGTCGACCGGTCCACCTGGACCCCCGACCCGATCTTCTCCCTGGTCGGCCGCACCGGCTCGGTCGAGCGGCTGGAACTGGAGAAGACGCTCAACATGGGCGTCGGCATGATGGCCGTCGTCCCGCAGGAGTCGGTCGAGGTGGCCCTGGCCACGCTGGCCGACCGCGGTGTCGACTCCTGGGTGGCCGGCGAGATCGTCGCCCGCGGCGACCACGCCACGGGCGCGGAACTGGTCGGCGACTACGCGAACTGACCCACGGACCCCGGCGGGCGGCGCGCCCGCCGGGGACCCGGGCCGACCGGGGCCGCGATGCCGGGGATGCCGGTCAGGGAGCACGCGAAAGCAGCCCAGGACCAGGCAATCGATCCAGGGCAATACTGAACCCGGTTCGAGGCCTCAGCCCCGAACCGGGTCCGGATCAGTATGAGCGGTGAACGCTGTCAGGCACCGCGACGGTGCGAGGACTCCTCGTCCTCGTCCTCGTCGTCGGCACCGTAGAGCTCGGCGTACCGCGAATACAGGTCGTCGTCCTGCTCATCGTCCTCGAACCGCTCGCCGTTAGGCGTCGGATTCGACGTCGATGCGCCCAGCTCCTCGGCCAGGCGCGAGAGATCCGTCCCGCCGCTGTTGTACTTCAGCTGGCGGGCGACCTTCGTCTGCTTGGCCTTGGCCCGGCCGCGCCCCATGGCTCGACCCCCTCAACGACGGGGCGCGACGGCCCCAGAGTCTTGACGCGTTCATGATCCAGAACGGACTCTCCACAGAGAGACCGGTCCGTAGGGCTTCCACGGTACCTGAGCCCGCGCCCATACGGTACGTCGCCCGCACCAAGCGTGTGTGCCCAGCACCCGCGAGGTGCCCCGTCCCCGCTGGTCAATGCCGATTTTAACCACATCTGCCCGGAAGACCCGCCCGAAGAAGTGACAGTTGTCTCGCCCTGTCCTGGCCTTTCAACCCCCGGAACAGCGACACCCCGAGGCGATCACTCACCCGGAACCGGCGCGTCGCCGTCCCGTCACCGACACGTTTCTTCCCTCTGACGGGGGAACGATCGGGCGGGACGTTGACGCGCCGGCCCTCTGTCGCGCGCGCTGCCGCGAGAGGTGCCGCGTCAGGTGTCGCGAGAGGTGCCGCGTCAGGCGGCGGTGGTCACCGCACGGGAACGACCGGATTCGGCCATCCTCTGCTCGGCGATCCGGTCGGCCGCCGCGGCCGGCGGGATGCCGTCCGCCTTCGCCCGCGCGAAGAGCTCCAGGGTGGTGTCGAAGATCTTCGTCGCCTTGGCCTTGGCCCGGTCGAAGTCGAAGCCCAGGAGCTCGTCGGCCACCTGGATCACGCCGCCGGCGTTCACCACGTAGTCGGGCGCGTAGAGGATGCCCCGGTCCGCCAGGTCCTTCTCGATGCCGGGGTGGGCGAGCTGGTTGTTGGCCGCGCCGCACACCACCGTCGCCGTGAGCGCCGCCACCGTGGCGTCGTCGAGCGCGCCGCCCAGGGCGCACGGGGCGTAGACGTCCAGGCCCGGCGTGCGGACCAGTTCGCCGGCGTCGGCCGCGACCCGCACCGACGGATGCTCGGCGAGCAGCGCCCGCACGGCCTCCTCGCGCACGTCCGTGACGATCACCTCGGCGCCGTCCTCCAGCAGGTGCTCCACCAGGTGGCGCCCGACCTTGCCCACGCCGGCGATGCCGACCGTGCGGCCGCGCAGGGTGGGGTCGCCCCACAGGTGCTGGGCGGAGGCCCGCATGCCCTGGAAGACGCCGAAGGAGGTGAGGACCGAGGAGTCGCCGGCACCGCCGTTCTCCGGGGACCGACCGGTGGTCCACGGGCACTCGCGGGCCACCACGTCCATGTCGGCGACGTAGGTGCCGACGTCGCAGGCGGTCACGTACCGGCCGCCCAGCGAGGCCACGAACCGGCCGTAGGCGAGCAGCAGTTCCTCGGTCCTGAGCCGGCCCGGGTCGCCTATGATCACGGCCTTGCCGCCCCCGTGCTCGAGGCCGGCCATGGCGTTCTTGTACGACATCCCGCGGGCCAGGTTGAGGGCGTCGGCGACGGCCTCGGCCTCCGTGGCGTAGGGGTGGAAGCGCGTCCCGCCGAGGGCGGGGCCCAGGGCGGTGGAGTGGATGGCGATCACGGCCTTCAGTCCGCTGGCGCGGTCCTGGCAGAGCACGACCTGCTCATGCCCCCCTTGCTCCGACTGGAACAGGGTGTGCAGGACGCCGTCGGTCACTTCGGTCACGGTGGTGACTCCTGGATGAGTAGCGGCGGTTACGGCGGTTTCCCGTACGGGTGGCGGGAACCGTGGCACGAGGGTAGAGCCTGGAAGGCCACCCTGGCCGCCCCCACACAGGATCATCCTCGCGAGGAGTAACCGGGGGTCCGGGCCGGCCCGTTTTCCCCTGCTTTCCGCCCGCTTCGGATACGAGTGGGACGGGTTTCGGACGGAATCCGCCGGGGAGGGTGGAGGGGTGCCCAAGGTGACCTCGGTGATCGTGCCCTACCCCGCCTATCTGCGGGTCTACGAGCCTCTGGCCGCCTTCCCCCGTGAGGAGCGCGCCCACTGGGAGCGGTACGCCCGCCGCACCGACCGGCCCACCACCTGTCAGGACGAGGTGCGGCGTGCGCTGACCGACCTGCTCGCCACTCCGCCGACGCCCGTCCCGGTGCACGAGAGCGGGGACGCGTTCGTCGCGGAGGTGGACGGTGCCGTCTGCGTGTGTCCGTGGCGCACCCGGCTGCGGGGATGGCAGGCGCTGCGGGACTTCGGGGGCGATTTTCCGCCAATCGTGCTCGACGCCGTCCTTCCGCCCGTCGTGCGGGAGGAGGCGGCCCGGGACTACGAGCACTGGCTGACCCGCAACCCGGACGCCCGGCCCTGGATCCGCAGCGCGACCTGGCACGTTCCCGGCCACTGGTTCGTCCTGGTGGCCGACGAGGAGCGCGAGTGGCGGGCCGGGACGGAGGACGAGGCGCCGGTGCTCCGCTACCGGACGCGGATGGTCGACGCGCGGCGGCGGCTGGCCCGCGGGCTGCGCACGGTCCGCGAGTCCGTGGGCGAGGGGGCGCTGACCGAGGCGCTGGTCGGGGTGGGCCGCTGGCTGGAGGAGTTCCACCCGCGCTCGCTGGTCGAGCTGGACTACGGCGGGTTGGTCCACGCCCTGCCCGCGGACGACCTGGCCGGCGATCACTCGGCGGCGGACGCGGCCGAGGCGCTGGAGGCGCTGCGCGAGGGCGACGGCGAGACGGCCGGCGAGGCGTACGAACGCCTGGTGGTCCGGTGGCGGGCGGTCCGGCAACGGGGGCTCGCGAGCTGACACCGGCGCGTACGGTGGTGCGGAGCCGGAGCGCGTTCCGCGGCTTTCGCGCCTGACGCGAAACGGACAGTCGGCCCTAAGCGTGACGGAGTGCACGTACCCGGCCCTTGCGTATCTTGCCACCCCTCATGCCAAAATAGGACAAGGAGTCCGGGGAGGGCTCCCGCTGTCCGTTCGGGCGGGCATCGGCGCTGAACCTTTGGGGGGTCTGATGGCCTCTGTGGAGTCTGTGACTGATCGTCACAGAGGAGTGACTGTCCGCTATGGCACGGTCCATCGGCTTCCGTCGCTGATGAACACCTGGGAGGGCAATTCCATCGGTTTGGCCGACGCGGCTGGACAGATGGTGTAGTTGTAGTGCCGAGGACAAGCCGTTCGTCCTATAACCGACTCGACTCGCGTCCGCCATTTCGGGCAACGCGGGTCAAGGTGCAGAATTTAGAGGAAAGAACCGAGAACGTCGGTTCTCCCGAGGAGGCCGCTCATGACCGCTCGCACCCCTGATGCCGAGCCGCTGCTGACCCCGGCTGAGGTCGCCACCATGTTCCGCGTCGACCCCAAGACGGTGACGCGGTGGGCGAAGGCCGGCAAGCTCACGTCGATCCGCACGCTCGGCGGGCACCGGCGCTACCGCGAGGCCGAGGTCCGCGCCCTGCTGGCGGGCATCCCCCAGCAGCGCAGCGAGGCCTGACAGCCTTTGATTTGAAGGCCCGTGACCAGATCGGTGCCCACAACTGAATAGCCGGACGGGTCAGGCGGTCCCCCAGCCGCCCGAGGCGTCCGTCACACAGCTCCACACGACGCAGGTCCTGCCCCAACAGGACCTTGTCCCGGACCGCAGGGTCCGCAGGACTCCCCTTGCACGTTGACGCGTCGTCGATCGCGCTGGACTCCGCCGGGTCCAGCGCGATCTTTTTTGCCCCGGGACAGGGGCTGAACGCTCCTGCGAGGCCCCTTCGCGGGACCTTCGGCGGATCTCCACCCCCCGGCCGTCCGCGCAGACCAGGGCGGCGGTCCGGACCCTCGAAGCGCCCGCAACGAGCCCTCGGGGTAGTGCAATTGCACATATAAAATTGACATGATGTGAACGGCGGTTAAGTGCCCCCGATCGAAAAACTGATTCGGTGACACCTTTCACACCGACTGTGGGTTGTTGTCCCTGTGGCCCATGCGCTATGAGCGGTTGCGGCATATGTGGTGTGCCGATGCCATGCCGCCGGTGACGGCGCGACCGGGCGGACGAGGGCGGCTCCTGGGCGCCTTGTGGGGCCCGTGGAGGCGCGTACGGGGTGCGGGTGGGGTGCGGGCCCTCCTGAGGCCCTGCGGCGGTTTCTGACGGTCTTTCGGATGCCGGCCGGCCGAGCACCGCATGCCCCGGCCCGGCCCCCGCACACGACGAAGCCCGCACCGAGGGGTGCGGGCCTGTGAACCGACGTTCCGGCGGCGATGACGGGGTGACGGGCACGACGGGGGCGATGACGGGCACGACGAAGGCCCGCCGCCTCAAGGGCGACGGGCCTTCCACACTGCGGTCCTGACGGGATTTGAACCCGCGGCCTCCACCTTGACAGGGTGGCGAGCACTCCAAACTGCTCCACAGGACCAGGTGCTTCACACCGGAGGTTCCCGCTTCGGGTTCCTGCGTTGCGCTGCGAGAAGGACTGTACAGGAGTGCGGCCCCCCTGGTCGAACTCACCGTGAGTGAGGGGGCCGTCACGTGAATCGCGGCCCCGTTCGCGTCACGGTGCGAGCTGGTCCACGGTCTTCACGATCCGCTTGTCCGACACCGGGTAGGCCGTCCCCAGGGCGTGCGCGAAGTAGCTGACCCGCAGCTCCTCGATCATCCAGCGGACCTCCCGCACCTCCGCCGGGACCGGCCGGCCCTTGGGCATCTGCTCCAGCAGCCAGGCGTACTCGTCCTGCATCTCGTGGACCTTCTCCATGCGGGTGGTGTCCCGCTGGACGTTGGCCGCCATCTGCTGGAGCCGGCGGTCCGCCGCCACCAGGTACCGCATCAGGTGCGGCAGCCGCGCCAGTCCGGCCTCCGTCACGAAGCCCGGCTTCACCAGGCGGTCCAGCTGGGCGCGGACGTCGGTGAGGTTGGGCAGCAGCGCCGGGCTCTTCACCGACTTCAGGCGCCGCTCGCAGGCCTGCCAGGCGGCCAGTACCTGCTGCACCTGGCCCACCGCGCGCACCGTGGTGTCCACGATCTCGGCCCGCACCTTGTCGTAGAGCTTGCGGTACGACTCCTCGTCCCAGACGGGGCCTCCGAAGTCGGCGATCAGCTTGTCCGCCGCGGCGAGCGCGCAGTCGTCGAAGAGCGCCTGCACCGAGCCGTGCGGGTTGGCCGAGAGCGCCAGCTTCTGCGCGTTGGTCAGCCGGTCCAGGGCGAACTTCGCCGGGTTGACCGGGATGTTGCGCACGATGAGCCGCCGGGTGCCCCGCCACATCGCCTCGGCCTGTTCCGCTTCGCTGTCGAACAGCCGCACCGAGACGGTGTCGCCGTCGTCCACCAGCGCCGGATAGGCCTTCACCGGCTGGCCGGCCCGCTTGGTCTCGAAGACCCGGACGAGCGTGCCGATCGTCCAGTCGGTCAGCCCCGACCGTTCGAGCGAGGGGCCGCCCGAACGCTCCGCGGTGGCCGCGGCGGCCTTGGAGATGGCCTGCCGGGCCTTCGGGCGCAGCTTCAGCTTCAGCGCCTCGAGGTCCTTGTCCTCGGCGAGTTTCCGCCGCCGCTCGTCGACGATCCGGAACGTGATCGTGAGGTGGTCCGGCACCTTCGACCAGTCGAAGTCCCCGGGTTCCAGCCGGACGCCCACCATCCGGTTCAGCTCCCGTGCCATCGCCACGTCCAGCGGCTCCGGGCCGGGCGTCGCCACGCCGAGGAAACGCTGCGCGAAGTTGGGCGCGGGCACGTAGTTGCGCCGGATCGGCTTGGGCAGCGAACGGATCAGCTCGGTGACCAGTTCCTCGCGCAGACCGGGGATCTGCCAGTCGAAGCCCTCGTCGGTGACCTGGTTGAGGACCTGCAGCGGGATGTGCACGGTCACGCCGTCCGCGTCCGCGCCGGGCTCGAACTGGTAGGTGACGCGGAACTTCAGCGCACCCTGCCGCCAGGAGTCCGGGTAGTCGTCCTTGGTGACCGTCCCGGCCTTCTCGTTGATGAGCATGGACCGCTCGAAGTCGAGCAGGTCCGGCTCCTCGTGGCGCTTGTGCTTCCACCACGAGTCGAAGTGGGCGCCCGAGACGACGTGCTCGGGGATCCGCTGGTCGTAGAAGTCGAAGAGGGTCTCGTCGTCGACCAGGATGTCCCGGCGACGGGCCCGGTGCTCGAGCTCCTCGACCTCGGTGAGCAGCTTGCGGTTGTCCGCGTAGAACTTGTGGTGGGTGCGCCAGTCGCCCTCCACCAGCGCGTGGCGGATGAACAGCTCGCGGGAGGCCTCCGGATCGATCCGCCCGTAGTTCACCTTCCGCTGGGCGACGATCGGGACGCCGTAGAGCGTCACCTTCTCGTACGCCATCACCGCGGCCTGGTCCTTCTCCCAGTGCGGCTCGCTGTAGGTGCGCTTCAGCAGGTGCTCGGCCAGCGGCTCCACCCACTCGGGCTCGATCCGGGCGTTGACCCGCGCCCAGAGCCGGGAGGTCTCCACCAGCTCGGCGGACATCACGAACCGCGGCGGCTTCTTGAAGAGCGCCGAGCCGGGGAAGATCGCGAACTTGGCGTTGCGGGCGCCCAGGTACTCGTTCCTGGGGGAGCCCTTGCCGCTCTCCTTGCCCGTGCTCTTCGCGGCGTCCTTGACGTCCTTCATGCCGACGTGGCTCAGCAGGCCGGCCAGCAGCGAGACGTGGACGGACTGCTCGGACGCGTCCTGCTCGTTGAGGCGTATGCCCATCTGCTGGGCCACCGACCGGAGCTGGCTGTAGATGTCCTGCCACTCGCGGATCCGCAGGAAGTTCAGGTACTCCTGCTTGCACATGCGGCGGAACGCCGAGGAGCCGCGCTCCTTCTGCTGCTCCCGGACGTACCGCCACAGGTTGAGGAAGGTCAGGAAGTCGCTGGACTCGTCCTTGAACCGGGCGTGCATCTGGTCGGCCTGCGCCTGCTTCTCGGAGGGCCGTTCGCGCGGGTCCTGGATCGAGAGCGCGGAGGCGATCACCATCACCTCGCGCACGCAGCCGTTCCGGTCCGCCTCCAGCACCATCCGGGCGAGCCGGGGGTCCACCGGGAGCTGCGCCAGCTTGCGGCCCAGCTGGGTGAGGCGCTTGCGCGGGTCCTTCTCCGTCGGGTCGAGCGCGTGGAGCTCCTGGAGGAGCTGGACGCCGTCACGGATGTTGCGGTGGTCCGGCGGGTCGATGAAGGGGAACTTCTCGATGTCGCCGAGGCCCGCCGCCGTCATCTGGAGGATGACCGAGGCCAGGTTGGTGCGCAGGATCTCCGCGTCGGTGAACTCCGGGCGGGACGCGAAGTCGTCCTCGGAGTACAGCCGGATGCAGATGCCGTCGCTGGTCCGGCCGCAGCGGCCCTTGCGCTGGTTGGCGCTGGCCTGGGAGACCGGCTCGATGGGCAGCCGCTGCACCTTCGTGCGGTGGCTGTAGCGCGAGATCCGGGCGAAGCCCGGGTCGATCACGTACTTGATGCCCGGCACGGTCAGCGAGGTCTCGGCCACGTTGGTGGCGAGCACGATCCGGCGGCCGGAGTGCTGCTGGAAGACGCGGTGCTGCTCCGCGTGGGAGAGGCGGGCGTAGAGCGGCAGGATCTCGGTCGACCGGTACTGCTTCTTGGAGAGTGCGTCCGCCGTGTCGCGGATCTCCCGCTCGCCGGAGAGGAAGACCAGGATGTCGCCCGGCCCCTCCGCCATCAGCTCCTCGCAGGCGTCCGTGATCGCGGTGATCTGGTCCCGGTCCGCGTCCTCGGAGTCCTCTTCCAGCAGCGGCCGGTAGCGCACCTCGACCGGGTACGTCCGTCCGCTGACCTCGATGATCGGGGCGTCGCCGAAGTGCCGTGAGAAGCGTTCCGGGTCGATCGTCGCCGAGGTGATGACGACCTTGAGGTCCGGGCGGCGGGGCAGCAGCTGGGCCAGGTAACCCAGCAGGAAGTCGATGTTGAGGGACCGCTCGTGCGCCTCGTCGATGATGATCGTGTCGTAGGCGCGGAGGTCCCGGTCGGTCTGGATCTCGGCCAGCAGGATGCCGTCCGTCATCAGCTTGACGAAGGTGTCCTGGCCCACCTGGTCGGTGAACCGCACCTTCCAGCCGACGGCCTCGCCCAGCGGGGTGTCCAGCTCCTCCGCCACGCGCTCGGCGACCGTGCGGGCCGCGATCCGGCGGGGCTGCGTGTGGCCGATCATCCCGCGCACGCCGCGGCCGAGCTCGAGGCAGATCTTGGGGATCTGGGTCGTCTTGCCGGAGCCGGTCTCACCGGCGACGATCACGACCTGGTGGTCGCGGATCGCCTCGGCGATGGCGTCCTTCTTCTGGCTGACCGGAAGGTTCGGCGGATAGGTGACGGCCGGCACCCGGGAGGCGCGCTCGGCCATCCGGGCCTCGGCCTTGTCGACCTCGGCTGCGATCTCGGCCAGCACGGCGGCCCGGGCCTCGGGCTTGCGGATCTTCCGGGCGCCTTCGAGTCGCCGCCCCAGCCGGTTCGCCTCCCGCAGGGAGAGCTGGGCCAGGCGGTTGGCGATGTCGCCGAAGGCGGGCGCGGCGGTGGCGGAGGCAGGCTGCGTAGACATACGCGTTCCAGGATCGCACCTTCCCGAACGGGGTGGCGAGCGCATTACGCGGCGGACGGCCCGTGGGCGGGGTGGAGACCGGACGCGAAAGACCCCCTCCGGAAACCGAAGGGGGTCTTTCTGCTGGTGGCTGGGCCCGGGGTCGAACCGGGGACCTTCCGCTTTTCAGGCGGACGCTCGTACCAGCTGAGCTACCCAGCCACGAGGTTTCACGTGAAACCTCAGCGGTCCTGACGGGATTTGAACCCGCGGCCTCCACCTTGACAGGGTGGCGAGCACTCCAAACTGCTCCACAGGACCAAGCGTTGTGCGCGTCTTGCGTTAACAGTGTCGCACACGATCTTGCGTGCCCCCAACGGGATTCGAACCCGTGCTACCGCCTTGAAAGGGCGGCGTCCTAGGCCGCTAGACGATGAGGGCTATACGGCCCGCCTGGGCGCTTCTCAGCGCGTCGGGGACGTGAGAAGCATAGGTGATGCCGAGGGGTATCGCCAAAACGTTTACGACCCGCCCTCCGACCGACGTGGCGAGGGCTGCGCGGACGGCACGCCGCCGGGGCTTCCGGAGGGCGAACCCGACGGCGAACCCGACGGCGAACCGGACGGCGAACCGGACGGCGATCCGGTCGGCGATCCGGACGGCGAGGGAGAGCCGCCGCCCGGCTGGTTCTCCTCCACCAGGTGGCGGCTGACCTCGGCCGTGGTGAGGCCGAGGCCGCCCAGCCGTATCTCGTCCCAGGCCTGCAGCCGGCGGCTGTCCCGGTCCAGGTAGAGGACGGACGCCTCGATGGGATCGGGCTCCTCGCCCTCCAGCGCCCGCAGGCCGCCGCCTCCGGTCGAACCCTCGATCCGCAGCCGGGTGCCCAGCTTCAGCAGCTTGGTCTTCTGCTGGTGGATGTGGCCGGAGAGCACCAGCGGCACCACCCCGTCCACCTTCCGGGCGGCCTGCGGGTCGTGGACCACGGCGACGTCCACCGGCTCGCCCGCCCGCCGGTGGTCGCGGATCTCCGCGGCGAGCTGCACCCCGGCCCGCTCCGCCGCGGCCTTGCCGCCCTGCGGCTTGCTGCGGTCCGGCGTGAACTGCGGGTCGCCGATGCCCGCGAACCGCAGCCCGGCGACGTCCACGGCCCGGCCCTCGTCCAGGACGTGCACGTCCTCCAGGCCGGAGAGGTAGGCCTGGGTGTCGCGGGAGTCGTGGTTGCCGCGGACCCATATGTAGGGGGCGCCCAGGTCCGGGATGGGGTCCAGGAAGCGGTTCTCGGCCTTGGTGCCGTGGTCCATGGTGTCGCCGGAGTCCACGATCACGTCGATCTCGTACTGCTCGACCAGCGAGGAGATGATCTCCCAGCTCGCCGGGTTCAGGTGGATGTCGGAGACGTGCAGGACCCGGATGGTGGTGGGGTCGGGCTGGTAGGCCGGCAGGGTGCTGGTGGCGTCGTAGAGCTTGGTGACGTTGGTGACCAGGCGGGCCAGCTCCTGCTGGTAGACGTCGAAGTCGGAGACGATGCTGCGCGCGTTGCCGACGACCGAGGGGGCCGAGGAGAGCAGGCCGGAGAAGCGGGGCTCCAGTACCGAGTTGGGGTTCCAGGTGGCCCAGGCGGTGCCTCCGGAGACGCCCAGCAGGGCCAGTGCCAGGCCGCCGGTGGCCAAGGCGCGGCGCGGACGCCGGTAGACGATCAGCCCCAGCGCCGTGGCGCCGACGACCACCGCCACGCCGGACCGGAGGGCCAGGGTGAGGATGCCGCTGCCGACGTCCTCGGTGATGGCTTCCTGGAGGCCGGAGATGCGCTCGGGGTGGTCGACCAGGTCGCGGGAGCGCTCGGGGTCCAGCTGGTCGACGTCGACCTGGAGCCGGAAGGGAGCGGTGTGGCTGTCCAGGGTGAGCGCGCCCAGCGGCGGGATCCGGATCTCGGTCCTGCCGTCGAGCGACGGCTGCAGGGCCATGGTGGTGTTCACCGGGCCGACGGGGGCACGGACCGCGCCGACGGTCAGCAGGCCGAGCCAGGCGCCGGCGAGGACCACCGCGACCAGCCCCGCGGCCCTGGCCACGGGGTGCGCGCGACGGCCGAGCTCGGGCCGGGCGCCGGTGGCGGACCTCCGTTCCAGCAGGGCGCGTATCCGGCGCGGCACGTCGGGGAGTCGGACGCTGATGCGGGCCATTGGGTCCGTATGCCCAGGTCCCCGAGCGGATACGCGGTGCGCGGGAAGTGGTGCGGCGGGCTTCGGACGGGTGTGTGACGGGGCGTTGTGGCACAGAATGGCGGTGTGCTGGAGATGACGCGCGAGGAGTTCGAGGAAACGGTGGCGGAGGCCCTCGACCGGATCCCGCCGGAGCTGACGCGGTTGATGGACAACGTCGCCGTGTTCGTCGAGGACGAGCCGCCCGCCGACGATCCCGACCTGCTCGGGCTCTACGAGGGGACACCGCTGACCGAGCGGGGGGAGTGGTACGCGGGGGTGCTGCCGGACCGGATCACCATCTACCGCAACCCGACCCTGCGGATCTGCGACACCAGGGAGGACGTGGTCGCGGAGACCGAGGTGACGGTCGTTCACGAGATCGCCCACCACTTCGGCATCGACGACGAGCGGCTCCACGACCTCGGCTACGGGTGACCGGTCCGGACGGATCGCGGGGGCGCACGGGCGTGTCCTCTTGCGCCCGGCGGCAGTTGGGCAGGGTGACTCTCCCCCGCCCTCGGAGGTGGCTTCCGTGCGCCGTGTGTACGTACCCGTTCGTCTCGCCGCCGCGGTCGCCGCCGTCTCCGTCGTGGTGACCGGTTGTGTGGACCTGCCGGGGGAGGATTCCGGACGGTCCCGGCCGGCACGGACCTCCGGGACCGCCGGCGAGGAGAGCAGCGCCGGCGGAGCGGGGACAACCGGAGGCTCCGGCTTCGACCCCCGGGTCACCAACGAGGGAGCGCGGCCCGAACCGGGCGACGACCGGTCCCCCGGCCGGTCCGGGAAGCCGCGGCGGCCGGGGGACCGGAAGGACGACGAGCACCCCGGGGAGAGCGAGGAACCCGGCGCCACCGACCCCGGCGGGGTCGACGAGCCGGAGGAGCCGGGTCCGGCCGAGCCGGGCGAACCCGCCCCGGAGCCGCCCAGCCAGGAGCCCACCGTGGCACCCCCGCAGCCGTCCCCGCCGCCGCCCTCGCCGGACCCGTCGCAGGTCCAGCCCTCCTCCGCGCTGCCCCCGTCGCCGGCCACGGCGCCCGAGGCGCCCGCGACCGGAGTGGCCGTGTAGCGGCCCAGGGATGTGGCGTGCGTCGCTTCCCTCCTTCTCGTTTGCGCCGGGGGGCACGAGGTGCGTATGGTGGGAGATCGTTTGATCCCATTTGCCCGGCGCAGCGACGAAGAGCGCGCCGTGTGGCGCGTTCTCTCCCTTGCCGTGGCTGACCGCATCGAGGCGGTTTCTCGCGAAACACGGAGTTGACGGGCGCGTGCCGACGAGACTCCGGAAGGTTTCGCTTACGCATGTCCATTTCCAGTACTGATCAGTTCGTCGTCTCCGAGAACGAGACGGCCGCCGAGCTCGGCGAGAACGTCGACGACAACCTCGCCGAGAACCTCGACCAGGACACCGCCGAGGCCGCCGAGGCCGCGCAGGGGCAGGCCGTCGAGGAGACCGGCCCGTCCTTCGCCGACCTGGGTCTGCCCGAGGGCGTCGTGCGCAAGCTGGCGCAGAACGGCGTCACCCGGCCCTTCCCGATCCAGGCCGCGACCATCCCGGACGCCCTGGCCGGCAAGGACATCCTCGGCCGTGGCCGCACCGGCTCCGGCAAGACCCTCTCCTTCGGTCTGCCGACCCTGGCCCGCCTGGCCGGCGGCCGCACGGAGAAGAAGCGCCCCCGCGCCGTCATCCTCACGCCGACCCGTGAGCTGGCCATGCAGGTGGCCGACGCCCTGCAGCCCTACGGCGACGTGCTCGGCCTCAAGATGAAGGTCGTCTGCGGCGGCACCTCGATGGGCAACCAGATCTACGCCCTCGAGCGCGGCGTCGACATCCTCGTCGCCACCCCGGGCCGGCTGCGCGACATCATCGGCCGCGGCGCCTGCTCGCTGGGCGACGTCGAGGTCGCGGTCCTCGACGAGGCCGACCAGATGTCCGACCTGGGCTTCATGCCCGAGGTCACCGAGCTGCTCGACCAGATCCCGGCCGGCGGCCAGCGGATGCTCTTCTCCGCCACCATGGAGAACGAGATCAAGACCCTGGTCGACCGCTACCTGGAGAACCCGGTCAGCCACGAGGTCGACGCCGCCCAGGGCGCCGTCACCACGATGTCGCACCACATCCTGATCGTGAAGCCGAAGGACAAGGCTCCGGTCACCGCGGCCATCGCCTCCCGCAAGGGCCGCACGATCATCTTCGTCCGCACCCAGCTGGGCGCCGACCGCATCGCCGAGCAGCTGCGCGACGCCGGTGTGAAGGCGGACGCCCTGCACGGCGGCATGACCCAGGGCGCGCGCACCCGCACCCTCGCCGACTTCAAGGACGGGTACGTCAACGTCCTGGTCGCCACCGACGTCGCCGCCCGCGGCATCCACGTCGACGGCATCGACCTGGTCCTCAACGTGGACCCGGCCGGCGACCACAAGGACTACCTGCACCGCGCGGGCCGCACCGCCCGGGCCGGCCGCACCGGCACCGTGGTCTCGCTGTCGCTGCCGCACCAGCGTCGCCAGATCTTCCGCCTGATGGAGGACGCGGGCATCGACGCCGGGCGTCACATCATCCAGAGCGGCACGGCCTTCGAGCCCGAGGTCGCCGAGATCACCGGCGCCCGGTCGATGACCGAACTGCAGGCGGAGTCGGCGGCCGGTGCCGCCGTCCAGGCCGAGCGCGAGGTCGCCCAGCTCACCAAGGAGCTGGAGCGCCTGCAGCGCCGCGCCGCCGAGCTGCGCGACGAGGCCGACCGCCTCACCGCCCGCGCCGCCCGTGAGCGGGGCGACGACCCGGAGGCCGCGCTGGCCGAGGCCGCCGTCGTCCGTGAGGCCGCGGAGGCCGCCGAGGCCGCCGCCGTCTCCGTGCCGGAGCAGCCCACGGCCCAGCACGTCGACCGCACCGAGCGCGAGGAGCGGCCGCAGCGCCGCGAGGAGCGCGGCGAGCGTCGCGACGACCGCGGTGACCGTGGCGACCGTGGCGGGTTCCGCGGCAACGACCGGGGTGACCGTCCGTTCAACCGTGACGACCGTGGTGGCCGTTCCTTCGAGCGTCGCGACGACCGTGGTGACCGTGGTGACCGTGGTGGCTTCCGTGGCAACGACCGGGGTGACCGTCCGTTCAACCGTGACGACCGTGGCGGCCGTTCCTTCGAGCGTCGCGACGACCGCGGCGACCGTGGCGGCTTCCGCCGGGACGACCGGGGTGACCGTGGTGGCCGTTCCTTCGAGCGCCGGGATGACCGCGGCGACCGTGGCGGCTTCCGCCGGGACGACCGGGGTGACCGTGGCGGGTTCCGTGGCAACGACCGGGGTGACCGTCCGTTCAACCGTGACGACCGTGGCGGCCGTTCCTTCGAGCGTCGCGACGACCGCGGTGACCGCGGTGGCTTCCGTGGCAACGACCGGGGTGACCGTCCGTTCAACCGTGACGACCGTGGCGGCCGTCCCGTCGAGCGCCGTGACGACCGCGGTGGCTTCCGCGGCAACGACCGTCCGTTCAACCGCGACCGCCGCGACGACCGCCCGGGCTTCCGCTCCGGTGGCGCCTCGGACCGTCCCTTCGGCCGCCGCGACGACCGTCGTGACGACCACCGCGGTGGCTCCTTCGGCCGCCGGGACGACAAGCCGCGCTGGAAGCGCAACGGCTGACGCGCCCGCGCACACCGCCTGTGAGGGCCCGCACGACCCCGGTCGTGCGGGCCCTCCGCGCTTCCCGCGCGCCGTCGGCCGCGGATACCCGCTCGGACCGGAGGCGCCCTCCCGCTATGCTCGGGGGAGCAACATCACCCTGGGCCCTTAGCTCAATTGGCAGAGCAGTGGACTTTTAATCCATTGGTTGTGGGTTCGAGTCCCACAGGGCCTACTCCTGACGCGGCGCATGCGCCCGGCCGAACCCGGCCGGACCATGCGCCGCCGTGCGTCCCGGAGCCGCCCCATGCCGCACCCCTACGTCCTGCTCTCCGCCGCCGTCTCGCTCGACGGCCACCTCGACGACGCCGGGCCGGAACGGCTCCTGCTGTCCGGCCCCGAGGACTTCGACCGGGTGGACGAGGTCCGGGCGGCGAGCGACGCCATCCTGATCGGCGCCGGCACCCTGCGGGCCGACGACCCCCGGCTGGTGATCCGCTCGCCGGAGCGCCGTGCCGCGCGCGTCGCCGCCGGGCGGCCGGAGTTTCCGCTGAAGGTCCTGGTGACCGGATCGGGTGAACTCGACCCCACGGCCCACTTCTGGCGGACCGGTGGCCGCAAGGCCGTCTACACCACCGGGAGGGGCGCACCGCGGGCGCAGGAGGCGCTGCGTGGCCGGATCGACGACGCGGACGGAGCGGACGGCGCGGACGTGGTGGACCTGGTGGATGTGGTGCCGGTGGGGCCGGAACTCGACTGGCGGGCCGTCCTGGAGCACCTCCACGCCGCGTACGGGGTGCGGCGGCTGATGGTGGAGGGCGGCGGCAGCGTCCACACCCAGCTGCTGCGGCAGGGCCTCGCCGACGAGCTCCAGCTCGCCGTCGCCCCGCTGCTGGTCGGGGACCCCGCCGCGCCCCGGCTGTTCGGGCCCGGCGCCTACCCGCCCGGCCGGCTGCGGCTGGAGGAGACCCGGCCGGTGGGTGACATGGTGCTGGCCCGCTACCGGCCCGTGGCCCCGGGCGCCGGCCCGCTCGCCTCGGCCGCCGACCGCCACTGGCTCGCCGTCGCCTGCGACCTGGCCGAGGAGTGCCCGCCGTCCACGACCGCGTTCAGCGTCGGGGCCGTGGTGGTGGCCGAGGACGGGACCGAGCTGGCCCGGGGCCACTCCCGGGAGGGCGGCGACCCGGTGGTGCACGCGGAGGAGGCCGCGCTGGCCAAGATCGACCCCGCCGACCCGCGGCTTCCCGCGGCCACCGTCTACAGCAGCCTGGAGCCCTGTGCCCGCCGGGCCTCCCGCCCGGCGCCGTGCGCCCGGCTGATCCTGGACGCCGGGGTGCGCCGCGTGGTCACCGCCTGGCGCGAGCCCGACACCTTCGTCCCCGGTGCGGACGGCAGCGGGGTGCTGGCCGCGGGCGGGGCCGAGGTGGTGCTGCTGACCGCTTACCCCGAGCTCGCGGAGCGCGCGAAGGCGCCCAACCGGCACCTGCTCGGCGGGTCGGCGTGAACCGATTCGCTTTTCCCCGCAGGTATGTCGTACAGTAAAGACACAACGACGCGGGGTGGAGCAGCTCGGTAGCTCGCTGGGCTCATAACCCAGAGGTCGCAGGTTCAAATCCTGTCCCCGCTACTGAAGGCTCAGGGCCGGAATCCTTTCAGGATTCCGGCCCTGAGTGTTTGCGTCTGCACGTCCGCACGTCTGCCCGTCCGCTGGGCGCCGCTTCAGCCGGGCGGAGGCCCAGCGGTCGCCGGTTCCGGCCGGGAGCGGAACCATGGAGGGCATGCTGCGGCGAGGCGGACCGGTGGACCCGGCGGTCGAACCCCCCGCCGTCGGACGCCACCGGCGGTGGGTGCACCACGCGCGGATGTTCCTGCGCGTGCTGCCGTTCCTCACGCTGCTGTTCGGCCTGGCCTACGACCGGGTCACCCCGCCGGACGTGACCCCGGTGCCGTTCTTCGCCGCCGCGCCGCTGATCGCCGCCCCCCTCTACACGCTGCGCGCCACCCTGGTGATCGGGCTGCTGTCGGTGGTCTGCACGGTGACGGTGCTGCTGTTGCGCGACGCGCTCTCGGCGGCCCAGTTCGCCACCGAGCTGCTCACCGTCGTCATCGTGTCCGCCCTGGCCGGCGTGGTGAACACCGTCGTCCGCCGGGGGGACGTACGGCTCGCCTCCGCCCGGGAGATGGCCGAGACCGCGCAGCGGGCGGTGATGCCGCAGCCGCAGACGCGGTTCGGCGCGCTGCACGTCGCCTCCCGGTACGAGGCCGCCCAGCAGGAGGCGAACCTCGGCGGGGATCTCTACGCCGTGCAGGACACCCCCTACGGCGTGCGGCTGATGCTGGGCGACGTGCGGGGCAAGGGGATGACCGCCGTCGCGGCCGTGGCGGTGGTGGTCGGCGTCTTCCGCGAGGTGGCGGAGCGGGCCCCCACCATCGAGGAGTGCGGCCACCGGATGGACCAGGCGGTGATGCGGGAGCGGGAGCGCCGGGGGGTGGAGCTGGAGAAGGCCGAGGGCTTCGTCACGGCGGTCTTCGCCCAGTTCACCCGCGACGGCCGGACGGTGCAGGTGGTCAACCACGGCCACCCGCCGCCGCTGCTGCTGGAAGCCGGGACCGAGCCGCGGTACCTCGAGGTGGGGGAGCACGGCGGGCCGCTCGCCCTCGGCGAGCTGGTCGGCCCGGCCCGGTCGGGGTCCCCGGTGGAGGTGCGCCCGGGCAGCATCGTCCTCTTCTACACGGACGGCCTGACCGAGGCCCGGGACGCCGACGGCGTGTTCTACGACCCGGTCGAGCGGCTGAACGGCAGGGTGTTCCGCGAACCGGAGGAGTTGCTGGGCTTCCTGACCGAGGACGTGGCCCTGCACGCGGGGGGCGACGTGGAGGACGACATGGCGCTGCTCGCCGTGCGCTGCGGCTGACCCGGAGGGACGGGGCCGTGGGCGCGCCGGAGCGGGCCGGGACGGGCTGGAACGGGTTACGGGCGGGTCGGGTGGGGCCTGCGGGGTGCGTGGTGATCAAGCCAATCCGGTCGGTGACGTGTGATCGAAGCCATGTCCGTTTCGCCCTGTTCGGTATCCATAGGTTCGGGCCAAAGCGTCGGGTGATGTGAAGGAACGGCTTGGAATTGAGCCACCGCTTCTATTAACGTTCGATAACGCAGCGCGCGGCTGTCCCAGCCGTCACAAGCGACGGCTCCGTGCGCTCTGCCGAATCCCGCAAGGGAACCGGGGAACCATTTTTGGGGTGAATCGGGCGTATCGCTGTATACGCGCGTAGGAGACCTTCCCGCTCCGAACCCGTCAGCTAACCCGGTAGGCGAACGGAAGGAAAGGAGAACGCCCCCGTGGCGTCCAACCGCCCTGCCCCTGATCTGGCTTTCGTGCCGAGCCGGCGTGAAGCTGTCGACGCGTACGGCCCCGCCACCGCCTTCGCCGACCAGGCTTCCCACGAGGAGTGGAACCCCAGCGAGGGATCCGTCCAGAGAGGCCGCCACCGGGTAACCAAGCAGCGCGGTCTCGCGCGGAGTTCGACCGTCCTCGGCGTGGGCGTGATCGCCGCCGTCGGCGCGGGGGGCATGGCCACCGCCGCCCCCGGCAAGGCTCCCGTGCAGATCACCATGCCGAACATGCCGTCGCTCGACCCGGTCACCTCCCTGCTTCCCGGCGGGTCCGAGGGCGAAACCGTGGCCGACGACGCGCCCAGCGTCCTTGGTGAGATGGGCGTCGCCCCCGCCGAGACCGCGTCCTCCGGCGACGCCGGCGAGGCCCTGCGCGCCCGCATCATGGCCCAGGCCGCCCAGCAGCAGGAGGAGGCCGACGCGCAGGCCGAGCAGGAGGCCCAGGAGGCCGCCACCCGGGCCGCCGCCGAGAAGGCCGCCAAGGAGAAGGCCGAGGCCGAGGCCCGCGAGGCCGCCGCCGAGAAGGCCGAGCAGGAGGCCAAGGCCAAGGCCGAGGCCGAGCGTCTCGCCAAGCTGGCCACCCAGTACGTCGCGCCCGCCGCGTCCTACACGGTCACCTCCACCTACATGCAGGCCGGCTCCATGTGGTCGTCCGGCTACCACACCGGTCTCGACCTGGCGGCCCCCACCGGCACCCTGCTGAAGGCCGTCCACTCGGGCACCGTCACCGAGGCCGGCTGGTCCGGCTCGTACGGCTACCGGACCGTCCTCACCCTCGAGGACGGCACCGAGATCTGGTACTGCCACCAGTCCTCGATCAACGTGAGCGTCGGCCAGAAGGTCACCACCGGTGACGTCATCGGCCGCGTGGGCGCGACCGGCAACGTCACCGGCCCGCACCTGCACCTCGAGGTGCACCCCGGTGGCGGGGACGGCGTGGACCCGAGGGCCTGGCTGGCCGACCGGGGCGTCAACCTCTGACCTTCCCCGCCCGCCCGGCGGTGTCACGACGGTGTTCTGACGGAGTGTCGGAGGGCCGGAATGACCCGCCGGGCGGGCGCGTTGTCCACGGACATGACTGAACTGCGCAAGCTGGGCACGTCCGGACTCGAGGTCTTCCCGCTCGCCCTCGGCGGCAACGTCTTCGGCTGGACCGCCGACGAACGGGAGTCCTTCGCCGTCCTCGACGCGTACACCGAGGCCGGCGGCAACTTCGTCGACACCGCCGACTCCTACTCCGCCTGGGCCGACGGCAACGAGGGCGGCGAGTCGGAGACCGTCATCGGCCGGTGGCTGAAGGCCCGGGGCAACCGCTCCGAGGTGGTCGTCGCCACCAAGGTCAGCCAGCACCCGCAGTACCGCGGCCTGTCGGCCGCCACCATCAAGGCGGCTGCGGAGGCCTCGCTGCGGCGACTGGGCACCGACCACATCGACCTCTACTACACGCACTACGACCAGCCCGACACGCCGGTCGAGGAGATCCTGCTCGCCCTCGACCAGCTCGTCCGCGAGGGCAAGGTGCGGGCGATCGCCGCGTCCAACATCAGCGCCGAGCGGCTCCAGGAGTCGCTGGACTTCTCCGAGCGCGAGGGCTACGCCCGCTACGTGGCGCTCCAGCCGCACTACAACCTGGTCTCCCGGGACACCTACGAAGGTCCGCTGCGGGACGTCGCCGAGCGGGCGGGGCTGGCCGCCGTCCCCTACTACGCGCTGGCGTCCGGGTTCCTGACCGGCAAGTACCGCCCCGGGGCCGCGGTGGACAGCCCGCGTGCGGCGGGTGCGGGCAAGCACCTGGAGAGCGAGCGGGGCCGACGGGTGCTGGACGCGCTCGACGCGATCGCCGGGGCGCACGGCGCTGCGGTGGCCACGGTCGCGCTGGCCTGGCTGGCCTCCCGGCCGACGGTGGTGGCGCCGATCGCCTCCGCGCGCACGGCGCAGCAGCTGCCGGACCTCACGGCGGTGGCGAACCTCCGGCTCAGCGAGGCGGAACTGGCGCGCCTGGACGAGGCCTCCGCCTGACCCGGCGCCGCGGTGGCCGCGGCCCGCGCTGTTGCCGGGGCCCGCTCTGTTGCCGCGGCGCCGGCGGTTGTCCCGGCGTCGGCGGTCGCCCCGGCTCCGGCGGTCGCCCCGGCTCCGGCGGTCGCCGCGTCAGACGCGGCGGAACAGCAGGTCGCGGACGACGTGCCCCTTGTCCAGCCCCTGCCCCTCGAACCGGGTGAGCGGGCGGAACTCCGGGCGGGGGGCGAATCCGCCGTCGGGCCGGGTGTTCGCGAAGCGGGGGTGCGCGGTCAGCACCTCGAGCATCTGCTCGGCGTACGGCTCCCAGTCCGTGGCGCAGTGCAGCACGGCGCCCGGGCGCATCCGGGTGGCGGCGAGGTCCAGGAACTCGGGCTGGACCAGCCGCCGCTTGTGGTGCCGCTTCTTGGGCCAGGGGTCCGGGAAGTAGACGCGGAGCCCGGACAGCGCGTCGGGCGTGAGCATCTCGCGGAGCAGGATGATCGCGTCGCCGTTGGCCACGCGGACGTTGGTCAGTCCGCCCTTCTCGGCGAGGCCGAGCAGGTTGCCCTGGCCCGGGGTGTGGACGTCCACCGCGAGGATGTTGGTCGACGGGTCGTCGGCGGCCATCTGGGCGGTCGCCTCGCCCATGCCGAAGCCGATCTCCAGCACGACGG
Source organism: Streptomyces sp. NPDC002640 (assembly GCF_053592575.1). Lineage (NCBI taxonomy): Bacteria > Bacillati > Actinomycetota > Actinomycetes > Kitasatosporales > Streptomycetaceae > Streptomyces > Streptomyces sp. NPDC002640. The sequence goes on along the minus strand of NZ_JBSFVZ010000001.1, from coordinate 13,991 downwards.
GGTGGCCGTTGCCGAACAGGTCGGTGAGGTCGAGGGTGCGGCGGCCGTCGATGTCCAGGCCCCACAGGGGCCAGAGGCGGTCGATGGCGTCGGCCTGGCCGGTGGTGACACGGCTGCGGCGGGGCTGGAAGCTGCGGATGCGCCGCTCGAAGTGGGAGCCGGCCGGGTCGGGCTGCGGTCCGTCCGGGAACCGGGGGGTTCGCGGGGGGCGACGGTGGGAGTTCAGGTCGTCAGACACAATGCCCCGAGTTTACGGGCCGCCCACCCCCGGCACCCCGCACCACCCTCGCCGACGACACCACCCTCGCCGACGACACCACCCTCACCGACGACCCACCGCGCGGGCCTGCCGCCTCCGCCGTCCCGCGCGGTTCGCCGCGCGAGCCCACCCCGCCGTCGCGCGGGCGCGCCTTGCCCGCGGAGGGCGTGACGTCAGGCCGGGGTGCCGAGGAGGGGGCGGGCCCGTTCGCGTAACTCGACGACCCGCGGCTCGTCCCCGTACGGCTCGAGCCGCGTGAGCAGATCCCGCACGTACTCCGTCGTCCGCGCGGACGAGATCCGCCCGGCGACCTCCACCGCCCGCACCCCCTGCTCGCACGCGGCGTCCAGGTTCCCCGACTCCAGCTCGGCCACCGCCGACACCACCAGCCGCAGCCCGTGCGACCGCACGTACTCCTCCGTCGGCTGGGACAGCGCCTGCTCGGTGAACCGCCGTACCTGCCCCGGCGCCTTGAGGTCCCGGTAGCACTCCGCTGCGTCGGCGCAGAACCGGTCGTAGCCGTAGAAGCCGAGCCAGCTCGGGTCGTTGTCCCCCTCGCGGGACCGCTCCAGCCAGCTCTCGGAGGCCTTCAGCGCCGTCCCCGCCGCCGCCGCGTCGCCCGCCCTGGCGTGGGCCCGCGCCTCGACCAGGCGGAAGAAGCTCATCGTGCGGGCCGTGGCCAGCCCCCGGTTGCGCTCCACGGCCGCCTGGGCCAGGTCGACGCCCTCGTCGCCGAAGCCCCGGTAGGTGGCCTGGAGGGACATGGACGCCAGCACGTACCCGCCCAGCGGCACGTCCGCCGCCGCCCGCGCCAGCCGCAGCGCCTGGATGTAGTAGCGCTGGGCGGCCTCCTGCTGCCCGGTGTCGAAGGCCATCCAGCCGGCCAGCCGGGTCAGCTCCGCGCTGGCGCCGAAGAGGGCCCGCCCCACGTCGTCGGAGTACGAGCCCAGCAGCAGCGGCGCCGCCTCGACCCGCAGGCACTCGGGGACCATGGAGGACCGCCAGTCCCCGCCGCCGTACTTGGAGTCCCACCGCCGCGCGTCCTCCGCCGCCTCCCGCAGCTTGCGGACGTCGCTGTGGCCGACCTTCAGCGGCGCGCCGGAGCCCTCCACGGCCGCGGCCTCGCGCGCCACCGAGGTGTCGGCCGGGGATATGAGCCACCGCGAGGCGGGCGTGGCGTACGCGGACACCGCGAAGGAGCCCGCCAGGGACTGCCAGATGCCGCCCGAGCCCGCCCGGCGGCCGGCCAGGTCGAGACGGTAGAGCTCGGTGGCGGACTTGACGGCCTGCCCCACGTCGCGCGGGAAGGCCAGTCCCACCTCGGGCGTGGGATCTGCGTCCGCCAGCCCGATCTCGTGCAACGGGACCGGCCGGCCCAGCTTCTGGCCGATCGCCGCGGCGATCAGATGGGGCGCCGCGCCCTGCGGCACCATTCCCTTGGAGACCCAGCGCGCCACGGACGTCTTGTCGTAGCGGAGTGTCAGGCCGCGCTGCGCCCCCAGGTCGTTGACCCGCCGTGCCAGCCCCGCGTTGCTGATTCCCGCGAGGGCGAGAACGGCGCCGAGCTTCTCGTTCGGCCCGCGTTGCTCCCTGGACATGGTCACCCCTCGGCAGAGACGGCTGCCGCGGTTGGCATAAACCCGCGGCATTCGTAAACCCAGCGTAGTTCTCCGAATCCCATGCGTTAAGGGGCATAGTTCCCTATGGCGAGATTGCTGCCCGTGCGGGAGTACGGACCGTGTCCACGTGCTCCCGGTGTGTGGCCGTGCGCCCGGCCGTGCGCTCTGCATCGCCGGCCCGGGGAGGGGTTCCATGGGTGGTGCGTGGGTCGGCCCGCTGTACTGGATCCAGCGGGCTGGGGGACACCGCCGCCACATCCCCGCGGGCGGCGGACCGGTCCGGGAGGCGCAGCCCGCCTCCCGGACCGTGCGTCACCCCTCCGTATGTACGGAGAGTGTGCACGGGCCTTTGCAATCCACGCACGAGCGGCGTAATTGGCTGAAAATATGCCCCCTGTGGAGGGGGGTTTCCCGGCCTCCCGCCAGGGATTTGGCGGCGCATCGGGTGGCCCGCGGGGGCGCGTCAGGGGGCGCATTCAAGTCGCCCCGGTCAGGCGCCCTCCGACCGGGTGGCCGGCGTCGTGCGTACGGAGGGCGCGTCGGCATGCCTCCGTGACACTCCCTTCGTGGCAGCATGGTGCACAGGTTCGCTCGTGCACTGGTTGTCCACAGCCTGTGGAGGCGTCGATGCGGTGGTTGGTGGGATGGAGCAGTGCCGCCGCAGGCCAACGGCCGCCCGGCTACGACCTGTTCGGTGATTACGGCGATCCGGGCCTCGACGGCCGGCCCGGCCGGGTCGCCGACGCGTACGAGGACGAGCTCCCCGAGCCGGTGGGCGCGCAGCAGCTGTGGGGCGGCCTCGACCCCCTCTGGGCGGTGGGTGACTGGCGGCCCGACGAGACACGCGTCCTGATCGCCGACGCCCGCACCCGGATCGCCGTGGTGGGCCTCTGCGGAGCCACCGACGACCAGCTGCTCGCCGGGCTCTTCGCCGCCCGCGGCGGGGCGCTGCGCCACCTGACCGCCTGGCCCGGCAGTTACACCGTCGTCGTGCAGGTCGACCGGCGCACCACGGTCTGCGGCGACCTGGCCGGCGCCCGGCCCGTCTTCCACACCCCCTGGCGCGGCGGCACCGCCTACGCCACCGCCGCGCTGCCGCTCGCCGACCTGGTGGGCGCCAACCTCGACTTCGGGCACCTGGCCGCGCTGCTCGCCGCCCCGGAGGTCCCGGCCGCGCTGCAGGACTCCACACCGTACGAAGGGGTACGGCGCATCCCGCCGGGTCACGCGCTGATCCTGCGGGCCGGCGCACGGGAGGTCGCCGGGTACGAGCCGGTCGCCTCGCTCGCCGTGGCCGCGCCCTCCGTCGACCCGCACAGCGCCGTGGACGCGCTGCGCGAGGCGCTGGTGGAGGCGGTCCGCACCCGGCTGGCGGCGCCCCGGCACATGCCGGGCGACGGCATAGACCCCGGGCCGGTGCCCGGCATGGGCCCCGCCGACCGCCGCGCGGACCGGATGCCGGTGCCGGGCATCGGCGCCGACCTGTCCGGCGGCCCCGGCTCCGCGACCCTCGCCCTGCTCGCCGCCGGGCTCCCCGGCCGGCCCGGCACCGTGCTGGGCCACGGCGCGGGCGCCGGCGAGCGGCTGCTCGCGGTCACCTTCAACGACCTCGCGGTCCGCGGCCGCGAGGCCGAACTGGAGCGGGCCGGCACCCTGGCCGCCGACCCGCGGCTGCGGCACGTGGTGGTGGCGGGCGGCGAGGAGGTCCTGCCCTACGCCGACCTCGACGGCCCGCTCACCGACGAACCCGGCCCTTCCCTGGTCACGGCCGGACGGCACCGCGCGCGGTTCGCGGCGGGCAGCGCCGACCACTTCATCGGGCACGGCGCGCGCCAGGTCATGGACGCCCATCCGGCCCGGCTGGCCGACCTGCTGATGGACCGCAAGCGCCGTCACCTCGTCCGGCCGACCATGGCGCTCGCCAAGGCGGACGGCTCCGTCCTGGTCCCGGCCCGGGTCTACGGCGCCGCCCGCAAGCTGGCCCGCACCTCGTACGTCGCCGGCATGAACGATTTGGCGGAACGCCTGCGGCACCGCAGGTTCGACGACGCGGCCACCGTCGGCGGGGCGGTCGAGGCATCCCTGGCCGCCCTGGTGTGGGCCACGCCCGGGCCGGCCGCCCGGTGGCTCACCGGTGAGGCGCTGGCGGACGTCTCCGGGCGTCTCCAGGCGGCGACGCTGCGCGCCGCGGGCGCCGGTCCGGGGCAGCGGCCCGGTGACTTCCGGGCCCGGGCCGCGCTGGCCCGGTACGCGGCGGACGTCCGGGTGCTGGAGCAGGCGTCCGAGATCCGGGCGCAGCGGCTGCACGCGCCGTTCCTCGACAACCAGGTGGTGCGGGCGGGTCGCGCCCTGCCGGAGACGCTGCGGGTGCGGCCCGGGGCGCGGGCGGCGATCCTCCGTACGGTGCTGGAGAGCGCGGGCGTCGGCAAGCTGCCGCCCGGCTGGGGCGCGCCCAGTCACGCCACGGCGGCGGCCGCGGACCGGGCGGGGCTGCGGGTGGCCACCGGCGTCCTCGGGGAGCTGTTCGCCTCGCCGTTCCTGGCGGAGGCGGGGCTGGTCGAGGCGAGGGTGGTGCGGGGCGCGTTGCGGGAGGGCGTGGAGGGCGACCCGTCGGCCCTGGCGGGGCTCGCGGACATCGTCTCCCTGGAGCTCTGGCTCCGCCGTCTCCTCGCCCGTCGCGGTACCTGCTGGACCGGCACGGCCCGCCGCCGCGCCGCCCCCGCGGGCCTCACCCCGGCCCGCCAGCGGGCCCTCGGTCCCGCGACCCGCTGACGCGCGACCCGTCGGCCCCGGCGCACGGCCCACGGCCCCAGGGCGCACGGCCCCGGGGCTTGGCCTTCGGCGCCGGGGCGCACGGCCTACGGGGCTTGGCCTTCGGTGCCGGGGCGCACGGCCTACGGGGCTTGGCCTTCGACGGCGGGGCGTTCAGGCGCAGTGGAAACGGGAGTCGGCCCAGTCGGCCGGGGTGAGGAGACCGGCGTCGCTGGGTTCGACGACGAGGCGGACCGTGCGGCGGCCCGACAGGTCGACGGAGACCGGCACCGCGGGATCGCCGCCCCGCAGCACACCGGACCGCCACAGCCGCACGCCGTCCGCGTACACGGAGAACACCGCGCTGCCCAGGCCCGCCGCCATGTCGTCGATCCCGGCCATCGCCCGGTACGAGGTGCACGACCGGTTGAGGTCGATCACCACCGAGGACAGCCCGTTGACCGTCACGCCGTCCGCGTACGTCACGCCCCCGACGGACAGGGAGCGCCGCTGCCACACCCAGGTGCTCCCGGCGAGCCGCATCTCCGGCCCGGTGCCGTCCCCGGTGATCCCGTAGGGCAACCCGCTCCAGCGGTACTCGGCCGGCACCACCGGGTCCGGCAGCGGCGGCGGTTCCTCGGCGGAGGGCTCCGGCTCGGGTGCGGGTTCCGGCTCGGGCGTCGGCGAGGGCTCCGGCCGCCGCGCGGGGGACTCCGCCGCGGAGGGCTTCGGCGCGGGCTCCGCCTCCACCGGCCTCACCGGCTCGGCGGGCCGCGGGGCCGGGGCCTTCGGCGGCGGGGCGTCCTCGGGAGCCGCGGCCGGCGCGGAGACCGGCGGCGGTCCGGCCACCGGCGGGCGCCCGGGCGCCGGGCCGTCGTCGCCCACCAGCGCCAGGACCAGCACCGCGGCGGCCACCGCCACCACACCCGCCGCGATGCCCGCCTTGGCCGGGGCGCCGAGCCCCTCGCCCACCGCGCCACCCGCACCGCCACCCGAGCCCCCGGCGGCGCCCGCGCCCGCCCCGGCTCCGGCACCTGTACCTGCTCCCGCCCCGGCCCCGGCCCCGGCTTCGGCACCCGCGCCGGCCCCCGCCGCGCCGCCCGCTACCGCGCCTCCCGTGCCGCCCGCCACCGCGGAGCCGCCCCCGCCGAGACCGCCGCCCGCCACCGCTGCCCCGCCGGCCGCCGCACCGGCCCCGGCGCCGCCCGCGACGAACCCGGCCACCTTGGCGTACCCGGACGCGGCGAACCACCCGATGACGGCCACCGGCACGACCGCCGGGATGCCCTGCGCCACGTCCTGGATCTGCCCCGCGGCCGTCCGGCAGCGCGCGCACTCCTCCAGGTGCTTGCGCAGCCCCCGTTCGGCCCGGATGCGCAGCCCGCCGCGGGCGTACGCGCCCAGCCGGTCCGCGTACCGGGCGCACTCGGCGTCGGTGGTGAGCGTGTCGCTGACGTGCGCCTGGAGGTAGGCCTGCTTGAGCCCCTCACGGGCGCGGCTGGCCAGCACCCGTGTGCCGTTGGCATCCAGCCCGAACAGCGTGGCCACCTCGCCGGGGGACTCGTCCTCGACCTCGGTGTGCCAGAGCACCGCCTGCCACCGCTCCGGCAGCGAGCGGAACGCCCGCATCGCCAGCGACCGCTCCGCCTCGTGCATCGCCCGTACGTCGGCGCCGAGTTCCAGGGTGTCGCCGTCCGCCCGGCCGGTCTCCCGCGTCGACTGCTCGACGAACACCGCGAAGTCGTCGACCAGGTGCTCCCGTCGCGACGACCTGATCCACCCGGCCGCCGTGCGGCGGACGGCGGTCAGCAGGTAGGCGCGGACGGCGTGTCGCGGACCCGCGCCGCCGCGCACCGCCTGGAGCACGCCGGCGAAGACCTCGGCGGTGAGGTCGTCGGCGGTGTGCGCGTCCCGGCAGCAGGTGCGCGCGTACCGGCGCACCGCGTCGGCGTGGCGCCGGTAGAGGGCCTCGTACGCGGAGTCGTCCCCGGCCCGCATCCGCACGATCAGTTCCGCGTCGGACCCGGGGGCGACGGACCCGCCCGTCTCCCGGGCGCTGCCCCCGGCCCGCTGGGCCGGCATCGGCCAGGACTCCGGTCCCGGCGCGGCGGCCGCCTCGGCACCGCGCGACACGGCGGAGCCGGGCCCCGCCTGCTCGGGAATCCGCCCCGGACCGCCCGCCTGCCCGGGGCGACTGGCCTGCCCGGGACCGTTACCCGGACCGGGACCCGGGCCGCTGCCAGGACCGGGACCCGGGCCGCTGCCCGGACCAGGCCCGACCCCATCGACAGGACCGGTCCCGCTCCCGTCGCCGGCCCCGACCCCTTGGTCGTTCCGCTCGTTCCCGCCCATATCTCGGCTGGCCCCCGCACGCCGGTCCGTCATCGTCCGGCCAGCGTGTCACGGGGGAACGCGCTGCGGCGCGGACCGGCGGAACGACCACTCTTCCGTGGGGTTTCGCCCCTCCGGAACGGCCCGCTCGCCACCCGGCGATGCATAATCCGGGGCCGCTCCCGGCAGGGCTCACCCTCCGGAAACGGCCCCGGACGACACACCCGTGCGCGCGTCGGGCGTCCGCGTCAGGACGACCGCGACCGCAGTCCCTCCAGCAGGATGTCCAGCAGCCGCGAGGACGCGGCCGCCTGCTGCGCCGGATCCGGCAGGGACGGCGCGGCGGTCGCGATGACCAGCAGCACGTCCGCCACCGACACGTCCGCCCGCAGCTCGCCCGCCGCCCGCGCCCGGTCGACCAGACGGCCGACCACGTCGAGCAGCGTCGCGGCCCCCGCGTCGTCGTCCGGCAGACCCGACTCGCCGGAGTCGGCCGGCACCGACCGCTGCTGCGGCACCCGCGCGTCGTCGGCCACCCCGACCCGCAGCACCTGCGGCGGCAGCAGCCGCCCGGCGCCCGAGGCCACCGAGGTCCGCAGGAACCGGGAGAGCGCCGACCACGGCTCGTCCTCCTGCCCCAGCGCGGCCCGCGCCTGCTCGGTCAGCCGGGCCGTCTCCTCCTCGGCTATCCGCCGCACCAGCACGTCCTTGCTCGGGAAGCGCCGGTAGACCGTGCCGACGCCCACCCGGGCACGCCGGGCGACATCCTCCATCGGCGCCCCGTAACCGAGCTCCCCGAACACCTCGCGGGCGGCCCGCAGCACGTGCTCCAGATTCCGCTGCGCGTCCACGCGCAGCGGCGTCGTACGCATCCCTCGGCCGGCCGCGTGGGCCAGGCCGCCGCCGGTCCCGCCCACCGTCGCGGCGACGGGCGCCGAAGCCGCCCGCGCGACGGAAGCGGAAGGCCAGTGAGATTCCTGCGTCTGCATTGTCCGATCCCCCCGGTTCATGCGTCTCCCCCCGGAGACTCCCCACCTGTGGACGGCCGGGTCACGGGAAGGGGCGGCTGTGTGAAACCCGCCCGACGCGGTTCCGAACCGCGCATCCCCCCACACCCCGACGCAAGACGAACATAGTTGAGCGGACGTCAATTCAGAAGGGCCCCGTTCCGGGTCGGGGGCACCCTCGAACGGAGTACACGGAGCACCGTCCCCCCACACGTCCCCCGGACGGGCCCGCACGTGCCCTCCCACCTGCGCGTTCCGGCCGTACGCCCCGATACGCCCCGGGCGCCCCCGGAATCCGCCGCCGGTCACATCAATCGCCAAGGCTGTGGACAAAGTCCGGACCGGCGTGCGTCATGGGAGGGTGATGGTGAAGGAGCGCACCCGGGTGCTGGTGGTGGGCGGCGGCTGCGTCGGGATGAACACGGCCCTGCGGCTGCAGCGCCGCCTGCGCGCCGAGCTCCGGGCCGGCGCCGTGGAGATCGTCATGATCACGGCCGACCCGTACATGACGTACCAGCCGTTCCTCCCCGAGGCGGCCGCCGGATCGATCTCGCCCCGCCATGTCGTGGTGCCGCTGCGCCGGGTCCTCGACGGCTGCCGGGTGATCGTGGGGGAGGTCACCGGCGTCGAGCACGGGCGCCGCCTCGCCCGCTACACCACGGCCGCCTCCGAGGAACGCGCCGTCCGCAACCCGTCCTCCCCCTGCGGCGAGTCGATCGGCTACGACGAGATCGTCCTCGCGCCCGGCTCGGTCTCCCGCACCCTCCCGGTGCCCGGACTGGCGGACCACGGCATCGGCTTCCGGACCGTCGAGGAGGCCATCGGGCTGCGCAACCACGTCCTGGAGCAGCTCGACATCGCCGCCTCCACCCGCGACCCGGCGGTCCGCGAGGCGGCCCTGACCTTCGTCTTCGTCGGCGCCGGGTACGCCGGCGTGGAGGCGCTCGCCGAACTGGAGGACATGGCCCGGTACGCCGTCCGCCACTACAACACCATCGCCCCCGAGGACCTGCGCTGGGTGCTGGTGGAGGCCTCCGACCGGATCCTCCCCGAGGTCGACGAGCGCCTCGCCCGGTACGCCCTCACCCAGCTGCGCCACCGCAACGTGGACGTCCGGTTGTCCACCCGGTTGCGTTCCTGCACCGACCGGGTCGCGGTGCTCGACGACGGCGCGCGGCTTCCCGCGCGCACCCTCGTGTGGACCACCGGTGTGCGCCCCTCCCCGATGCTCGCCGGGACCGGCCTGCCGCTGGACGACCGCGGGCGGCTGCGGTGCACCGAACACCTCGCCGTCGAGGGGGTCCCGCACGCCTGGGCCGCCGGCGACGCGGCCGCCGTCCCCGACCTCACCGCCACCACGCCGGGAGCGACGGTGGCCCCCAACGCCCAGCACGCGGTCCGGCAGGCCCGGGTGCTCGCCGACAACCTCGTCCGTGCCCTGCGCGGAGAGCCGCAGGAGAGCTACGCGCACGCCCACCTCGGCGCCGTCGCCTCCCTCGGCCTGCGCAAAGGCGTCGCCCAGCTCCGCGGCCGGCGGCTCACCGGACGCGCCGCCTGGCTGCTGCACCGCGCCTACCACCTGGGCCGCCTGCCGACCCTCGACCGCAAGGCGCGGGTGCTCGCCGAGTGGACGCTCGCCGGCCTTTTCGCCCGCGAGATCGTCTCGCTCGGCTCACTGGAGCACCCGCGAGCGGAATTCGAACGGGCTGCCGGTGGGAAGCATCCCGACGACCCCTCCACGGACCCGAACGGGTCCTCCTGAGCGGACGCAGGAACTCCGAAAACGCGCCAGGCGTCCAACGGATGTCGGTGCAAACCGCCCCGGAGTGGTCCGGGGCTGCCACACTGGTCCACCGTCCGCGGCGGCCGCGCCCGACCCGGCAGCAATCCGGAGCAGGCCGGAGACGACAACCCGAGGCAAGGATTCGTGAACTTCACGCGCTGGAGCGCCCGGCTCCCCGGAACGCAGCGCCGCGCCGCAGCGCGGGCGGGTACAGGTCTCTCACCCGACGGCGCCGCCCAGGACCGGAGGGTCGACGGCTCCGTCCCCGCCGCCCGGGCCGAACAGCCCGGCGGACGCCACCACCCCGGCGCCCCGGCCGTCGGCGACCTCGCCGTCCACGAGGTCCTGGACCGCGTTCCCGCCCTGGTCGCCCTGGTGCACGGCGCCGACCACCGGGTCGCCTACGTCAACGCCGCCTACGCCACCGCCTTCGGCGACCGCACCCCGGGCGAACCGGCCCGCGAGGAGCTCCCCGAACTGGCCGAGACGGGCCTGCTCCCGCTTCTCGACCAGGTCCTGCGCAGCGCCCGGCCCCGCACCCTGAAGTCCCGCACGGCCTCCGACGGCCGCTGCTACACCTTCACCTGCACCCCCGTGGCCGTCGAGGGCGAACGCCACGGCGGCGTCCTGATCTTCGCCGCGGACGTCACCGACCACGCCGAGGCGGCCGAACGGCTGCGGGCGAGCGAGCGCCGGCAGCGCGAGACCGCGGTGACCCTCCAGCGCTCCCTGCTCCCGCAGGAACTCGAACAGCCCGACGACCTGCGCATCGCCGCCACCTACCACCCCGGCGGCACCGAGGCCGCGGTCGGCGGCGACTGGTACGACGTGATCACCCTGGGCGGCGGCCGCACGGCCCTGGTCATCGGTGACGTCATGGGCCGCGGGGTGCGCGCCGCCGCCGTGATGGGCCAGCTGCGCACCGCCGTCCGCGCCTACGCCCGGCTCGACCTCCCGCCGCACGAGGTGCTGCAGCTGCTGGACGGCCTGGCCTCCGAGATCGATGCCAACCAGATCGCCACCTGCGTCTACGCGGTGCACGACCCCAACGAGGGCCGCCTGGTCTACGCCTCGGCGGGCCACCTGCCGATCTTGGTCCGGGACGCGAGCGGCGAGGTCGTCCGCACGGAGGAACCCACCGGGCCTCCGCTCGGCGCCGGCGGCTGGGTGCACGGCTCCGCCTCGGTCCCGCTCGCCCCCGGTTCCACGGCCGTCCTCTACACCGACGGCCTGGTCGAGCGGCGCGACAAGGACCTCGACGAGGGCATCACCGCCCTGGAACGCGCGCTGGCCGGCGCGGGCGGCAGCCCCCAGGTGATCTGCGACCGGCTGATGCGCTCCGCGGGGGTCACCGCCGACCACGACGACGACGTGGCCGTGCTGGTGCTCCAGCACCCGGAGCGCGTCGGCGCGGAGGTGGACCTCTTCCGCAACGCCGAGCTGGAGCTCCTCGGCGGCGCCGAGGCGGCCCCGCACGCCCGCGCCTTCACCTCGGGCGTCCTGGCGAGCTGGCGCTTCCCCGCGGACCTGTGCGACCTGGGGGTCCTGGCGGCCAGCGAGCTGGTCGCCAACTCCCTCCAGCACGGCATTCCCCCGATGCGGCTGCGCCTGCGCCGCACCGACCGCCGCCTGATCGTGGAGGTCACCGACGCGGACGACCACCTCCCGCGCCGCCGCCGCGCCGAACCGGGGGACGAGTCGGGGCGGGGCATCGCCATCGTGGCGACCATCAGCTCCAGCTGGGGCTGCCGCCGCACACTGGGCGGCGGCAAGGCGGTCTGGTGCGAGTTCGCCCTCCCGGCCCCGCCGTCGCCCTCCGGACCGGCCAGGTCCTAGGCGTCCGCCCCCACCGGGGAGGCGGGCGGCGCGGCGGGCGCGCTCCGCGCCACGATGCGGGTGCGCGCGGCGTGCGGGTGGTTCTGCTCGGCGGTCAGACGCCGCTCCAGCATCATCGCGAGCCAGGCCATGCCGAGGCAGAAGATCAGCATCAGCACGATGTACGGCCCGTGCAGCGCGGCGCCCATCGGCCCGCCCACGGCCGGGCCGATCGCCAGCGCGAGCTGCTTGACCAGGGCGAACGCGGAGTTGTACTGACCCGCCAGCCCGGTCGGCGCCAGGTCGGCGACCAGCGGCGCCAGCGTCGGCGACAGCATCGCCTCACCGAGTCCGAACAGCGCGTACACCGAGATGAACGAGACCGTCGCGACGGCCTGGCTGACATCGGCCAGACCCGAGAACCCGGCGACCGCCCAGGCGAACGCCCACAGCAGGCCCACGGCCGCGATCACCCGCGAACGACGCCGCCGCTCGACGAACCGCAGCACCAGGAACTGGGCCAGCACGATCATCGCCGTGTTGGCGGCCAGCGCCGTCCCCAGCGTCGACGTCGAGATGCCCGCGGCCTCCACGCCGTAGGCGCTCAGGCCCGACTCGAACTGCCCGTAGCAGGCGAAGAACAGCACGAACCCGAGGACGCACAGCCACAGCATGGCCCGGTTCCGCATCAGCCCGCGCCAGTCGGCCTTGACCGCCGGCACCTGCTCGGGACCGCCGTTCTCGGGCAGCGCCGCCTTCGGCAGCCGGGTCGTCGCCATCAGCACGGTCAGCAGGACGAACATCGCCGCCTGGATGGAGAAGAGCAGGGTGAAGGACCCCGGCCGCGTCGGGTCCACCAGGTGGCCGCCGATCAGACCACCGACGCCCAGACCGAGGTTCTGCAGGAAGAACTGCGTGGCGAACGCGCGGGTGCGGGAGGCGGTGGAGGAGCAGTCGACGACCAGTGTGGCGAGCGCCGGCTGCATCACGGCCTGACCGGCGCCGAGCAGCGCCGCCGACAGGAGCACCGTGGTCGTACCGGCCGCGAGCCCCAGCGCCAGTGAGCCGCCCGCGGCCGCCAGCAGCGAAACGATCAGCACGGGGAGCGCGCCGCGCGACACGATGGCCCGCCCGGCGAACGGGAGCACGATGAGGGCGGCCACCGCGAACACCGCGAGGACCAGCCCCGCGGTCACGGAGCCGAGCCCCCGCACCTGTGCCACATAGACGTACAGATACGGAACGGTGAATCCCAGACCGAACGCGCTGAGTGCGCTGCCCACCTGGATCCGCCGCATCGCCTTGCTCACTGTCACCTGCCTCGCTACGAGTCGTTAGCTCTGAACACTTCGAACCTAAAGTTCGAAGCTAAAGACTACACACTCAAGGTCTTCAGGTGCGAAGCCTGTGCATGCGATACTCCACACATGGCCGACAAGTCCTCCGACACGAACGCACCGGCGCTCGGCGAGCCGACGCTCGAGGAGCAGATCGCGGCCTACCAGCGCGAGTTCCAGGACCTCGACCCCCAGGTGGAGAAGGTCGTCTCCGCGCTCTCCCGGCTCAACCGCCGCATGAACGTCGCCTACAGCCGCCAGACCGCGGACCTCGGCATCAGCAACGCGGACTGGGAGGTCCTCAAGGCCCTGGTCCTCTCGGGCGCCCCGTACCGGATGGGCCCGGGCGACCTGGCCAAGCGACTCGGCCTGACGCCGGCCGCGATGACCCACCGGATCGACCGCATGACCGCCGAGGGCCTGGTGACCCGGGAGCGCGACGAGTCCAACCGCGTCCGGGTCATCGTCGAGCTGACGCCGGTGGGCCGCGAGAAGTGGCTCGACGCCATGCGCCTGGCGAGCGTCTTCGAGGAGGACCTCCTCCAGGACCTCAACTCGGACGAGCGGCACACCCTCGGCGAACTCCTGACCCGCCTGCTGATCCGCGTCGAGCACGCGCAGCCGGACGCCGGCGGCCGCCTCACCGACCTGGACTGAGCGCGCGGCCGGCTGCGTGAAGCGGCCTCGCTCGTTCGCCTCTCCAGCGATGCTTGACACGGCCCTCTGCGGTCCGTAAGGTTCTTCGAGTTGCCGCCGAGCCGTCACGGTTCCCCGGCAGCCGTCCGCCGCTCTCAGCGGCACTCACACCACAGCAAGATCACTCCCTGCGGGATTATTTTCGGCGCGCCCGGAATTCAATTCCGTGGGCTCGCGGTCTCTCCGTCGGCTCCGAATAGGACCCGATTGGGAACCACGGGAAAGATCCGCTAAGGTTTGAGACGTCGGAAGGGCCCAACAGCCCGGAAGACAACTCCCGCTGACTGGGAATCAGACACCGAAAGGGTCTGATAGAGTCGGAACCGCCGGAAAGGAAAAGCGCCGCGAAAGTGGTGCTGGAACTGGAAAGCACCGAGGAAATCGGAACGGAAA